>JBEKXK010000183.1:0-2519 GCA_049512055.1 Syntrophales bacterium | reverse complement strand
GGGATGGGCGGATGCAGGAAAAGACCGTATCATATCCAGAACAGGCTGGACGAGGGGACGGCTTTGCCGCATCCGTTCCGAAAAATCCTTCAGTTCAGCAGAAGTTGGAAGTTGCTCATATAACAGCAGATAGCAAACTTCCTCATAGTTTGAGTAGGCGGCAAGATCCTCTATGGAGTAACCCCGGTAGTAAAGCTTTCCATTGATGCCATCAACTTTGCAAATGCGAGTTTCGTCAGCTACTATGCCTTCGAGGCCCTTAGAATATGGTTTGCTTTCCATGATGCATTCCTCTTCGTATATTTTATACTTCACCTGATGCAGCGCTTGCCCTGAAATATGTCGAAGTGATTGCAACCGGTTGCTATACATTTATCACATTTTGAGTAAAAGTGCTGTGGGTTTTTCATTCACTATGGATTGAAATGTTGTATGGAGAGGCTAAATCAGAAAAGCAAGAATACAGGAAGAAGGCGATTATTTGGTTCACCTTATATTGGAAACTAAGCTGTAAAGGTAGGACTGATAAAAAGAAGATTGCGTTGATCAGTGGCCATATTACGAAAATAGAATAATGCCTGTTTGACTTATTTCTTTACTCCACTTATTACTAATTGTATAAAAAATATGGGCATTGTCTCAATAATATTATATCCATACTTGCATGGTATTTCCTTATTGTAAAAAAAGAGGTGTCATTGTGAAAGTAAATCATGTTCTAATGATTATAGTGTTCACTTTTTTAATGATGTCGTGTGCGCCAGGCCCGACCGGATACTGGAAATTGGGAGTGGGTGATCCATATACGGGATATTCCGAGACACAAATACAAAAAGACGTGTTTCAAGTAAGTTATAAATGTAATGATGCAACCACGTACGATGCCATGAAAGGTCTTCTCGCTTATCGCTGTGCTGAAATCACCCTTCAGAATGGTTATGACTATTTCGTTGTGATTGAGGAGAAAGACATAACGACAGAAGATTTTTGGGGAATGGCACCAGGTGGAAGGAGAAGGTATGATGCGTCATTGCAGACTGTGAATGCTCCCGGTGCAACAGTACTAATTAAACTCAAGCACGGGAAGAAGCCTGAAGAAAATATGAAGGCCTTTGATGCACGTGAAATATTAACACACGTTGGCCCCAAAATAAAACAACCTCGATGAATAGGGACGTAAAAAATATGAAATATGCGTTGAGAAAAAAACAAATAGCATCGTCCATTTTGGTCAGGACATTATAATATTAGAAATTTAGACTGTAGAATAGGACGGATAGAGGGTGTCGTGAAAGGATAAGGACAGCTTATTGATAGCACCTACAAAGTCACACCTGGCTTCATCACTGAGAATCAATGGTAGCCGTTCGTACTGTTGAATTCGGTAGCGAGCGCATTCCCCGTAGCTTGCTTCGGAGATCTTCAATATGACATCATCTATTTTCTATCCACCTCTTTCTTCACGGAAAGCCCCAGTTTCTCTATGACATAGGGCTTTCTCACATAGGCGCCCGCACCGAGGGCCTGGGCGGTAATCAGCCGGTCCGACTCCGAAAAGCCGCTCACGATAATTGCCTTCTATTGCGGATGAATCTCAAGGATGCTCCGGTAGGTGTCCAGTCCGTCCATGCGGGGATCCATTTTCTGGAACTGTCCGGCCTTATGCGATGGCAAATAAAGACCGGAATCCCGATCCTGTCGAGGTCGGATGCTTCCCGAAAGTCAATCATGCTGATCAGTTCTCTGATGCTTTGGATAAATTGTAGTGTGGAGTCCGGTGTCTTTGAACGGTGCGTCTCCAGAATGTAAACCTTGGGACAGTCTTTTAGAATTATGCTTGGCATATTGAGACTACTTCCTTCAAATTAATCTCCCTGCAGGAAAAGCGAGCGATGGCCGCAATACCCCAAACGGGAGCGTATACATATCAATACGCGTCCTCTTTTTCAATACCAGTTTTTCACATTGAGTTTGAAACAAGCCGCAACAATGCAAATTTACGGCAGCTATTAAAGATGAATAATTCGCTGCCAAGGGTTTTTTTAATTTATTTTATAGAAATCTATGTGAGGACGGGCCAATGAAGTATCGTGTGTAACTCTTTGTAGGCATGGGATTATTTAGTTCACCTACTTATCCTTAATTTCAGCAATGAGTTTATACCGGTGATTACGACTTGAAGTGTTCAATAAAAAAGGCAAAACCATTTCTGGTTCTGCCTTTCTTTAAGGTCATCAATTTAAACATTCACTTTAAGGCAGTGTATATTTTATCGTTCCTTTAGTATAATTTTGCCCAACTCCTTCTAACGCTGTACGTACCACAGTTCGATTAATGTTAAACCTACCCTGAATTCCAGCGGCTTTCCCAGTGCCTCCGGTAATGGTGCCGGTTCCCTTCCCAAAATCACACCCGGAAACTAACAAACCTTCTTCTCGGGCGACTTCGTCATGGCGATAATCACGCATGCAATAGCACAAACAACGGCGCCGCAGATAAACGGAATGTAGTATGTCCCC
>JBEKXK010000182.1:0-2536 GCA_049512055.1 Syntrophales bacterium | reverse complement strand
TGCAGGACTATGGCATTCGGGAAAACAAAATTTCAAATCGATAAATGACATTTTTCGGCAAATATAAATTTGTTACATGATGTTACAACATTCCAAGACATCAACGTTGGGACAGTAGTGATTTTGATTCTATTGAACACGATCTCCTGATCGAATATTTAGCGCCATTAGGATTGCCCCGGAAAGCGGTGGCTATACTGGGTAGGTTGCTGGAGATGCTGAAACCAACGGCCGGACATTCTCCTAATCCGAGAGTTGGTCTGCCCGTTGATGAACTTGATTGTTCACGCCAACTTGGCCATCTATTCCTATTTGAGCATGATCACAATGTTATTCGTGCCCTTGGTGATGGAGGCGAAGATAGATACGTACGTTGGATGGACGACCAGAATATCGGGGCACTGTCGGTTACTGATGCACGGCGAATAGTAAATCTTTTAACACGTTCATTGCAGAGGCAACGACTTACCCTAAATGCTGGAAAAACAAAATTTCTTTCACCTGACGAAGTGGTCATAGAGTTCCATTTGGAGTCGAACGAGTCTTTGACAAATTGGGAAGATCGCTGGAAGAAGAAAGGCTTCAAACCGAAAGCAGAATCCGCTCGAGAGGTTGAAACGATATGGGGAAATGCGCGCACATATCACATATGAAAGGAAGGGCCACTGGGATAAAGTGCTAAAGAGGTTCTATGCCTGCGCCGTGTGGTGTGATTCCAACTTTCTTGACCAATATGCTTACGACCATATCGTGGAGTATCCGGCTATAGCGTCTCGTGTTTTTTCATCCCTAGCGAAACGCGGAAGAATAGAAACCTTGCTCAACATATTTGAGAGATATGTTGAACAAGGAGAATCTCTTTTCGAAGCTACTGAGGCGCAATTTTTTGACGCCCTATTACTTGCCGATATTTGCCACACCGATGAACGTGCCGTCCTTGATCTTGTACTACGATATCTTAATGGATCAATAGGAACAGGTAGTCGAGGAGAGTTGGGTGGAGCGGTAGCGACACTGGCATACTATTGGTTTGGTGGTGAACCAAAAGACCTAGAACCAATTTTGGGGAAATCGGGATGGTCGGCGGTGTCTCCTCAAGTAGCGCGATCTCTCCTGT
This sequence comes from Syntrophales bacterium, assembly GCA_049512055.1. Taxonomy (GTDB): domain Bacteria; phylum Desulfobacterota; class Syntrophia; order Syntrophales; family UBA2185; genus Fen-1135. The sequence continues at coordinate 1,419 of JBEKXK010000182.1, read as the reverse complement.
CAACCACTGTGGCGAAAAATCCAACTACCTTTTCGGCTCTGGCGATCAAGTTCGTCGGACATCCAAGTGACGATGTCGCAAAAATTGCGGAATTTCTTAACGCTGTGCTTGTTGGTGAGATTGGTAAGCTTTCTTTTTCTTTTGCTCATCTTAAGCCGCGATGGCCGCGACCAGGCAAACATTATGACGCACGAGCATGGCTTCAATTGGAGATTATCAGTCAAACTGGGGACAAAACTGCGAGACCTTGGCTGAAGAGTGAAGTCAATCGATTCAAAAAGTATGCGATGTCTCGACAAGAGAAGCGGGTATTGAACCGCATCTGGCGAAGGGTGATGTCGTAATATCGGGGGTGTGCAGACATGGTGGAAAGAATAGTAGAGTCACTCGAGATATCAGAAAAAATTTTATTAGAATTTTTTGTAACATTTTCGAGATTTGAATATGCTCTGAAAGAAAGTGGCTTCGTCAGGGCTGATAAGAAGGGCGATGCTCAGCCTGATTGGGATAAGTTTATTTCATTGGTCAGTCGCGAAGAGTATACCGCGCTCATGTCGATCTTAAACAGAGAATTATACATTACTGATAGTCCTCCAAAAAAACAAATTGTGAGAAATGGGAAATTACAGTGGAGCGACCTACCGAAGAGTGGAATTAAGAACGTAGGATCTTTATTAAACGCTGTACGGCGAGTCCGCAACAATTTATTTCATGGGGGTAAGTTCAGCACAGATTATAATTGTGAATCGAGAAATCAGAGGCTTGTTACTGACGCGTTAACTATCCTAAAGGAAGTTATTAATTTACCCTCAGTAAATAGTATTCGTGCAGTTTTCAATTTAGGTCAATATGCATAGACTATTTATTAAAACATATAGGTTATAGAGGACTTTGGCTATATTTTTTTTGAGCAGAACCGCTAATTATAGCCGTTGCGCTCTTTCACGCCGAAATTGACAGTAATTCTCAAATACCAATCTTCATACGGGGTAGGTTTTCAATTTTCAGCATAATTCAGTTTTGAGTTGATCAAGATGGTGAATTACGAGATGCACGGTGCTACATAGCCAAATCAAATGCAAATCTATGCTCTAATAAATAGTCAATCGTTGAGGACAATCCGTTTAGCGGCTTGCAGGTGAGTTCCCGCCCTTCCCTCCTTTGACAGTATGAGATACTTTGATTTAATCTATTTCTCTACCTTCTCTCAATCTCAGAGCTGCTTAGTATTCTGAGTCTTCATGCCTTCAATTCAGACGTACAATGGGGACAGCGGGAAGCCTTTATGGGAATGGTCGATAAACAATAGAGACATTCCTTGGTGGTAGGCGCGGCCGGTTTCGCTGCCTCTTTTCTCTTCAATGCGTTGATCTGCTTGATGATAAGAAATACGGCAAATGCAACAATGAGAAAGCTTAT
>JBEKXK010000181.1:0-4195 GCA_049512055.1 Syntrophales bacterium | reverse complement strand
AAGACGGATAAGAAAGATGCCTCTGTGATTGCGCAGTTCCTTCTTTTAAACCGGGATTCCCTTGGTCGCACCGTTGGATCATCCGACTTCACCGATATCAGAGATCTCTCCAGGCAACGCGAAAGCCTTGTAGATCAGATGACTTCGAACAAGATTGAAATCAAGCGATTATTGACCATGACCTTCCCTGAGTTGGAACACATTGCCTGTATTTTTACCAAATCCATGCTTCGTTTGCTCTGTCAATATCCTTCTGCTGCTTCGATAAGGCAGGCAAAGCGTTCCAAAATAGCCAGGATACTGATACCGGGATCATATGGTAAACAAACGGATGCATCGGTTGAACGGATTGTTAAGGTAGCCGAGACATCCATAGGAACAGCAAGTCCTGCCAAAGAAGTCATCCTCAAACAGAAAGTCTCCTTGCTGATGCAACTGGAGCAGCATCTTCAGGAGCTTACGGATATACTCACCGAACAGTGTAAGGGGAAGATGAGGCGGGATATGGACATCCTTACCTCTATGAGAGGCATAGGAAAAAAGGAGGTGGGACGGGATGTTAAAGAATTTGAGAGTCACAAAAAGGTAATAGCTATGGCAGGCCTCGACCCGGCTCTGTACCAGTCAGGGAAGATAGATCGAAAGGGAAAGATCACCAAACGAGGCAACAGGCACCTCAGGCGGGTGATCTGGGTGATGACAACAAAGGTCATCCAGTTTAACGTAAGATTCAAACAGTATTACCTGAAGCGAATCCAGGACGGCCTGCCCTACAAAATGGCCGTGCTGGCTACAGCACATAAGCTCATCAGGATCATGTTTGCTATGTTGACTAATGAAACTCAATTTAATGAAAGCATGAATTGATGATAGTTGACTGAAAGCATTAAATCTGTCCTTATCGTAGGGATACAAGACTTCAATTAGACATAAATAGAAACGGCTCTCACAGATAATAGGAGACCTCAAAATGACACAATTCTAACCGTGAATGTGGAACAGGTTCTGGGGGCAGGTCAATTCCCTAACGTTGAATCAGCATCTGCCGGCTATGGTAACTTTGAAACAATAGCGTGTGCGGCTTTCTCTATCATAGTTTTTTGGGTTACCGGCTTTTCAGTTACTCGATCAATAGCATAGTGTATTTCCTGGACTCCTTCCCAGGCTATAGAGCCATCCTGAGTGTTCCAAATTTGAAAGAACAGCCTCAGGTGCGCATACTTGGTATCAATTAGACGAAGGCCCAGGAAGCCGAGCCGGGATTCCGATCCTTGACTGAAAACCATCAGTTTAAGCTGCGCCACATACCTTGTTTTTGTCGCCTCGCCCACTTTTCGCAGAATATCACGATTGAAAATCCCAGTGTCACGATAATCTACATACATGCGCTTATAATCTTCTGAAAGGCCGGCCTGGTTTATCGCAGTAAGAGTTTCTGAAAGAGAAAGACATAATATAGCAGGCCTTTCTTTCTTTAGGACTTCCGCAAAGGTGAGAGCAACCTGCTGTTTTTCCTCTTCCTGGCCGGTTACGGTGGATGGTGTAATAAAGGCCAGCCCATGTGTAGGGAGGTCTTCAGTATTAAGTGAAATTGAGCGGTTCTGAGCTGTATCGTATACCTGAGGCACAAAACACGCACACAGCAAGATAAGGATACTTGCTAACGCGAACCATCTATAGTTCATAACGTACCCCCTAAAGCCACAACAAACATGCGGGGCGTTCGAATATGGGAATTTGCAGTGATTCGCAAAAGAAATACTATCTAATTTCAGCATAGCATTTTAAGATAGAAATCCACAATTCTTATTTTCCTGGGGCACGACCTGTATTTACAGTGCTACTGATAATTAATTGAGTGGCACTCTCTTTAAATCCATAATCAATTGTGGTACAAAAACCAGACATGCTCTCTTTGTAGGTGGCCACGAGAGCCGGCATATTTCATATTTCCACTAATCGGTCTTACGCAGTATGAGTTGAAACATGTGAAGGCTCGACACCTTATTTTCTGCTCCTGCAAAATCTAGCTACCTTCCTGTAATATAGTTTTTATAATTCCGTCAATATCGACAACACTTCAAGTAGTAATCAGCAGTGACCTAGGAACATTACAATAAAAAAGGGGTTAGAGCTGCTCTCCAACCCCACGGTGTAATTTTTTTCTTTCTATGCCTTCAAGCGATTGATCAAACCACTCATGATCTCTTCTCTCTTCCGGAGAAATCTTCTAAACTCCCTGTCATCAGTGTTCACTATTTCAACTCGGAGGTCATGGTGATACCTCTCCAGAATCGCCAGAAGCTCTTTTTCCTCATCAGGTGTCAACTCAAGCTTTGACATGGCTTTACCTCCTTTCCATCTATTAACGAATTCCCATACCCCGATCTTCCGTTTACTTTCTCAGTAATGCCTTGGTCGCACCGATTGGATAAACGGGAAATATTTCAAACTTGAGGAGATCGATCCATGCAGCTCGTGTAGCAATCAACCCGATCTCGTCGCTCTCAACAACCCAAATGGATCTGCGGCCCTGAAGGTCCTGAAATCCGAAAAGGACCTTTTGCACTTCCTTTGGCCACTCCCAGTTTGCCATCTTTGTCCTGACTTCTCTTTCATCCTTCGGCTCCCAGGTGCATATCATCGTGAAGTACATATACTCACCTCCTAAATTTTATGAAGATGCAGTTAATCCTTGACACAATTTCCCCGGGAAGGGTAACGTCGTCCCGAGGAGCTCCGTACAGGTAATTCGGAGAATCATTTCCCCATAGCCACTCGATGAATCTTTTAGATAAGCGAATTTAACGACAACGGCCTGTAAAATAACTTTATCGTTTTAGTGTAAGTGGGCTGAGGTGGAGCCACTATTGGAGAACAACAGGAGTCAAACCAGGTTAGGAAATCAAATTGAGATATACAATCTAGAGAGTCATTTATATTTGCTATTATAGTTAGAAAAAATGCAGATGTCAACGATGACTTCGGGTCTCTCTGTGAATAATTGAATTGAAAGAGAGGGTGGATTTATAGAAAACACATAAGCAATCGAAGACTTCTGACTGATACAACATGCAGAGTCTGATAATGATCGTTCTCTGTCCAAGGATGATACGCACAACTTCCTGAAGTCATCAAACGACCGTCTTTGACTTTCATTGTAGATTTCTAACGTAAATCGTGATACTTGAAAATACGCATATGTAATATCATGGATTAAGTTTCATAAGCGCCTTAACCAAATGTGAGGGTAGTATGGACTGATTACTGAAACCCCGTTTCTTATAAGAGCGGGGTTTTTTATTTGACGGAAATGCAATAAATCTGAAAGCAGTACAATAATAGAGGGCAGTTGGCGTGGCATGCAAAGATAACGTCCTCTATGTCCTTATTACACCTTGAGGGAATTCTATTAAAAATTATAAGTATGTTTCAGGATTCCACAGCAACGCAAATCATTACTTTCTGGATAGCGAGAATAGGTGATCCTTATGTATCGTCATGGATTAATACCATGCTCTATGCCTGTTCGTTTGTTGCTGCGATTTACAAATGGAGAAATCTCAAACATAGTCAGGCTTCTTACAGGGAACAGTATTTTTGGTTGTTTTTAATTTTCATTCTTTTTGCTTTGGGTGCCACTAAAAATCTTAATTTTCATGTATTGCTTATAGAAGTAGGGAGGCATATTGCAAAAAATGAGGGCTGGTTTGAAAATCGGAAGTTGGTTCAAGCATGGTTTGCGTATGTTCTTTCTGGCATCATATTTTGTAGTGCATTATACATCCTTGTATTGAATAGAAAGCTTTGGCGCAATAACGCATTATCTTTAATTGGCGTAAGTATATTGTGTTTTTATGTCATTATTAGGGCAACATCAATCTGCCACGTGGCATTTATTCCAGATTCATTTAGCGAGGGACAATTTAGGTTTACCGACATCATTGAATTCTTCGGCATTCTTGGTATTTTTGTTGATGCAGTAACGCATTACAAAAAAGAATAGACGTCCCTTACCAAAATAAAATGCAGAGCCGTTATGATCCTGCCTTTCTGTAATAAACCGCTTATACGTTTCGTTGAGCCTGTAGGAAAAGGGTAATAGAGAAGGTAGAATGATTGTAAATAAGGGCATTTTATTGTAATGTTGCTGCAACATTGGAGTTGGTAACCGCTTAACCATTCACCGAGGTGT
>JBEKXK010000180.1:0-2809 GCA_049512055.1 Syntrophales bacterium | reverse complement strand
ATGCCCCGACATGGATGTTATCTTTGGAATAAACCACTCTTTGTGATTTACACTTTAACTGTATAGGTTTATTCTCATCCGGCAACGTAGTAATAATCTCAAATTCAGTCGTCTGAGGGCCAATCAATACCTTATATTTCATCCCTCTGGGAATTGAAATTCGCAAACCACCAAGCGAAATATCTACTATTGAGCCGATACGTAATTTTTCTTCTCCTGAACCACCGTTGCTAATGAAAGCCGGGATAGAAGTAATTATCCTTGGATATTGACGTTTTTCTTTCTTGAAACCATTAAATACCTTTCGATTCTTTGAATCATTAAACAAATGGCAATTCACTATCTGCTCAAGATAGGGGCAAATCTCCTCTTTCTTAAGGACACATTGATTGCAGTTGGTTTGTAAATCCTGTAATTGTCCGTCCTCTACTTCATTGTGCCTCATTTTTTTTCTCATTCTTCAATATCCTTTATGTTTATGTCCATTAATTGCGGATAAGAGAATAACCCCACCAACATTGACTTTCACGAAACCTTTGAAGAACACTTACACTCTCACTTATCGCTTAGCATCTATATCTATCAACTTTTTCGGAAAGTCATATCATCCAGAAACAAATTGTAAATATTTCTTAATCAAAGATTCTTGTTTCTTCAAATCTAAGGTAATAAAGTGATATAAAGCTGCCCTAACAATGATAGTTTGCTTACGTCCGCTTATCCGTGCACATTCTATCAGTCTTTTTTTTAAATCTTCTGGCAACTCAAAAGACGACGTAATATTCCCCATCGTGCCCTCCTTTCTTTATTTTAATAATTAATAACATGACTGGCATGTTATTGTCAAGCATTTTATTGTTAACTAATTAACACTATATATTATCATATACTATACTATAATTTCATATAATGTATATATAATAATTATAAAGTTATAAGCAATTCCCCAAAACTACGTTATTTTAAACCTTTGTTAATTTTTCTCACAGCAAACATCGACTCTCTTAAGTAATAAAAAATGGGGGGAATAAGTCTCATAAAAGATAAGTGTAAGAATCAACCTCTCACCGGATGTTTTTATAATAATAGTTTTATACTATCATTATTCGTTATATTTTCTAGTATTGCATTCTGTTTAATAATCTACGAATTAAGACCATTATTTTTCTTAAAAATTCTTAAAGCATATACTTTCTTGATATGCAAAAAATAGGAAGTTAAAAAAATGGCACGCAAGATTAATGATGATATGAGGGCAAGCCTGGCATTTATTGAGGCATTGCATCGAACAGAAGATATGGACTTTTCCAGAGATGACATTATTATCTCCGAAAAGAAAAAGATGGGTGACCCTGTGGTTTGTACAGTTGAGGCTCGAAGGGGAAACGGAGCTTCATCATACGCCAAGGGGAAAGCATTCATATATCCCGATATGGTTATTGTGTGTGTAGAAAGTGTATGGAAAAAATTCAGCGATCCGATTCATCCCCACCATTACGAATATCTGAGCTACTGACCTAAGTCAAAGTTACAAGGGGAGTCGCTTAGCGGAGTTACTGAGTGGGCAACAATAGTTCCGATGCAACCCTGCACACCCCCAGAGTCGCTACACTCTTTCAATAACTAATCTTCATTTCGATACGTAACATAGCGCTGAACAGTTATATAGGAATCACACCGAAGTCTCTCTCCCTTATAGTTCTCCATCATGCCCTCCAATTGAAGAAGAGCTAACAACATTTGCCTTGATTATTTCCCCCGAATGATATCAATCTACTCGCAACGCTCACATACAAACGCAATGTTTCACAATCTCACCTTGCAATATCAAAGGAGACTTGATGTCCTTCCTGCCTGTCATCACCGCGATCTTTTTTGTATCTTCTGTCATGTCCGCCATATTCTTTTTCTCAGCCGTCTACAAGAATTCACCAACCAGAATTATCATCTCCACTTTATCGGGCTCCGTCTTTTTTGCCCTTTTGACCGTTTATTTAGCTGTTCCTCGCTCACACCTCCGTTCGAAAATTGGATGGTTTGAAGTTGATTTAAGAACGCCTTCTCTATCAGATAAAATTCTCGGCAAGGATCAGAACATCCTCAAAGCTCGCAATACTAACACCAAACAACCCAACTCCGTCATCATTTCCGCATCATCTACACAGCCCACAACCACCTCAGTTTTTAATTTCTTCACAGGCCAACAATATGTGAAACCCCTTTACCAATCACAAGACGGCAAGGAATTCATATTCAGTGCCAAACTTCCCCCAGATCACGAACTTAAAGTAGCTACACCTCCTCAAGTTACAGTTATTGCCGCACCGGCATTTTCTAACTGGCCAAATAGATGACCCTCCTCGGACAGCCAACAATCCAACCCCAAATTGGATTTCCATTATAAACCAGACCAAACAAAGTAAGAGACAGTACCTCGTCCACCTCTACTCCCGCATGACTCCCGACAAATTTTATTTATTGATTGTCCTAATAGAATGAATAGGTTATAAAAAGGTAGGCGGATTTGATTCCCATGCACTTCTACAATTTTACTCGCAAATTTTGTTATTTTGCTATAAGAATCCTTTAATCAGTCTTTAACTTTCTTTAACCTAAGAAATCTTCGTCAAGCCAATACCGAATTCAATTATTTAAAATGATCGTTTCTTCCTCCTATCATGAGTTCCTGTATAAGAGTGCGTAAAACGGAAAAATGTATAACCGTAAGATATGAGTCTCTTATCATTCTAGAAAATAAAGATTGACGTGTGGAATTGTTACATCAGGTAGTTCTTGAAAGCTTTATAGC
>JBEKXK010000179.1:0-2949 GCA_049512055.1 Syntrophales bacterium | reverse complement strand
ATTGATTACACCAATCTGGCTCATTTGAGTGAATTGAGCAGGCATACGGTAAAGGCTCATGTAGAAGCTATGAGCATTGCCCATGCGATATTCTTGCTTCCTCCATTTCAGGGAGGGGGCCGCCGCGAAATTACGCGCAGACCTAAATGCTACGCCTTTGATACCGGGTTCGTAACGTTTGTTAAAGGTTGGGATACTATTCGCGATGATGACCGCGGTCTCTTGTGGGAACATCTGGCACTCGATATGCTGCGAACACTAGTCGACGATCACAATGTGCTTTACTGGCGGGACAAATCCGGACGCGAGGTGGACTTTGTGGTCAGAGACAAGGGGCAACAAGCAGATGCCATTGAGTGCAAAATCAATCCCGATCACTTTGATCCTGCCAATCTTATGGTATTTCGATCGCTCTATCCTGAGGGGAAAAATTATGTGCTGAGTCCCAATATTAAATCCCCTTATCAGCGCCGCTATGAAAAAACCCTGATTCACTTTATATCGGTGGATCAGCTCTTTAAGATAAAAGAAAAGGGTTGGAGATAGGATCAAGAAAGATCATGGAAAGATGATACTCCGACTCACACAAAGACTCTCAAAGAAACTCAGAATCACGCAACTGCACATCATTTCGCAGGAAGGAAATCCATATGCGGACTGGAGCGCCCATCTGTTCACAGCACAACGTGTTCAATATATCATCCTGACCAACACCGTGTCTTTGTATTCCATGATTATGTATGGGCGTGGCATGAGCAATGAAAAGAATTTTATTAGGGGAGTCCTGACCTACATAAAACAATTCATGGCCGCCGACGGTAATAGATCCATATTTGAAAAATACATTGAACCTCTCGCCAATGAAATATCATTCTCCAAGATAACGGATCGGAGAGTCATGGGATCAATGAATGACCTTATATTTCAGGCGAAGGTCTATCTCATCGAATGTCAACAATCGCCTTTTCATGTTTCACTTCATCTGAATGAATCACCGATGTCGTATTTGAAGTATGATCGTCCGAAAGATGCTTTCAAGGCGTTGAATGAGTCTTGAAAGCAAAAAATTACCTTGGGTTCATTTTGGGTCGTTTTTCGTTGATGTTAGATGAATATATTAAATTTAATTAAATTTAATGAATTTATCCAACAATCTCATAACTAATGAATAATAAAGCATAATTTAAGGAAAAGCAGGAGACATCGACATTTGGTTTAAGTCATTGATTTTGCGTTCAAGTCCCGGCCTCGGCACCATAGTTGAATTCGAGAGGTTGGCTTAGAGATGAGCCAGCCTCTTTTGTTTAATAGTGCCTGACCGATGTTTGCCGACTAAGAATGTGAGAGCCAAAATAGCTCCGCGGGGATCGGTGGCGGTTATGCTTCCCGGATCAGGTTAAACAGAAGACGGTCGACAATGTCGATGAGCCGTTTGAAATCTCCGCCGTGACTCATGGCGGATCCGAAGAGCTCCAGCCTCAGGCGGCTTATCTCGGGATCGGCGCACTCCACCGGGGAGAGAGGAGCCGTATTCATGTAGAACCGCTCCCTGATCACGAGGCGCTTCGCCTTCTCTACGAAGGGAATGAGTTGATCCCGGATTTCCGAAGCGTCCTCTCTCAAGCATAACAAATCCAACGATGCGGCATGTGCCTGCCCGCCATCAGCGCCGCTGAGGCGTTTCCCGATTTCCTCTATCATCACGGCCAGCGTGCCGTATTCCAGTCCCCGTACCCCCCGGCGCCACTGGAGAAGCAGGGGGTTGCGCCAATACCAGAGGAAATTTCTTGAGCCCTTAGAGATCAGCTCCGAAACGGCCATCTTAATTCCTTCGATGATGTCACGAAACTCCGATGGGAGTTCTGGAAGGGACCGCCTTCGCGAACGCACCTTTCTCACTGGAGATTTGGAAGACCAGCCCGATGCCAGATAGTTCCAGAGGTTTCTCAGAACGGCAGCGCCGTTTCGGTCTCCCGGTGTGTCGAAATGGATGAGCGACAGGAACACGTTGCCTCGGCCAAAATGCCCCTCCAAAACGGCAGGCTCGCCGTACAGACGCGCCGGGTCTAAAAGAATTCCGTACCGCGCCTCCAGGTCCGGCCAGCCGATCACTCGCCCGTCGGCGACAGAGATATCGGAACTGAAGGCATCCGGCAGTACTTCTTCATAGCAGGCAAGCACGCGGGTTCCTTGATCGGCGGCCCGGAACTGAGAAGGCCACCATGCAATAAAGATGGGCGTATCAATTCCCTGCCAGATCCTGTGACCGGCTAAGGAAAGTCGGATGGGGCCGCTCAAGCTGGGAACCCTTTCCGCCGTGGGCCTCCTCCGAACGGGCATAAGACCTATACCCTCTTCCGTGGCCATGCCTGCACCCCCGCAGATTCCCAGATAGCTGCCGCCATCCTCAACGAAACGCCGTATTTCCTTCTGTCCCCGATCCTCCAGGGCGTAGAGCTTCTGCGAGGCCCAGCCGCCCGGGACATACAGCATGCGGTAGCGGGTAAGCGCCCCTTCGCGTATCTCTTCTGACCGGAGCAGCTCGAAGGGCAAACCCGCCTCCGTGAGAGCCTGACGGGCCATCAGTCCCCAAGCAAACGATTCATCCCAGAGCAGGGCACATGCCTTTTTCGCAACACCTTTTTGCCGGAGCTGATTCCCTGTCGTTCTGTGGGCCATAGGTCAATCAAAACTCATAAGTAATGCAGTTGCAACCCCTATTGCCTCATAAATAAATGTTACCGAAGGATAGAAGTGGTTAAGGAACGTTGACTCATAATATATGTTACTCAGAGGGATAGGATTTTTTTAAGTTTTGTTTCCATGATTTTTCTTAGCAGAAAGGGGTTAAGATTTTCAAGCTGTTTAGAGAGTGAGAGTTTTACTTTTTCAGGCATATGGGGAGATTCCATGACTCTCTGATAAGGTGTTTTCGGTTTGTCATGTTGT
>JBEKXK010000178.1:0-2999 GCA_049512055.1 Syntrophales bacterium | reverse complement strand
CGAACAATGTACGTCTTGAACTTGATGGCGGAGGCAACTTTTTTCTTGATAGTCCCTCGGACTCGGCCGCCTTCAGAGTTCCACTCAACGTGATCACCCACTTTGAATTTATGTATCGTCATTATGTTATCTCCTTAAACTTCGTCTTCGTCACTCCACAAACAAGACAGACCCAAGCATCCGGTATATCTTCAAATTTCGTGTCTTTAGATACTCCATTATCAAGATCTACTGCTGCGGTATCGTATATATATGGAAACACTCGGTATTACCAGAGATCCATTTGACTAGTCCTCTTCTTTTATGACCAAATTTTTTAAAAACTTCTTGGAGTACGGCTACTCTTTAGGATGTTCATATAGCTTTAAAGTATCTGACTCATAGAACCATTCGTGCTTCGGACCCTTACTATCCACCCACACACATGGATAAGCATGTTTATATTCATATCCTATGGCTGGACCTGTTACAATCATTCTGTCGAGACCATTCTTACGTACAACAACATCTCCAATTTTAAATTCAGTCATTACAACACCTCCTCCTTCTGATTCGTCAAAATTATATTTCAAAGCCTCTTTCAACTATTATAGCACCTACGAGTCAACAAACATGGTGAATAAATTATTTTGAGGATTTGCGTTTGGAATAACTGATCAATGCTCCGGTTAAGAAATGGTACTTCATCATTCTCATTTGTCAGCCTTAAGCCAATTTAGTGCTGCGTCCTTGTCATCGTAGTCAAAGTGCCTTACGTCGGCCTGTATAAAATGATTGGCAACCTGCGGCATGATCGATAGAAAACTGCTGCTTGTTACGGCCGCAATCTTCTTAATTTTCTGATGATGGTTCTTGACGAATTTTATATGCGATAGGAAGGCTGCGAAATTATCCCATCCCGGGAAGGATTTGGTGTAAATCATTAAGCCATTCAGTTTGCCATTTTCTCTGATATAGGGATCAACTTCTTGGACTAATTTTTCGAAATCCATTGATTCCAAGGGGCCATCAGGCATAATGATCAATATACTCTCCGCGCGATTTAATTCGTATTTAAGCATTGACACTCTCCTGTCTTTAATCAACCTGGAACCACCTACCAGCGGCCGCCATGGTCCATCCGGGAAAGAATAACAGTTGCCTATTTCACGGTCAGGTTGTTCTTTACGGATTTGACCCCTTTGACGCTCTTAGCGATTTCACCCGCTTTATCGATGGCGTTTTGAGAATCAACGGTGCCGCTCAGTTGAACGTCGCCTTTCATAGTTTTGACACTGATCTTGAATGACTTGAGAAAAGAGTCCTCGGCAAGTAGAGATTTTACCTTGGTCGTGATATACGAATCGCCAACGTATTCTCCCGCACCTTCGTGTTTGCCTTTCTTTGCTGGTGCCATTGCTACACTTGTTGCCATATTCTCGCCGTCTTTTACCTTATATTTAACAGCAATCCTGTCACCGGCTTTCAGGTCTTCAAACGCTACGTTCTTTGCAAACTTCGCTGCTGAAACGTCGAAGGTCATCTCGCCTTTTTTGTTCTTTGCAACGACTTTCTTTGCGGCTGTGTCTACGCTGACTACTGTACCGACCCAACTATTACCTTTTGGTTTGTCCTGTGCCATAACCGTTGTCACAAAGGCTACGCTGATAATTAATGCCATGACGATCATCAAAACTTTTTTCATACTTCTTACCTCCTTGTTTTTTTATTAACTTCACGATGCATTGCTAACATTGATTGTTATGTAGGTAACCTGGAACCATCTACCAGCGGCCGCTGTGGTCCGTATGGGAAAGGATGGCAATCGCCTAATTCACTAATTATGCTTTATTGCATGGATTATAACCATGTCTCAATCAGGGAATCCCTGATTTTTTACTTCTCAATCCCTGACGTTTTTAGTTTGAAATCTTATATGGGTGGGCAGAATCAGAAAAACAACATTTCAGGAAGCCAATCCCTCATTCGATGAGATCGGTTAGATCGATCTATGCGTGGGACATATCAGCGATTCAGATTTTTAAAGTGGGAGTGTAAAAAAAGATATTTCCGAAGAAGAGACAATCAGACAAGAGCCCGCGAATATGCATGCCCTTATCTGGCTGACGACTAACCTTTTTTGCTGTCCTTGTCAGATATCCCCGTGCGCGCGGAGTCCAACACCTTCTCGGCATCACCCTTGACTTCGCCCAATTTGGCCTTGTACTGCACCTGCCCAGCCAGCGTTTTCGCTTTCTCGGTCAGACCTTCCCGGGCGTCGGGAATGTTTTCATGGTCCTTGTCCGGAGTGTTAGTGGCCTCTTTGATCGTGGCCTCGGCCTTTTCCTCCAGGTCTTCGACTGCCTCCTCTACTTGATCCACGGTTTTTTTGAAGTCCATGGGGTCCATCCTCCGACTTGATGTGTAATTACTTTTTATAGCAGGAAGTATAGGCAACGCGCAACTGTATGTCAATCAATATGTACCACAAAATGTGGGGTGCGGTTCCGATGCTTGCAGAAGGGATGCATAAAGGCCATCTACAAAGCCAATATTTCCATATGAAAGGTTGTAAAAAGGAGTGGAATCAAGGAAACAACATAACAGGAAAACAGTCGGATTCTTCATAAACGGAGAACCGGACGTCACGCTTTCTTACCTTTCATCACGTATTCAACAAATCGTTCCAGATATGCGCAGTCCCCCGTATCAGTTTGTCAGATGGTGCAAAGAGACAAATTCAAAACTTAGATAAGGGTACCAAAGACGGTGCCAACGCCATACGTCAGTGCCATTGCGAGTGCACCCCAAAATGTTACGCGTAGGGCACCGACGGTGGGACTCGCGCCACCGACGTGCGCTGCCAGCGATCCAAGAATCGCCAAGAACACGAGCGACGTGCCCACAATAGACACCGCGAACATTTTTGCGGGAGCAAGAAGTACAACCATAAGCGGCAGGGCAGCTCCGATAGCGAAAGTACCCGCCGACGCAAATGCTGCCAGCACCGGGCGAGCATG
>JBEKXK010000177.1:0-3070 GCA_049512055.1 Syntrophales bacterium | reverse complement strand
AAGAAAAACCATGGAAACAAAACTTAAAAAAATCCTATCCCTCTGAGTAACATATATTATGAGTCAACGTTCCTTAACCACTTCTATCCTTCGGTAACATTTATTTATGAGGCAATAGGATATTAAAGTTGCCAATATCCGTCCCTCAAGTATTAAAGACTACGATTTGTAATCGTTGATATAATCCCATCACATAAATTGAGGATAAGCAGGTGAATGAAACAGGCGACCTCCGTAACTAACTTCCTGAAGTCAAGCATCCGGTGATTTTGACAGATATCCACCCTTTCAAAGAGGAATAATCAAAATATCTTGTCGCTTTTTCATCATCGATGTATAAAGTAATACTGATTTGCAAGGGGTAAGATTTCGATGAAATCCGTCTTCGTAAAGAGGGCACTTATTTCTTCATTGCTCGCCTTAGTTATCTCATCTTCATCCCATGCGGCGACTGAACAGAGAATAGCCATTGTAATTGGAAACGGCAACTATACCTCTTCGCCACTCAAGAACCCGGTCAATGATGCAACAGATATTGCAGCTACCCTCCAGAAGCTTGGCTTCACAGTCATTCTTAACAAGCAGGCGACAGAAGTTGCCATGGCGAAACGGCCCCCGATCCCGGAAGAATCTTCAACTTTCACCAGCCCGACGATTGGGGCCGAGTTTGTGTTGATACCTGCGGGTACGTTTACGATGGGGGATTCAAATGATGCGCATAAGGTGAAGATCAGCAAGCCTTTTTACATGCAGACGACGGAGGTGACGCAGGTACAGTGGCAAAAGGTCATGGGGAGCAATCCGTCGCATTTCAAGAAATGCGGCGACGACTGCCCCGTGGAGCAGGTCTCGTGGAATGACGTCCAGGATTTTATCAGGAAGCTCAATGGTATGGAAGGTACGGATAAATACAGATTGCCCACGGAGGCGGAGTGGGAGTATGCGGCTAGAAGCGATGGGAAGGAGGAGACCTACGCAGGCACGAGCAGCGAATCCGAGCTTGGCAATTATGCCTGGTATAGCGCTAACTCCGGCAGTAAGACACACCCTGTGGGACAGAAGATACCAAACGGCCTGGGTTTGTATGACATGTCGGGCAACGTCTGGGAGTGGGTTCTAGATTGGTATGGGGCTTACCAATCAGGCCTCTTTTCTTTATTCTTAGGCGTAACGGATCCTACGGGACCATCATCTGGCTCGCAACGGGTTCTTCGTGGCGGCAGCTCGTACAACGGCGCACATTATTGCCGCGCGGGTTTTCGCCGCTTCTTCGCCCCAGACATCAAAGGCAGCAACTTAGGGTTCCGCCTCGTCAGCACGCCTTAGTTGGGGGATTTTTACCTTCTTACTTTTGACAAGAATTGTTAAACCTTGCAGTGTCACCGTTGTAACTGATTATCCTCAATTATTTTCTACAATGAGAAATGATGATAAGTAGGTGTAACAAACACTATCCCATTTATCTCGTTCTTTCCGTAAGAGAGGATCCATCACTTTCTAACAGAGATGCATCCTTTCAATTGGAAAGGAAGTATCAAACGCCATAGTGGAGGTCAAAGAATTGGGAATGTGAGGTAAATTTTTGAGAACATCATTCACAATGTTCTTTACTCAGCTCCTTTTTTACATTATTAATTTTAGTAAAGGTAGTAGTTACAAAAGGACAGTTATTACGTTCAGGTCTCACAAAAACACAAGAAGACTCTGAGGAATATACAATGCCCAAGATTCTTGTAATTGACGATGATTCGTCCATGTGTCAAATACTAGAAATGTATCTCACAGAGGAAGGTAACGAAGTGGTAACCGTCGGTACAGGAACTGACGGATTAACAAAGTACAGAGAAAGCCAACCCGATTTGGTTATCTTAGATATTCGCCTTCCTGATATCGATGGGTTCACCATGCTCAAGAATCTGAAAAAAGAAAATGAGAACGTGAAGGTTATCATGATTACCGCCTTTCATGAGATAGATTCCCGCAGCAAGGCCAACGAGGCTGGTGCCTTTGCATATATCAAAAAACCCGTCGACATGTTTGAACTGGATCGTGCCATCAAAAGTGCCTTCAATACACGCGAGAGGGGAAAATAGAAAACCGGATCAATGTGCCGCGAATACGTAAATGTATCGAAAATCATTTCTCGATGCCTTATGATTCATCTGTTTGGCGAAACGTGAGTAATATTTAGATGCAATATCGCTTCACCCTTTTTTACCTCTCCCTTCCTGTAAGATAGTTTTCTATAATCTTGACAGACATCCATACCTTCAAACGGTGTTTGGGTTTTTATACGGATACATATAAACATTGTTGGGTGTATTGAAATATGAAATCGGCGGCAATTATCAGACACGCTGAACCTAGGGACATAGAGGCCATTACTGAGATCTACAACGAGGCGATTCTGACGACGACTGCGACCTTTGACAACGAGCCAAAAACCATGGCGGAACGCATACAATGGCTTCGATCTCACGACGACCGACATCCTATCTTGGTAGCCGTAGTCGATGGAGAGGTGGTCGGTTGGTCGTCACTGACGAAGTGGTCGGATCGACGAGCCTACGATGACACAGCGGAAACGTCGTTCTATGTTAAATCAGTGTTTCGAGGCAAAGGAATAGGACGAAAGCTGAAAGAGGCGACCATCGAAGAGGCGTGTCGTTTGAGATACCACACGCTCATCGCCCGTGTTGCGGAAGGTAACAACGAGAGTCTTCATCTCAATGAAAGCTGCGGCTTCATTCATGTGGGAACGCTGAAAGAAGTCGGCCGAAAGTTCAACCGCTTCCTAGACGTGCATGTTCTACAGAAGATGTTGAACAAATAAGAAATGCCCAACAAGGCACTGCACCCTATTCTCGACCCGGAGTCGCTCAAGGGTGAGCGCTGCCGTAATGCTTTCAATCGATAATATTCACCTCTTCAGCATGGGTCCCCATATTGACTTGTAGATACCGTTCTTGTCAAGCGGAAGCTGGCTTATAATTTGGATCATACTTTTTCCCGGATTTCAGGACGCCGGAGATAACATGGACCAGTTTTCTCATAATCGCGCAGACGATAA
>JBEKXK010000176.1:0-3205 GCA_049512055.1 Syntrophales bacterium | reverse complement strand
CACAGGGCCTCATCATACGAGTTCGTATGGAGGGACTGGTGCCCGCCTAATGCGGTGGCGAATGTCTGCAAGGCAACCCTGACGATGTTGTTCAACGGCTGCTGTGCCGTCAGGGTAACACCACCGGTCTGCACATGGTAGCGAAGCATCATGGACCGGGGATCTTTGGCCTTGAATCTATCCTTCATGATCTTGGCCCAGACGCGTCTTGCTGCCCTGAATTTGGCGACTTCTTCCAGCACGTCGGTGAAGGCGTTGAAGAAGAAGGAGAGACGCGGTGCAAAATCGTCCACTGCTATGCCTCTTGCTGCGCAGGCTTCAGCATAGGCGATTCCATCGGCGATAGTGAAGGCCATTTCCTGAGCTGCTGTAGATCCTGACTCGCGGATATGGTATCCGCTGATGCTTATGCTGTTCCAGCGGGGGACGTGTTTCTGGCAAAATTCGATCAGATCGACGGTGAGACGCATGGTCGGCTTTGGGGGATAGATATACTGACCGCGACAGATGATTTCCTTGAGGACGTCGTTCTGGATGGTTCCACCCAGTTGATCATATGTCACACCCTGTTCCTCCGCGACGGACAGATACATGGCAAGCAGCACCGTGGCTGCGGCATTGACCGTCATGGACGTCGTGACCTTACCCAGAGGGATCTGGTCAAACAGAATGCGAACATCGCCGATATGGTCGATGGCGGCACCGACCTTTCCTACCTCGCCCATGGACAGGGGATGATCGCTGTCATAGCCCGCCTGGGTGGGAAGATGAAAGGCCACGCTCAGTCCAGTCTGCCCCTGACCCAAGAGGTAACGGTAGCGGGCATTCGTCTCCTTGGCGCTGCCGAATCCGGCGTACTGACGCATGGTCCAGAACCTGCCCCGAAACATGTTGGGCTGAACGCCGCGGGTATACGGATATTCCCCCGGATAGCCGAGTTTGCTCTCATAATCCAAACCGGCTACTTCCGCCGGGGTATAGAGACACTCGACGGGGGTCCCGGACCAGGTGGTTTTAGCCTTCTTTTCCGGGGCTTTGCTCAAGGTCTTCGCCAGGGTCCCTTCCGTCCACTTCTTTTTCCCGGCTTTGATCTTTTCCAAATCCTTCTCGTTAAACATAGTCTACCTCCTGAAGATGATATCAATAGGAAATCCTTGAATAAAAACCCATCCGCTAGATGTTAATACGTAAAGTGTTTATAAATTGCTGTCATTTTGGCACTTTCTGCCGTTATTCAAGGGTTTCAATATTGGTGGGCAAATAGGTTTTTCGCGTGCCTTCCTATCATTGAAAACGGTTTCTGTCAACCATTTTCTGATAGAAAGTTGCAGATTTATCCTGATGGATTAGGGTAGCAAGGCAACATCGTAAAAAGTCCCGTTGGTAACGCGGGCAACTTTTTACGATGTCGTCAATTGCAGGACAGATGAATACTGATCAGTCTTCATAATCCTCGGTGAAAACACGCACCTTCCTCTCGGCGGTGATGAGTGGCTCTATCATTTCCTCAACTGACAAACGCTGTCTCGCCGTTTGCCACAGTTTCCAGGCGTCCATTGTGGTCCATGTACTGATGACCAGGAAGAGTGAGGAATCATCCGCTGCCCTGAGCGTCTCGCCGGTGATGTAGCCGAGCTGCCGCAATGCTGCCATCCTCAACTCACGCAACAGTTCGCGAAGTTGTTTTTCCTTGCCGGGCTGGCATTTTCTTTCAATCATTACTCTTATCATGTTGCACCTCCTGTTAGTTGTATTTCCATTTTGAGGGTTAATTCAAAGGTAAATGCGTCCAAATATTTTCCATATTACTATGTAAAATGATCAGATAATTTGTTGGATTAGTCAAGACAAATATGGACAGAATGTCTACAGAAAGATGCATGAAAAGTTAGGATCGACCGTGAAGTTCAAGGCGGCAGGATGGGGTTTGTGGAATGTGCTCCTGGTCAGGAAGTATGACTTGGAATAAGCATGATAGAAAAGGTAGAATTCGATAGCGAGTGCATTCCTCGTAGCTTGCTGTGGAGAGCTTCAAATTCTGTTTCGATTGCCCGATTTCTAAATTCAATTACCGTTTATTTTCGTTATTTATGCCCTCCGTCCGCGATATTTGATCCGTGATCTTCATCTGCCGGGCCAATTTGTGTCTAACCCAGAGTTTTCCGGCAACGACAACCCCTATGGTAAAGAATGCCTCCACACTGTATTTTAGAATGTTCGAGGGATTCAACAATCCAATGACAAAGGGATCCGTCACCATCATCTCACCTCCCACCTGCCCAAGAACCGCAGCGCCGATATAGATGATTAGCGGATATTTATCCATGAGGACGACAAGCAGCGTACTGGCGAAAATTACAATAGGGATACTGAGACCGAGACCGAAGATAAGGAGAAAGAAATTCCCTTTCGAGGCGGCGGCAACAGCCAGAACATTATCAATCGACATCGTCATATCGGCAACGATGATGATCCAGATAGCGTGCCACAGAGTTTTCGCCTCTTTCTGAAGTCTGTCTTCCGGAACCCCTTCGATAAGAAGTTTTATGGCAATCCAGATGATGACGCCACCGCCGATAAGCTTGACGTATTCTACCTGCAAGAGCCTAGCGGCAAAAAAGGTCAGAGCCACTCGAAGAACGACCGCCGCTCCGACCCCGAAGGCAATTCCTTTCATCCGTTGCTTCTGCGGCAGTGACCTCACTGCCATGGCGATTACAAAGGCATTGTCGCCTGAAAGAACGAGATTCACTATAATGATACTAAAAAAACCGATCAGAAAATCCCAGGTAAAATGAATCTGTCCCAGTATTCCTAAATCCATACTATCCCTTTCAGGATGTCATATATTTGAAGCTCTCCTCAGCAAGCTGCGGATAATCTTCGATTCTTAAGGAACACTATCGTTTGGCATTCGCTCGCTTACCCCGCAGCAAGATACGGGGAATGCATTCGCTACCGAATTCAAGTTGTCATGGTTTAGCATAGGCGATGAGCGGAATGCCAGAAATGAAATTTTCCCACCCCGCCGTGCGAACGTAAAAAGGCGCCCCGGATAACCCGGGGCGCCTTAACCATTACAGTTCCCAAAATCACACCCGGAAACTAACAAACCTTCTTCTCGGGCGACTTCGTCATGGCGATAATCACGCATGCAATAGCACAAACAACGGCGCCGCAGATAAACGGAATGTAGTATGTCCCC
>JBEKXK010000175.1:0-3237 GCA_049512055.1 Syntrophales bacterium | reverse complement strand
AAGGCACCAAGCATCATCTTCATCGATGAAATCGATGCCATTGCCCCCAAGCGTGCAGAGGTATTGGGTGATGTGGAAAAAAGGGTAGTCGCTCAGCTTCTTGCCCTGATGGACGGCATGGTCTCCCGAGGGCATGTAATTGTCATAGGCGCAACTAATATTCCAGAGATTATCGATCCTGCCTTACGGAGGCCAGGTCGATTTGATCGGGAAATTGTGATCCCGGTTCCCAATGTCGAAGGCCGTCTCGCGATATTGGGGATTCACAGTCGCAACATGCCCCTATCACCTGATGTCAACCTTGATAAACTTGCCAGTATCACTTATGCCTTTGTAGGGGCTGACCTTGAGGCACTCTGCAAGGAGGCAGGCATGGTCGCCCTGAGAAGATACCTTTCCGTGAAAGATGAGAATCACCTTGATACGATACTCACAAAACTTGATAATCTCCAGATCACGATGGAGGATTTCCTGACAGCTCTCCGTGAAGTAGAGCCCTCAGCAACCCGTGAATTCTTCACTGAAAGATCTACAGTAAAATGGCATCACGTTGGGGGATTGAAAGATATCAAGGACGCACTGATATCGATTATCGAATGGCCGACACGCTATCCGGATCTTTTTGCGCTGGGAAGAGTAACGGCGCCGAAGGGAATTCTCTTCTCTGGACCTTCCGGCACGGGTAAAACACTTATGGCAAAGGCCCTGGCAGGAGAAACCGGCCTCAACTTTATTTCCATCAGTGCTCCTATTCTCTTTTCAAAATGGCTGGGAGAATCAGAAAAGGCGCTTCATCAGATTTTTAAGAAAGCGAAGCAGTCAGCACCATGTATACTTTTTTTTGACGAGATAGATGCCTTAGGATTGAGTCGTAACGCAACGTTAGAAGGAAGCAGCACCGTGGAGCGTGTATCAACGCAGTTCTTCAACGAACTGGACAATTTGAGTGACCATTCCCAAGTAATTGTCCTCGGGGCTTCAAATAGGGAGGAGTTCCTTGATCCTGCTCTCACGCGTGCGGGCCGTCTCGATTGCATCCTGAGGTTCCCGATCCCTGATGAAAAAGACCGGCTGGAAATATTCAAGGTGCACACTAGTGAGAGACCTCTCCATAACGATGTGAATATAAATGACCTGGTCTTATTAACTGACGGTATGGTCGGCTCACAGATATCATTCATCTGCCGCAGTGCCGCCATGATGGCTATTAGTGAGCGCATCAACCGCTCCGGTAATCCACCAGCAAAACTTATCATCAGTGCCCGTAACTTTCATGATGCCATTAAAAGCATGGAAAAGTAGGGAGGACCAAAACATTGTTGAAAGAAGTCAGAAAAAAGCGGGCTTACGAGGATATTGTCTTACAGATTAAAGTACTCATCGAAAAAGGAACGCTAAAGCACGGCGACCAGCTGCCCAACGAAAAAGAACTGTCAGAAACTTTTAAAGTATCTCGATTGACCGTACGTGAGGCGATACTTTCCTTAGAAACGATAAACCTTGTTGAGAGGAGACAAGGTAATGGAACGTATGTAATGGCTACCAGCGAGGAAGCAATTATAAAACCCTTAGCCACAGCACTCTTTCATGATCGGGACAGCATCATAGATATTTTCGCCCTTCGCAAGATTCTGGAACCGGAGATCGCAAGATTAGCGGCAAGAAATGCATCGCAAAAAAAAATAGCTCAACTGGAAGAGATTATAGCAAGACAAGAAAAAGAGATTTCTGAAGGGCGAATTCCGGTGAAGTTGGACTCAAGCTTCCATTATACTTTAGCCACGATGTCGAAAAATAAGGTGCTCGGTCGTCTCCTTATTGCCCTTATGGGCTTTCTCCGTAAAACGCGAG
This sequence comes from Syntrophales bacterium, assembly GCA_049512055.1. Classification (GTDB taxonomy): domain Bacteria; phylum Desulfobacterota; class Syntrophia; order Syntrophales; family UBA2185; genus Fen-1135. Next base: position 1,386 of record JBEKXK010000175.1, on the reverse strand, counting down.
AGACATATCTTCAGACGGAAGAGAGGAAACTGAAATCACTCACTGGCCATCAGAATATTCTTGCGGCAATCAAGGAAGGCAATGGAGCAGCCGCTCGACAAGCAATGATGCAACACATAGAGGAAGTGGAGAACACGCTGTTCAAGAAAAAAGGGGGTGGTGAAGAGAAGGAGCGATCTCACTAAAATGCGTATACACACAATAACATTGTGGTCTTACGGATCAGTCTATGACTGATCAATCTTAACCGAAGGAGGTAGTATTTATGGCAAAAGTAACTGAGATAACTGTATGGACGAGGGGCGTGGTGATGGACAAGGAAGCTCGCGACGTTGCCAATGCCTTCGCTCAGGCAGCAAAAATGGACGGCAAATTTGTTCAGGCTTTTGACAATTACGAAGATTTGCCGGACCGCGTTCTCGTAACCACGAGGAAGTATGTGCGAATCAGCGATGAAGATATTGAGATGAAATATCTCTATACCAACAGCCATCCTGACATCGTGGTCGTTGTTGAACCAACCATTGTAAAAGGAATTAATGTTTTGAAGGGGATGCCCGAAGGAGGCCTGCTCATCATTAATACGGCCCGGCCCATCAATTACATGCTCCAATTCATTCCCAATGCCGACATACTTGGCGCTGTTGCCACTGTCGATGCCGACGGCATTTCAGGAATAAGAACCGTGGACTTCTCCGGATCGGAGGGCGGCGTCGATGCGTCCGGTATAGGCGCCGGTATTGCGGCTCCTATTCTGGGAGCAATGGCAAGAATAACCAAAATGGCGAAAAAGGAAAACCTCGCAAAGATCGTCAGTGATGTGGCTGCTATGGAGCGTGGTTTCAAAGAGGTGAAGATGGAAAAATTCAGAAAATCCCGTGTCGAATATTCATGGGGAACCTAATACGTGTTTAGTACATTATCATTAAGACTGAAAGGAAGGAGAAAAATATGGCTATAAAGATACCTAAAGACAGAGAAGTACCTTTCGGAGCAATCACTCCGGCGCCGGTTAAACAGCAGGAACTCTTTATAACATCGAACTGGAGGATTGTCAGGCCGGTTATCGACCACGAAAAGTGTACAAGGTGTTTTACCTGTTATGGTGCATGCCCGGATTCATGCTGGTCATACAATGAAAAAGAGGATCAAATGGAATGGAACTGGAAGTTCTGTAAAGGCTGCCAGATCTGTATCTATGAGTGCCCGGCAGATGCGATATCTTCTGTCCCGGAACTTGATTTTGAAGACGGGGTACAGCGTTTAGAAAAACCCTTTTAAGTAAGAAGGAGGAAACAATATGGCTCAAGAAAAAATGCTCAGTGGGTGCGCAGCTGCGGCCCAGGGAGCAAAATTTGCGGAAGTAGAAGTAATATGTTCTTTCCC
>JBEKXK010000174.1:0-3250 GCA_049512055.1 Syntrophales bacterium | reverse complement strand
GCGAAATCCGTTTCTTTGCTAACGCACGAAGAGCGGTACAAAGAGACGGATTTAAGGGTTGCTATTCACGTTGAGAAAACGACGGGGTCGTGGTCTCAGGACGGCAATCAAACAACAAACCTCACATACATTTAACAATTTTTTCTTTCTCATATTTGGTCCACAAGGCGGCAGCTATTCCCTTCTATTACTTATGGGGAAAGGCTGCCAGAGGGCATACTATGTCTTGAGAGGTGCAAATGAGGAATTATGGCGTTGGCAAGAATCTGGACAACCTCGTTATCCGGAAGATCGCCGAGCATGTGAGCGCCGCAAGGGGCAACGGCACGGCATCGGAGAATAAGATCTTTTCTGCTTTAAAAGATGTTGCCGGTTTCATGCGTTCTGAGTATCAGATCAGAGACCTTGAAAAAGTAACTCAGGAACAGTACGCGGCATATGCTGATAATCTGCGGGTGGAATTAGAGAATGGAGAAAAAGAATCTTCAACGACGTCGAGTTATATCTCCGCGATCAATTCTGTCTTCGAAGTTTACAACAGCAGTAATTACGTTTCCGCAAAGGAGTATGGAATTGCGAGAGGTCATCGCTACGATAACGTCGATAAGTCAGTCTCGAATGAGGTGTATCAAACGATATTGGATGAACTGAGAGAGCGTTTTGTGGATACGGCCGATACACGGTACCAGGCATTGGCGCATTCCGTCCGGCTGGAAAGAGAAGGCGGATTGAGGTTTCGCGAAAGCACCCAGATCAAAATAGAACGTAAGGACTTCTCTGATAACATGGTCCGTCTGGAACGTGGTGATGGCGTGAAGAACGGTCAGCCTCGGACGTTCACGGTCCGGGATATCTCTGCGTTTCAACATGCCCAGGAATTTATGCGCAATCATGCCGGCTGGTTCACGAGAGGATCGTTGATACCCTCCAACATGAATTACAGTCAGTACCGGAATTTCGCTTACAACGTTCTGCGCAGCATCAACGAGAGCATAGGATCCACGAGGTGGTTTCATGCGTTCAGGCACTCGTTTGCTCATGAAAGCTATACTTCGAAATGGGAAGAAATGACAGGGCATGAGGTAAAGTGTCCCGTTGAGGTTGGAAAATTCGGCAATCAATGGCGGGAATACGCAGCTGCGGAAACTGGTCTCTCGAAAGAACAAGTCAGAGAGCTGGACAAGCAGATACGTCTCGCTGTCGGTGAGGAACTGGGTCATCACCGGATCGACATCACGAATGCCTATCTCGGGGGTCATCATGATAGGTGATGAGGCGTTTATATTTGACCCAGGATCCAGTATTCCCCCCATTCTAATGCCGTTTTGCCAGGCGATGAGACTTTGTTGTTTCTCGACATCGTCGACCGACCCAATGCCTTCAACTGAAGCGTAGCAATAAGGACAGCATCCTGTTGGTAATTTTTTAAAAAGGATTTATGAATTGAATTTTCACGACAGACATGATACCCCCCCATACAAAGGGGGTGACTTTATGGGTGGCTCAATCATATTTCACAAGCCGGCAGGGCGTTGGTTCGTGCAGATTTATTGGCAGGGGAAACGGTACAAGATATGGAAATACAATGGCGATCCTATATGGCACGAAAAGACAGCCGAAAAACTTCTTAATAAGATAAGAGCAGAGATAGACGAAGGAACATTTCAGCCTAGGTCATATTTTCCTGATAATCCTCTTTCAGCAAGTGAATATGCAAAACAGTGGCTTAAGGTCATAGATGTAAAACCTAACACACTTAAGGACTATTCATATTCGATAAGACGTTTCATTATTCCATTTTTTGGTAACAAGGATTTGCGGAATATACGCTACAACGACATCATGGAATTTCATAAATGGATTCCGAGATGCGAGAAGGGTAAGTATAACGTCGTTTCTTGTCTGCGGACTATGATGAGATGGGCCTGGAGGAATGAAGATATTCCAAGAGTACCGCCATTCCCTAAAATCAGTAAGGGTGAACTTCCCGAGATAGAATATTTGACGTTGGAACAGCAAGAAATTGTGCTTTCCAATATACCTGAAAGGCATAGACCGATATTTATGGTCGGTATGGAATATGGTTTCAGGATCGGAGAATTAAGGGCAATCGAGTGGGATTGTGTAACGGATGATGAAATTATCATAAGGCGTGCTTTCGCTGAAAATCAGTTAATGGAAAGTACAAAGACCAACAAGAAAAGGGTGTATGGCTTGACGCCTTATGTGAAACAGATACTGAAATCGATGACGATGACCGCTAATACCTTTGTTTTTACGAGAGAGGATGGTAAGCCGTATACGGACAAAGATCTTAATGCTATATGGTCGGTGGCCTGTGAAAAAGCGGGTATGAGGAAAGTTAAACTTTACAATGCCATTAGGCATTCATTGGGTTGTCAGTTGCTGGATAGAGGATTTGAATTTGATAAGGTCCAAAAGGTCCTGGGTCACACAAACCCAGAAATGACTAAAAGGTATGCAAAAAGATCAAACGAAAGCATCACCCAAATGCTGATAGATAGAAGGGCCAAAATAGTGCATTTTAGAGGTCATTTAGAGGTCAAAAATAAACTTATAACTACGTGATATTATTCAATAATTTGGTGGAGGCGGCGGGAATCGAACCCGCGTCCGAAAATATTCCACTGCAGCTTCTACATACTTGTCCTCTGTTTTAATCTCACTCTCGACAACTCCCGGAGGCAGGATTTATCAAGAGCCATCCCTTTTGGTTTTCGCCCTTTTCACTTCGGGAAAATGAAATCAGCTATCCTGCCTTTATGACGCCCTGATCTGATCCGACAGGCGGGATCAGTAAGACGTAGCCGTCTATGCGGCTAAAGCGTAATCGAAGTTCTTTGCGCTTAAATGTTTCCTACCTGTTTTACGAGGCCTGGTAGGAACCTCGGTATGCGACTACAGCTTCCATATCCCCGTCGAAACCTTTGCGCCCCCATAATGGAGTGGATATAGACTGTGTCTTAATATAGGTCTTGATGGAGTTTTAGTCAAGTGAATTCGATGTGTTTGAAAAGGTATTGCGGGGGAGTACACAACAAAGGCACTTTGGGAATTTGTTAAAGATATGTAGTGCAGGACTTTGGTCCTGCTAATTGGCAGACCTGAAGGGCCTGTTGCCCAAAGCCTGTTTTAGGATTCAGACAAAACCTCTATGAGCCCTGGAAAAAAATAATACGTTTTCCACATTGCATTAAATCGTGGCTTCGTGCCTCCAGATAATAATCTA
>JBEKXK010000173.1:0-3390 GCA_049512055.1 Syntrophales bacterium | reverse complement strand
TCGCCACCCAGCCAGGTCTTCTCGGCGCCCCAATAGACGTCATGATCCGGCTCCCAGACGTCCTCGCGACCGCCACCGAAGCCGAAGGTCTTGAAACCCATCGATTCCAAGGCGACGTTGCCGGTGAGGATCATCAAGTCGGCCCAGGAAATCTTCCGGCCGTACTTCTGCTTGATCGGCCAGAGCAGTCGGCGCGCCTTGTCCAAACTGACGTTGTCGGGCCAGCTGTTGAGCGGCGCGAAGCGCTGCTGGCCCCTGCCGCCGCCGCCGCGGCCGTCACCGGTGCGGTACGTGCCGGCGCTGTGCCACGCCATGCGAATGAACAAGGGTCCGTAGTGACCGAAGTCCGCCGGCCACCAGTCCTGCGACTTCGTCATCAGTTCACGGAGGTCCTTCTTCACGGCCTTCAAGTCGAGACTCTTGAACTCTTTAGCGTAGTTGAAACCCTCGCCCATCGGATTGGACTTGGAGGAATGCTGGTGCAGGATATCGAGTTTCAACTGGTTCGGCCACCAGTCTCGGTTCGTCGTGCCGCCGCCGGCAGTGTGTTGGTGAGCCCTGCCCGTTACCGGGGACTTGCTTTCTTCACTCATAATATTTCCTCCTTTCGTTGTGTGAATTGTTGAACATAACCTTGTCCCTAACTTATCCGGAAACATTCCAGATTGAATTGCAAAAAAATTTAATAGCCAAACTTTGTCACAAAACCTGGCTGCGTTTTTTATCTTGTCTACAGTCTCGACAATATCCGTAATATTCCAATCTGTTGTTGGTTATGATGAAACCAGTTTTCCGTCTCACATCTTTCTGATCAACAGAGATAGGGATTTTGTAATCGATGATCTTCCCGCATCTTTCACAGATCAGATTTATGTGCTCGTCAAGATTACCCTCGCAACGATTCTCGACCCCATCGAACTGCAGAGTTTTAATGATACCGTACCGGGAAAATTCATTGATAGTTGCATAGGTCGTAGCTAAGCACAAGCTTCTACTCTTCTTTTTTGCTTCCTTGTATATGAATCGTGCACCAGGATGAAGATGCCCCTTCTCGATCAGCACTTCAACGATAGCGAGTCTTTGAGGTGTGATTCTTAATCCTCTCTGTTTCAGTTTTTGAATGATCGAATCTTTTGTCATCATATTTTATCTGGAACCATTCCACTCTCCTATAGTACATACTCTCTACTTATTGTTTGTCAAGACATTCTTTTAGGTGAATAGGCGAAGAGAGGTTTTGACTATTACCAGTCGAAGTATTGCGTATTTGCGAGAATTTTATGATTCACGGCTTCAGGAAGAAGCCATTATTTGAAGGCCCCTAAAAGACACTTTTAAGATAAAGGCATCCTTTTGTATGTTCTCTTAAAAAAACCAGGTTATGTAGTTGTTCCTGAAGTGTTGTTTTTGAAATTTTGACCCTCCGTGCTCCATTACAATAGGAAATAAACGAAGAAGCCGCAACCTGTATCGGAGATATTTCTGCAACGAGGGATACAAAATGGCAGAAATCTAACGTTGAATGTGGTACAACCTCTGGGGGCAGGTCAGGATGTGCACCGAATGGAAAAGATAAAAGATTATTTGGGAAGAGTCACTCTAAAATTGAAGTGTCAACTTCAAACTATAGGAAGGTAATCCATGAGGCTCAAAATACCCTACTACGCCCAGAGTTCCGAATTCAGCTGTGGTCCCGCTTGTGTGCTAATGATTTTCAAGTTTTTTAACACCCGCCTTAAGCTGAACCGCACCCTGGAGTTTGAGGTATGGCGTCAATGCAACATGATCGGGGTAAAAGGCGCAGACCCTTTCGGGATGAGTGTCCCGTTGTTAGATGCCGGCTATGAGGTCCACCTGTTAACGCAACGCAGGAGTATGATCGACCCTGATTTGTGGAGGAGCAGGATGCTGGAACATGGGTTGACCCCAGAAGACGAGGATTTAGCTGTTTTCGGTATTGCCGAGAACAAGAAGCGCGCTCTGGGTCGTGGCTTGACTGTAGTGTACAGCCGATTGACGGTCGAGCGGGTCGCTAAGTCCTTCCATGAAGGGTTCATCCCGATAGCATTGGTACACATGGGAGTGGTACACCAACTTGACATACCTCATTGGGTAGTAGTGACGGATGTCGGAGATGATGATGTAGCCTTCAATGACCCCTATCCTCCCAAAGGGGGAAAGAACATTTGCGTGAGCCGAGAGGAATTCCAGCAGATGCTTGGTAATGTTGGAACTCGGTTCGGTCTGAGCCCATCGGTTATCTTTATCAGAAACTGCAACCGGTGAAGGAACCGAACTTTGCAAATACAAAGAGGTAACCCCGAGCCTTTAAGATTTTATCGTAAGGCAGTAAGACTTTAACATCTCAACGGGATGATAGGATTTTTTCGATTGGGCCAGGGTGGCAAGGCCCATATCGCTCTCTTTGTTCATAAACATATATCCATGGAAGAGTTCCTTGGCACACTCATTGTCCAGAAACTGGTAAAGACCTTTGATGTAGGGATAGGCCTTTTCAAAATTGAGGACGCCCATATCCTGCGTTAAATGGGACATGATGGCAAAGGCGCAGATCTCACCATCTATCCGGACACATAATCCTCGCCACTCCAGCTCTTCTATGCTGTGGAGCGCCTCAATAACAGCCGCCTTCTCACAGGCCATATTTTCCTTCTGCTCTTTGTCACATTCCTGCAGATCACACCATTTTTCAAGAAAGTCGAGACACTGGGAAACATCTTTTTCTGTGATCATCCCCGCGGCCACCCGGTTATGATGAAGATATTCACGTGTAAACTGGTGAATCAGATTCCTTTTTTTTGTGTATCGATTTCCTTTAAGTTCGACAAGATCCTGGGTGAGATAGAGATAGTCCTCATACTCTTTCTGCTCAGTCATATCGAAACAAGGATCGAGGGCGCTGTCTCCCACCTCTTGCAGATAATCCCCGGGAACGAAACAGATCCGCTCGCATCCCATCGCCATGACCAGGTCTTTCAGGGCAGCGGGTGTAGGCCGGCCATTGCCACCCACGGGCAGAATCATGTATCCTTTGTCGTCATTGTCCCTGATTTTCCTGGTCACGACAATCACCTCGCCATGGATAATCTCGTAATAAGATTCGAAGCAGTATCCGTTCCAGGCAATGATCGAATGCAGGGAATAGGTGCTGAGGCGGTGCGGCTGGCGTTCAAAGAAGCCCTTCAACAACGGATAGTCTTTTCTGGTTAGTGGCTTCATCGCTTATGATCAATCTTTAGCAGCATCGGCAGAGAAAAGGGCATTTCCTCAAAGCCTATTTTTCGATAGAAGGAATGGGTGCGATTTTGAGCGATCAAACCAATCCACCGCATGTTGTCACTACGAAGACGACCCACGATTTCTTCGACA
>JBEKXK010000172.1:0-3436 GCA_049512055.1 Syntrophales bacterium | reverse complement strand
TCACCATTACCCGCTTTCATGCATTCAATCCTCCTTAAAGCTTCATGCCTCTGCTCCGATTTCCTTCAGGCCTTCCATGATATGATTCCTGATGAAATTCAGGACAGTCACATGATTAATTGGTATATCTTCAATTTCTTTTTTAATTTCACGAGTATCGAAAATATATGTCTGACCATTATGCGCATGACGGTAAATGAGGTCTATGTCCTCATTTCCGGCAATCAGTGTGACCAGCGTGCCTGCTATGTCTCCAAGGGGCTGTCTGTCAATGTGACTGAGTTTAAAATCTGCAGCAACCCTCGTTCCTTCACCTCCCTTCGATTCGATTATAAATCTGCCTTCTGCTCTTTCGGCTGCTTGGGCAAGCATGGGAAGTCCTAACCCGACGCTGCGTACAGTTTTCGTTGTGAAAAAAGGGTCGATGACTTTTCTTAAGACATCGTCGCTCATTCCGGATCCGTTGTCCCGTATTTCTAAAGACAGGATGTCCGTTGCCGTGTCTTCTATAATGTCAATGCATACGGTCTTGGCGCCAGCCCTGGTTGAGTTTTCCACAATATCCAGGATATGCAGGGAGATCTCAAGCAACTATTTCTCCTGAATATATCTGCCACCTTGGCGCCTGAAGGCCATTGTCAGTTCCGAAATAGTGCCTCTTTCGAGAAATATCGTTGTCACCCCGCGTCCGATATCATCAATAAAATGCGCATCTGATGACTCGATTAAAGGGTAACCTGTCAACTCCGGGAACTTTATCCGGGCCTCTTTGACTCCCAAATGTTGCGTCACCTCAAGGGCATCAAGAGGGATTTCCGGGTCTATAAATCCCAGTTGACTAATGACGCTAAAGCTTTCCCGATCAATATGGGAGGCGATCACAAGTCCGCCGCACCCATGAATCTGATCTATGATGTCAAGCAGCGATAACTTGGTTGCTCCGAGGAGAAATCTGTCGTTAAAGCCCTCGACTTCATCCAGGTCATTGACGATGGCCTGGCACCCGAAGATCTCCTCTCGGTTCGTGCCGGAAAGATGACCATAGATAACATCCTGGATCTTCGTGAGAGCGTCCATTGTATCGAAAAGAGCCAGCAGATGAACTTCCTCGCTGCTTGTTATTTCCATCCCCGGGAGTACTGTGAGGGGCTTCCCCTCAGCCGACCTCAGTACAAATTGTGTATTTTCCGAGGCATTGTGATCGCAAATCGCGATGATGTCTAATTTTTCGGCGATGGCTTTGTCAACCACTGCCCTGGGATACATATCCAGATCTGCACAGGGCGAAAGGCACGTATGTACATGAAGATCGCAACGAAAAGCCCTGAGCATAAAAACTTAGTATCCATTATGAAGAGAAAGCCGTCATTTGGCCCTTTCTCCCGCTCGTTGTCGCTTTACTCGGTCTTGCTTATTAATGCGTATAACCTGCCGGTGAGTTCAAATCCCGGCAGATCTGACACCATTATCGGGACGCCGCCTTTGACAGCTTTCTCCAGGGTGTCTTTAGCAGGCTCGCTTCCTTGAACAAGGATTATACCTGCATGTTCCTTAAGGCTGGCTACGGCAACTATATTTTGATGAACCTGGCGAGTGATCCAGAGGTCTCCATCCTTGCTGTTAGCCATGACATCACTCAACAAATCCCCCGTGTAGCCGCCCCGAATCTCTGCTTTCAGCTTGTCCTCACCGGATCTGACCTTTAGATTTAAGGCTTTGACGATAGATTCCAAATCCACGTCACGGCACTCCTTTTGTTGGCTATTGAAGAACCTTGCTGTTTGCCTTAATGATCATTCTTAGGTGTGTGCCCTTACCGACTTCGGATGAGATATAGAACACGTCAGAAAAGCTCCTTATATTGCAGAGTCCCATGCCGGCGCCAAAGCCCATTTCCCTGATTCTCTGATTCGCAGTCGAGAATCCGGGTTGCATGGCTTGTTCGATGTCCGGAATCCCCTGACCTTCATCTATAGCTTCTATCATAATGCAGTCAGGAACAACGCGCAGTCTGATCATCCCTTTTCTGGCATAAGACACTATATTTATTTCAGATTCATAAGTCACAAGGGCAACTTTTCTAATAATGTCTTTAGGAAGACCTATTTGTTTCAAGACAGTTTTTATATTGCCTGAGACCTCTCCGGCATTATCGAAATTGCCGCCCATAACTGTGAAACTTGCTTCATAGAGGGGTTTTTCATCCACGATTACGATTATTTACTCCCCGCTTTTTCTATACAACCTCTTATACCTTTTGCGTACAACCGTCCGGCGATCTCAAAAAGAATATACTTGGTCGTAAGAATGGGGATATTAAGCTCCTCCGCCAACTGGAAGGTTTCCTGGGATGGCAACTTCCCTCGACCCATGATTATTGCAGCGATATCAAGTACATCTGCTGTCCTTACAACCTGAGGATTTGTCAACCCTGTAATCAAGAGACTTCCTGCTGTCGCAAAGGCAAGAACGTCACTCATGAGGTCGGCGACAAATGCCGTCTTCACGTCCATACCTAACTGATCTTCACCGATCAGGACATCTGCGTCAAGAAGTTTTCTTATTTCGTGGAGGGTCAATTTAAATTTCCAACTTCAAGAGATGTTTAGAGGATTTGTCTGTTGTCAATAAAGACAAAGATGTTCTTATCGCAACACGGAAACTCCTGTAAAGTATGCGAGTGCGCTTACCACATGCTATTGGTTGTGTCAACACAATTTTTGACGAGTCTGCAAAAAACACTCTTATTTCCCCACATGCGCAAAAGCGTGGAAACATGTTGCTGTACAAGCATTAAGAAGAGGCATAGTGTCACTTGCGTGACGCTCTACCCTTCTTATTGTCGCTCGATGATTAAGACCACGCGGGGGTGCAATGGCAAGAGATTCTGATCAAATATTCCTTCAAGTGCCGAGTTTTTTGTGATAGAAATTCCACCCACAGTTAAAATCTGGTACAATTCTTTATAATATGTGTGCATCAAGGTGACGAGGGTCAGGCATGATTGAATATATTTTATTCATTTCTGTTTTGCTTCAAGTAGTGGCAGCCGTCTTGGCGTTTAGGTTGATACGCGTAACAGAAGCCCGGGCCGCGTGGATATTAATAGCAGCCGGGCTTGTCCTCATGGCTGTGAGGCGCATCATAGATGTATTACCCTTTCTTCATGTAGAAGTAACTCCTAATATCACCCTGCTCGACGATTTGATTGGCGTTGTTATATCAGTGCTGATGGTGGCAGGAGTTGCCTTGATTGCACCGCTCTTCTACTCTATCCGTCAATCGGAAAATGCCCTGCGGGAGACCGAAGAGAGATACCGGCTACTGATTGAGACCATGAATGAAGGTTTAGGGATGGTTGATAATAAAGGTATTCGCACCTTTGTTAATAGGAAATTCTGTGAGATGACCGGATATCCCAAGGAAGAGCTCATCG
>JBEKXK010000171.1:0-3463 GCA_049512055.1 Syntrophales bacterium | reverse complement strand
TCGTGTCTTTAACAGCCTCTGGTCTGCAGGTAGAGTGTGCAGACGGCTTTGCGGATGAAACCATCGGTAAGTTAAGGGGAGGGAGCTTTGAGTTTGTGCTCCGCGATCTCGCGACAGGCAATTCGTAACGGAAGGTTCGTCAAGCCATACCGGCCATTGCGCCATACTAGGAGGGTCGGTGGACGGCTGGTTTATAAAAGATGAGGGGTGGGTGGCAAGACGGGCATTCCAGCAAAAGTGATTGATGGATAACGGGAAGATTCAGTTGCGGGATGTAGAGAAATAGGAAAAGGATTACCATGACTGAAAGAAAAACCACCATGCTGATGGTCGATGATGATTTCGTCAGCTGTTCTTTGATCACCAGTATTTTAAAACGCGATGACTGCGATATACTGGAGGCTGCAACGGCAAGCGAGGCCCTGGATGGGATGGGAGGTGCTGATAAAACTTTTGTCATATCGACGAAACACGATTATGCCGCCAATGTGGAGATAGTGTTTAAGGACAATGGGGCAGGCATGCCCGCATCTGCAAGGGACAAAATCTTCGAGCCCTTCTTTACCTCGGAAGAAGCAGGAAAGGGAACGGGATTGGGCCTGCCCATCGGCCTCAGTATTATCAAGAACCACAATAGCCGGACCGAGGTGAAAAGTGAGGTGGGCGCAGGTACGACCTTCAGGATCATATTCGAAAGGAACGGCAAGCCGTGAGATTTCTGACCAACTGGTCCATCAGAACCCTCCTGTACGTCCTCGTCCTTATCTCCATTCTTCCTGCCCTCGGTGTCGTTCTCTATTCCGGTCTTGAGGAGTATCGGCACAGGACTGAAGATACATTTGACGACGCCCTCACACAGATCCGCATGCTGTCTTACCAGGAGGAGCTTCTCGTGGTAAGTACGCGCCAGCTCCTCATCACCCTGGCAAAGACACCTCAGGTACAGCATCAGGATCTTCCGGCATGTAAGCTTATCTTCGAAAAGCTTGTCCAGGAAAATCCAGTTTACTCAAATATTCTTGTGGTAAGGCTGGATGGTCTAGTTGTCGCCATGGCGGCCCACAGCCCGCCGTTTAGTATCGAAAAGCGCAAATATTTTCAAGATGTCTTGAAGGCGCGTGATTTCACAACATCGGAATACATCATGGGTCCTGCCTCGCACCGGCCTGTGTTTCCTGTCGCCTACCCGGTCCTGGATGACAAAGGTCGCCTCAGGGCCGTTTTGGTTGCCGCGCTGGATCTCCAGCAGTTCGAAAAGCTGTTTGTAGGTGCGAAAAAGCTGCCTGAAGGATCTGTACTTTCGATTATAGACCGCAACGGGGTATACGCCTTCCGCTATCCCGAGCACGATAAATATGTAGGTAGCCCTGATTCCCCGGATATGATCAAATTAATGTCAGGGAAAAGTGAGGAAGGTGTGTTCCGGCAAATTGGCAAAGACGGTATCAAGCGTATCTACGCATACAAGAAATTCCGCCTGGCAAAAGATCAGACCCCGTACCTCTCCATGCGGGTCGGCGTTCCGGAGGAAAAGGCCTTTTACGAAGCCAAGCATGTCCTTTTCCGAAATCTGGCGTTTCTCCTGGCTGTCTTGTTTCTGGCCGTGATATCGGCAAATTTCCTCGGGAATTTCCTGATTGCCAGGCCCATCGACAAACTCGTGAATATGACAAAGCTGGTCAAGGAAGGCACCCTCGGCTCGAAGACCAACCTGTTGCACAGTGAAAACGAGCTGGGAGCGCTGTCGAAGGCCATGGACGAAATGTCCGACGAGCTTGCGAACCGGGAGAGGCAACGGAGGCAATACCAGGAAGAATTGGCAAAACACGCAAAGGAATTGGAAGATGTTCAGAAGGCTTATCTGAATATCATGCGGGATTTGGAGAGAAAGAACAAGGAACTGGAAGAAACGAAGCAGGTGTTGTTGAGGGTTGTGGAAGAACTGGATGCGGCCACGAAAGAAACCGATCTGTTAAACAGAACACTTGAGGAGAAGGTGGTGGAACGGACGCGGGAACTCCAGGAGTCCACAATGCAGCTTATTCAGGCGGAAAAGCTCATCGCCCTGGGTGAACTTACGGCGAGTGTTGCCCACGAACTCAAACAGCCGTTGAACACCATAAAGATCATCGGCCAATCCATCTTGAGAGACATCGATAAAAAGCGTTTTGATGAACAGAATGCGAAGGATGATCTGCCGGAGATTATCCTCCAGGTCGACAGAATGTCGGAGATCATCGATCATATGAGGGTTTTTACACGGCGCCCCATCGAGGCAGCCAACGAGATGGTCGATTTGAACGGGATCATCGGGGATGCCCTTAAATTCGTCTCCCAGCAGTTAAGAGACCACAACATCGAAGTCATAAGGGATCTGGATGCCGATTTGCCCAAAGCGACGGGGGATTCCATCCGTCTGGAACAGGTGGTTATCAACCTGATCAACAATGCTCGCGATGCTGTAGAAAAGAGCGGGACAAAGGAAAAAAGGATTGAGGTCAGGACCGGAAAAGATGCCGATGGCCAGGCCGTGTGGCTGGAGGTCAAGGACAATGGTCTGGGGATAAGGGAAGATGAGAAGAAAAAGATATTCCAGCCGTTTTTCACGACCAAGGAGCCCGGCAAGGGCACCGGTTTGGGCCTTTCCGTTTCCAAGAAGATCATTGAAGAGCACAAGGGGACGCTGGCCTTCTCCGGCAATGCCGGTGAGGGCGCCACGTTCAGGTTTGTATTGCCCGTTGCGTCATGACCGGATCCGTGGGGGTGAGGGGGTGAAATTCACCCGCGCCACCCGACCATCGGGAGAAACCGCTCTATGCGACTCAAAAATGATAGGAAGGAATGAAGATAAAAAGGATATTGAAATCGGCAATAGTCTGTATAGCCGCATTAAGGATGAGTACAGAGTTAAGTTAGTGATTTGGAGCGGTTTGACAAACTTATGGTTGATAGAGAACTGGCGATGATCGAGCTGAAAGGAGATGTGAATTCTCTCCTTAGAAAAGGCAGGACGGCCATTGAATATGAGGTGCTGTGGAAGGAGGATATATGAGTGAATCAGAACTTAAGAGGCAACTGGAGTATTTTAACCATATACCTACTTTCGTGGCGGTGACTGATCTTAAGGGAGTTGTTACGTTTTGTAATGAAGTTCCACTCAGGCCACTGGGCTTAACAAAGAAACATGTATTGGGAAGGCTCATGTATGAGTGTGAGTGGTACGCATACGATAAAACTCTTCAGGCATCCATGAACGACATGATTGAGAGGGCGGCCAAGGGGGAGAGCTTTGTAGTTGAGAATGATCCCCTAATAGGTCCGAGAACTGTTCCGGTTAAATGTACATGCGCACCCTTGTTTGACGACAAAGGCAATGTGACTGAAATTATTCATACAGGCACTCCGATTATTAAACAGCGCGCGGCTATGCAATCCGCAAAGGAAAAAGCCGAGGAATTGATTG
>JBEKXK010000170.1:0-3510 GCA_049512055.1 Syntrophales bacterium | reverse complement strand
GGAACGAACTGAGCAAACGAGCCAAGCGCGAAGAAGAAAAGTTCTGGTTGTACATGAGGTCTGCGGAGTCTGGTAAGTTATGCTACAGTTGAAAGAAGTGAAAAGGCAAATAGTTGCCGGTCAGGCAACAAAGACATTTGATTTTTTTATCCAGGGGCATCTTACCGAGCGTTGCAATCTCCGATGCTGCCATTGCTATCAGCGGTGCAAAAAACCGCAAGAGATGTCCGTTGGTGAATTGAAGCAGCACATCGACGGGGCCACAGAGATGTTGGAGGCCTGGGAGATGAAGTACGATACATCTCTGTCCCCGTCGGTTTCATTCAGTAGACCTGTATGTTGAAAGACTGCCTTGCAGGTCCTGACTTTTTTATTGAGTACTTCAAGTCGTAATCAACGGTATAATCCAATCACATGAATTGAGGACTTGTAGGTGTAGTCAAGGCTCTCTCTCTATTTTCTCCACTTATAGAATCAATAACAACAAGGCGCTTGAGCAAATATCTTCGTTGCGCAGTCCCGCCCGGCGCGGGCTCCATTGAATGTGCGATGCGCTAATATTATCTTAAAAAAAGATCATATTTAAGAGAATGTGCGGACTCTTAAATATATTTTCTTAAAAATACTGGTTAAAGGAAAAGTGTCCTTTATGTATATTTTCTTAAAAATATAGGCTGTAGAGAAAAGTATCCTTATGTATGAAATCTTAAAAATACCGGTTGATTGTAAATTGTTTCCCTTTGCATATTATCTTAAAGATAATCTGTATTTTTGAAAGAACCTTAGCAGCACTTGTTAACACCTACAACTCCTCAGGCAACGTGACGAGGTTATACCGATGATTACTACTTGAAGTGCTCAATAAAAACAAAAAAGCAGAGCCATTTTTGACTCTGCTTCTGTAACTCGATCTGGACTTCAGCTATTAAACCTTCTTTTTCCTTGACTGGGAGACACTGAACTTTTGGAACCATGTACTGTCAGCACCGGGGCCAGTGCGCGCAATTTCAACATCGATTAAGAAAGGTGTACCGGCACGTGTAGCTTCAATTCCACGCCTAAGTGCTTTGCGCAGATCAGATGCCCTCTCCACACGAACGCCATCACATCCTTGAGATTTCGCAAGGCTCACGAAATCGATAAGCGGATTATCGAGGATTGTGCCCGTAAATTTGTTTGCCGTCGTCATTCGTCCTTTGTATGCCGTATAGGATTTTCGCACAGAGTCATAGCAGTGATTGTTTGAGACCATCATGAGTACAGGAACCTGGTAACGGGCCATACTCCAAAGTCCTGATGATGAGTACATCAAGGACCCGTCTCCAATATTCAATACAACCTGGCGATCGGGCGATGCGATCTTTGCCCCAATTGCCGCACCGACGCCCCAACCCAAACAGATCCCTTTATTGGAAACTAACATCTTATCATTGTCACGTGAACCAAAACCGAAAAACTGTAGAGAACTTTGCTGATATTCATGCACGAGGACGCAATTCTTATCTAATTCCTGATCCATTACGAAAGCCAATTCATCGGGATGGATGGGAGAAAGTCCCACATTCTCGCTCTTGATCTTGGACGCTTTGCTGCCGAAATCCGGCTCCTGTCCTTTCCGGCTGGCGGCGATCTGTTTGATCCGCGCCGAGCTGGCCATGCTCGTGATAGAGTCGATCAGCCCTCGTAAAGCAAGCTTAGTGTTCGCGACCACGGAAAGACTGAATGGATGGACGCGGCCGATGGTGTCTGCGCTTGTCGAGATGCAAATCATCGGGGTATCGTCCTTCATACCGAACCTAAAGTACCCCGGCATCGGGAAGTTTTGGATGAAACCCAGGCCAAGAACGAGATCTTTATCTTGGGCGTTGTATCCCCCAGCATAAAGAGGGTGTTTATGAGGGAAATTCGCAAAGATGCCGGGAATTAGAGGAAAGGCATAGTCACAGGCAGGGATAGAGAGAAGTTCGGCCAACTCAATCACCTCTGCGCAGGCGTCATCCTTAGTCACCTGGTCGCCAAGCCATATCACCGGTGCCTTGGCATCCAGCAGAGCCTTCGCAATCTCTTTTAGCTGTTCTGCACTGGGAGAGATATTGTTGGGGATGATGAAATTCTCCCGATCATAAAGCAGGGCGGTCACGTTCTTTTCGGCCTGAGCAGCCTCGGAGAAGGCCAGATATACGGGACCACCGGGCTCGGTTGTGGCTGTCTTAAATGCCCTCCTGACCTGGGTCGGGATCGCCTTGGCATCACGAGTTTCCCAGGAAATCTTGGTAAATTGACGGGTCATGTCTTTCAGATTCCAGCCGGGCCGGGCAGCCAAAGTGAAGTCATCAGAGAATGATTCGTTCTCGCGCATCCCGGCGGTTACCACCAGGGGAGTGCCGTCAGTATGGGCATTATATAATTGACCCAACGTCTGAGCAGTAGCAGCCACATGAACTAAGACAAAACCAGGCTCACGTGAAACCTTGGCATATCCATCGGCGGCTGAGACAACGACGCCTTCATGCATACAAAGGATCAACTGCATCGGCTGATCAAGGAAGGCGTCGAGAAAACCGGCCTCGAAGGACCCGGGATTGGTGAAAAGATATTTAACCCCGGCATCTTTCATTTGCTCAACGATGAGCTGTCCACCGGTTCCCGTAAATGAGCGCGCTTTCAGGGGAGCCACGCCCCTTTCCACGGCCTCCGCGGCGTCAACTATGGAAGTAATTGCTGCCGCAGAGACGCCTATGGCTCCAAGCGTCCTGACGAAGCTTCGGCGGGAAATATCTTTGTTCAAGAACTGACCCAGTATCTCATTGATGCTTTCGCCACCACTCATGTTCCACCTCCCATTTTCTCTAAGCGTTTAATGGTGTGTATCTCGAAAAACTAGAGTGCCTGATTTTTCAATTTAGGACAATTCGCGTCTATGAAAAACGTAATTGAGAAATCCCCCAAAGGAATGAAACGACTCCCTCGGAGGCTTTACATAGGAACCTTCAGAAAACTTCCTTTCACGAGGTTCTCCAAAAGGTTAAGGGTTAGGTTATTGGGTTTACTAAGCTGTGGCAGGCCCTACAATTATTTACAAACTACCCTTGACGCCAAGGGAAGTCAAGGGGGAATTTACCATCGAATTGCCTCACATTAAATGTTACCCAAGGTCAGTGCTGTCCAAAATAACCTGAAATGGGTATGACGGCCCCATAGAATCAGGTATTTGGACGGTTTTTTTAGCTCTTTGAAAATCAGGTTAACTCTTTTTTTCTCCCTTGGTTACTATGCTGTCCAATTCAGAGATAGTTGCTCCTGCATGATAATCATGGGTGGCGGTTCAAATGGCTGATCGATCCAACTCCATAAATCTCTGTAGGTGAACAGATTATATCGCAGCATCGCCACAAGGTTGGACAGAGACCATAGAAAGCTCGATCTGAACTTCAGGTACTTCAGAATCAGGACGCTGATCAATGCTGTCCAAATCTGGATCAAAAGAGCGTTTGGGGAGGTCCCCACAAA
>JBEKXK010000169.1:0-4253 GCA_049512055.1 Syntrophales bacterium | reverse complement strand
GCTGTAGGCGGCATCCCGTATTCGAGAGTTCGGATATAATCCTCATCCATTTCATGTGCCTCATCATCCCCCGCTTCTCTGGCCCTAAGCTGCATCAAAAACCTTTCCCGCTGGTCAACAGGATCGTTGATCTCGGAAAAGGCATTGGCAATTTCTTTCCCACAAATATAAAGTTCAAATCTGTCAGTCACCTCTGGATGGTCGGGGGTTTTCCTAGCCAGGGGAGAAACCTCAACCGGATAGTGAGTAATAAAAGTCGGTTGTATCAGCTTGTCCTCCACTTGCTCTTCAAATATAGCCATCATGGCCATTCCCGGCGCATCACTGTCCTTGATGCTCAGTCCCAGATCCCTTGCGCAGGCGACAATCCTGGCGCCGTCGTCCAGGACATCGGCGGCTATCTTGCCGTATTTGACAATGGCATCTCTTACTGAAATACGTGGCCACGGGGGTGTCAGGTCAATTTCAGTTTCCAGGTACTGAAACTTCGGAGAGCCAAATAGTTCGCAGGCGACGAAGTTGAACATCTCTTCGGTCAGTACCATCAGATCCTCGTATGTGGCATAAGCCTGGTAAAATTCCATCATGGTAAATTCAGGGTTATGAAAGGTGGAAATACCTTCGTTTCTGAAATTTTTATTTATTTCGTAAACCCGTTCGAAACCGCCTGTAACCAGTCGCTTCAGATACAGTTCAGGGGCTATCCTCAGAAAAAAATCCATCCCCAGGGCATTGTGATGGGTCTTAAAGGGACGTGCCATGGCGCCGCCTGCCTTGGGCTGTATCATGGGGGTTTCCACTTCCAGGAAATCTCTTTCCTCCATGAAGCAACGTATCAGATGTATAATGCGGCTCCTCCTGGTAAAGACCTCTTTAGTATGAGCATTGACAATGAGGTCAAGGTGACGTTGACGGTATTTTGTCTCTATATCTGTAAGGCCATGCCACTTCTCCGGCAGGGGCCGTATCGCCTTTGAAAGGAGCCTTATTTCATCGCAATCAATCGTCAGCTCATTAGTTCTGGTTCTGAATATCTTCCCTGCGACAAAAATCATATCCCCCACGTCAAGCCTCTTGAAGAGCGAATAGGCCTTTTCTCCCAACTGATTCTTTCTGAGAAAGGCCTGAAGCCTCCCCGTTCTGTCCTGTACGATGACGAAAGAACCTTTGCCAAAGTCCCGAATGGCCATCAGTCTTCCCGCTATGGAGAATCTCTCGGCTATCTTGCCTAAGGCATCACTGTCCATTTGGGCAAAGCGTTCGATGACAGATGCCGCCGTATCTTTTACTCGGGCATCATTGGGATACAGTTCAATGCCGTCAGCCTTCAGGGAATCTATCTTTTCCTTTTTCTTCCTGAGCAGTTCGCTGTCTTCCATAAATACCTTATCCAGTTAATATAAACCGGATTTGAGTATATTTTTTTTGGAGATTAGTCAAGCATGATTTAAGATCCGCAAGTGCCATGAGGTTCTTGAATAATTTGCAATATGGATCTCGTGTGAGAGTAAATCATCTTGGGAGTCATAATTTGAATAAAGCTCGAGGTAAACGGAGCAGTGAAGGTGTGATAAGAATTTACTGCAGGAATATCCTAAAATAGCCGTGTTTGTTCACGATTCGCGAAGCTTCTCAGCCATGACTGCTTATCTTTCCCAGCTTGATGGCGCAGAATTCGCCGCACATAGTACAGCCTTCTTCTTTTGCGCTTTTGCTGGTTTCCAGAAGTCTTTCCGTCTTCTCCGGATCAATGGAGGCCTTCACCTGGCCCTGCCAGTCGAATTCCTTTCTGCATCGTGCCATCATGATATCCTTCTCGAAGGCGCCGGGGATTTCCTTTGCTATGTCTGCAATATGCGCGGCAATCTTTGAGGCTATGACCCCTTCCCTGACATCTTCAAGTGTGGGTAGACGCAGGTGCTCTGAGGGAGTTACGTAGCAGAGGAAGTCCGCACCAAAAGATCCGGCGATCGCCCCGCCAATTGCCGAAGTGATGTGATCATAACCAGGAGCTATGTCCGTTGGCAGTGGTCCCAGGACGTAGAAAGGTGCGCCGTCGCACAAGCTCTTCTGCAGTTGTATGTTGGCCTGGATTTCATTGATGGGTACATGACCAGGGCCTTCGATCATGACCTGAACTCCTTCCCCTCTTGCTCTCTTTGCAAGCTCGCCCAAAAGAATGAGTTCCTGCACCTGCCCCCTGTCTGTTGCATCGGCGAGACACCCCGGCCGCAGACCGTCACCAAGGCTCAGAACCATGTCATAACGCTTCGCGATTTCCAACAGCCGGTCATATCTCTCATAGAGAGGGTTTTCTCTGTCATTAAATGACATCCAGTTTCTAATGATTGAACCGCCTCTACTGACAATGCCTAAAATACGCCCTTCTTCTTCGATGCAAGCTACACTTCTCCTCGTCACGCCACAGTGCACAGTGATAAAGTCAACACCGTCCTCGCCATTTTGTTCTATAACCCTGAACATGTCTTCGGCAGTCATCTCCAGGATGGCTTTCTTTTGCTCCAGCATCTCGGCGGCAGCCTGGTATATGGGAACCGTCCCCACGGGAACAGTTGATGCCTCGATGATTGCCTGCCTGATCTTCCTGATATCCCCTCCGGTGGAGAGGTCCATTACCGTATCTGCCCCCGCGGCGACTGAAATGCTTACTTTCTTCAGCTCCGTGTCCAATTCGACGCGATCCCTGGATGTACCGATATTGGCATTGATCTTTGTCCTGAGACCCTTGCCTATGGCAAGTGGCGCTATGGCAGTGTGTTTTTTATTGCGGACCACGACGATAGTACCTTTTTCAACACCGTCACGGATAGATTCAGGGGATACCCCTTCCTTTTTGGCACACAGCTTCATTTCTTGAGATATAAAGCCTTTTCGTGCTCTCTTCAATTGAGTCATTTTAGAAACGCTCCTGTTGTAAGAACTATATAAATAACACGGGGCATACCCTTTCTGAGAATATGCCCCATGAGAAATATTAGACAGATTCAGTTTCCTCCGCTGGAATTATCCAGATCAGGTTCTAAGGGTATATTCTCAGCCTCGCCAGCACCCCTGTGTAGTCAGTATCTACTCCATTCTTTTCATAAAATCAAGTACAAATTCGAGGGTTGCCCCATTTTAGATTGCTAATATCCATAATGTTTTGTATGATCCGGCAACTCATCAGAAATGTGCAATGCCAAAAGTTACTGTTAATTTGACTAATAGAAAATCAATAACTTAACCAATGAGATTCTGCCAAAAGTTGTTGTCAATGTCATACGGATTTGTATTTAGTGACAATAACTTTTGGCATCTTAAAATTACCCGCTGTCACAGTCCTTGTTTTAAACGAGGAATTCTTCCTGTCATCCACATACTATCAACCTCGATGATCGACACCGGAAGGGATAACGGTAAACCCTTTCATTTCCAGTACAGCAGTAAAAAGATTGAAGGTATCGGCTACGGAAAGTTTTGTGGGTGCAATTATTGTTATCTTGCCTTTCACACGCTCATCGAGAATGAAATTCTTGTGGGTTATTTCACTCACAAACTTTGTGATGACTGGAAGATCGACATCTACAAAGTTGAATGTGACCTTGCTGTCCATCTTAAATGCCGCCATGGTATCGGCTGACATTGTCAAAACACACACCAGAAAAATTAGCATTGAGACTCTTTTTACTATTATTATCTTACACATAGTTTACCAGTTTTCCTCATCTGATTTGATAATTGAGAGTCATCCTGTTACCGTCTCTGATGATGTCGAGCTGCACTTTATCCATCCCCTTCAAGGCCATAAAGGTCTGAAGTGCATTCTCTGGATTTGAAATGTTGGAGTCATTGATCCGCAAAAGGATATCGCCATTCTTCATACCCAAGTTATCGTAGACACCGTTTTTTCTGATTTCCTGCAGAATAAACCCATCTGGCTTACCCTTTACCGTGTTAGGGATAAGCTTTGCATCCGTCATGATCTGAGCAGGATTATCCAACGTAACCATAGCTGCCTTTTGGTCTATGATATACTCCCCTTTTCCGACAGATTGCACTGGTCCGGCTATTTCTGTAGTACCCTTGGAAGCCTGCGTATCACTTAAGGTCAACCGATCGGTCATACTAATTTTAATCAATTTCCCACCTTTATGAATGAATACACTGTTTTTTTCAACCTTTTTTAGCCCTCCCACTCCGAACACGATCTCGCCTGTCTTGAACATTGCTTGCTTGCCATCACTGCCAATAAA
>JBEKXK010000168.1:0-3761 GCA_049512055.1 Syntrophales bacterium | reverse complement strand
CCCAGAGGATAGGACTGATCTTGTAGCCGACAAGCCGGTCGAGTATGCGCCGCGTCTGCTGAGCCTCGTACTTGTTTACGTCCAGTTCCAAGGGGTTGTTCATTGCTTCCAGGACGGTTTTCTTTGTGAGATCATTAAAGAGAATCCTGTGGATGTCCTTATTTTTCATCCCTATCTCTTCGGCGATGTGCCAGGCTATCGCTTCGCCTTCCCTGTCCGGGTCAGGCGCGAGGTAGATGTGTTCTGCGCCCTTTGCCGCTTTCTTCAGATTGGTAACGACCTTTTTCTTGGACTCAATGACGGTCAATGTAGTCTCAAAATGTTTTTCCGGATCTATACCGAGCTTGCTCTTGGGGAGGTCCTTAATGTGTCCCATGGAGGCATGGACTTCATAATTCGAGCCAAGGAACTTTCTAATAGTTTTTACCTTAGTAGGCGATTCAACAATAATGAGGGAATGCGGCATGACTACTCCTTAACCATAAACTTTTTTCCAGGGAGTTGCTTGATAATCCCTCTTAGCTCCAGAGTCAACAAAATATTTAACACTTCGTTTGACTTTAACCCTGTAGAAGTGATTATACTGTCAATATCTAAGGCTTTTGAGGATATAGTTTTCAATAGGGACTTTTCTGCATCGGTTAATCCATGGGCGGCCGTCTTTCGTTCAGGTCTTTCCTCTTCGGCGTTATCCTGCCTCAATATTCCTTCATTCGGGGGAGTGTCTTGGGAATGTATTTCCACCTGCGGGAGTATCTCATCCAGAATATCATGAACATTTTCTACGAGTTTTGCCCCCTGTTTGATTAATTTATGGGTTCCCCGGGATCCTGCTGAATCGATGCTGCCGGGAACGGCGAATACTTCGCGTCCCTGTTCGAGCGCGAGTTTGGCTGTGATAAGAGATCCGCTCTTTTCATTAGCTTCAACTACAACAACGCCCAGAGAGATACCGCTGATTATTCTATTTCTTGCCGGAAAATTTACACCGCTCGGCGGCGTACCGAAGGCATATTCGGTAATGACGGCGCCTTTGGCGACAATTTCCTCATAGAGATCTTGGTTCTCAGGAGGATAGATTGTATCGAGACCGGAACCCAATACGGCAATGGTTCTGCCCCTGCCTGCGAGGGCGCCTTTATGTGCGGCCGAATCGATTCCCCTGGCCAGGCCGCTCACCACTGTTATGCCGTTTATGGCAAGTTCACGGCAGAGGCGTTCTGTGGAGAATTTACCATACGTGCTCGCCGTCCTGGAGCCGACGACGGCGATGTTTACGTCATCTTCTTTCAAAAGCCCTTTGGTGTACAGAAAGGGTGGAAAGTCATAGATATTTAAGAGGCCTCTTGGATATAAGGAATGCTGATATGTAATAAGGCGGGCATCATATTTTTTGAGGAACTCAAGTTCTTCTTCTGTCTTATGCCAGCCATTGAAGTCTTTAACATTTGCGGCTGTCTTGAAGCCTATTCCCGGAACCGCGGTAAGGTTCTGAAGAGATGCATTGAATACGCTTTTTGGATGACCGAAGGCATCAACAAGATTCTTGAAGCCGACGCTTCCCACTCCATCAATGGATTTTAATGCTATCCAGTATTTCCGGTCGTTCGCGATCATATTTTAAAGGGAATGCCCCATTAGACGACAAAAATCAAGAAAAGTCATAAACGTGAGAAAGATATATCGGATATCAAAAATGTGTCAAGATATTTCATTGTTAAAAACCGTTGCGTTCTCCCAGTCTTTGGGTTAGAAAGCAGCATATTTTCAAATGGAGTTTTTCATGGTTCGTCGATTGCCTGTGCTGATTATCCTGTCTCTCGTACTCATCAATTTATCCGGGGCGTGGGCTCTTGACAATTTGCCGGATATGGAAACTAAAAAGAAGGCGACTTCTGATCAGGGAAAGACGAATGCGCAAAGCCCCGTCCTAAATATCTCGCCGAGAGAAATAGATTTTGGCGTGATGGGACCGGATGAAGGCGTGAAGGGCACTTTTGTTTTGAAAAATGTCGGCTCAGGTTCATTGAATTGGCATGCAGACGGGTCGGAAGGATGGTACCTTCTGGATGAGAAAAAATTATCGGGTGTCTTGAAAAATGACATAGAGAACCTCCAGGTTCATGTCAGTTTTCTAAGAAAGACCCTGAACTCAAATGGCGCCGAGACGGACGGGAAAAACCTGGTCCAAATGAGTCTTGAAGCCAACAACCGTATCAACATTTATCGCAGGAATCTGCCATTCGGTACTTACAGGGAGGCGTTGAAATTTGCGTCGAACGGTGGCACGAGGACCGTTTTCATAAGATTTGAACTGGCTTCCCGAGATATGGAACCGAAGATTGATGTGGATCCCGTGAGGATCGATTTTGGAGCCGTGAAGCCGGGGGAATATGCAAGCAGGAGGATCAAAGTTACAAACAAAGGACAGGAAATACTAAGATGGCATGTATCCGTCAAGAACAGCGCCAACGGTCCATCCCCTGAAACCGGCAGATTCAGCTCATTCTTTAATGGAGATATCAAGGGAAGCGGAGTTTATCTGCCGCCCTCTCATTTGAAAGATATTATGGATATGACGGGCAAATGGGCCGAGAACAATGGGCTTCCCGCAAGCTCGTCGCCGTCCAGCGCCATACGATATCGTTTTTGGGGATCGGGGATAACTGTATTCTTATCGATGGAAAATGATGAGGAACGCGTAGCCTTCCATTTGGACGACAAACATGGAGTCGAGCCCGCTTGTCGTGAAGGGCAAAAAGAGACGACAGAATGCGTGGTTGCCGAGGGCCTTCCGCATGGCCAGCATGTCCTTAACATTATCAACAAGAATGGCAGTATGGTTGTTCAGGGTGTGAGAATTTACAGCAGGGATGTGAAGAAGGGAACCCCGGGTTTGATAAGCGTATTTCCGGATTCGGGTGATACTACAAGGGAAATAGATTATGTCAATGTCATGGTGAATACAAGACAGCACAGTCCGGGCTTTTATGATGAAAACATTATTTTCAATTCCAACGGCGGAAAAGCGGTCATTGAGGTATCTCTTGAAATATCAGCAGACAACAAACTGACGAAGGTTGTGGATGTTTATCGCTACGCCGCAGGAAGCGATTATTTGTATACGGCAAATCCCGAGGCAGAAGCAAATACTATTCGCGCTAAAGCTTATAAGAAACAAGGCATCGCATACAGGCTTTTCGGCCAAGGAACGCCCGGGACAACGCCTTTTCATAGATGGTATAATACCGAAAAGAATGACCACTTCTACTCTTATGACCTGCACGGAGAAGGAAGGTCCCTGAACGGATATGCGTACGAAGGGGCTATCGGGAACATAGCAACTTTCAGACTGACAAATACGAGAGAACTGTATCGCTGGTATAATCCTTCTTCGGGCCGTCACTTTTATTCGACTGATCCGAACGGAGAGACCGTCAGCAAAAAGGGTTATCGTTTTGATGGTATTGCCGGATATGTGAGATAGAATACGTGCATTTTGCCGGTGCTTATTGACAGCATTTAGCTTGACAAAATTTTTCAAAGGGGTTATTAGCTTCAACCTTATACGGTTTAGATGTGGCTGTATTATGCGCCTGTAGCTCAGCTGGATAGAGCAACGGACTTCTAATCCGTAGGTCCTGGGTTCGAATCCCCGCAGGCGTACCAGAGATAAATGGTGGGTGTAGCTCAGGTGGTTAGAGTGCCGGGTTGTGGCCCCGGAGGTCGAGGGTTCGAATCCCTTCACTCACCCCATTTTT
>JBEKXK010000167.1:0-3816 GCA_049512055.1 Syntrophales bacterium | reverse complement strand
TCGATCGTGGACTCATCAGTTATCCTCCTTTTTGGAGTCGGTGTTCGGTAACACCTATTTATGAGTCAACGATCTCTTTTATTCACTACCTTGGGTAACATTTAATGTGAGGCAATTCGATGATCCCCAACTATTTGCAGTTTTTCCATCTGTCTGGTATATTGCTTCTTATGCATGGCGGTTATTCCTCCTGTTAAGATGTTTTGGTTGCCTACTTAAACATGCTCTTAACAGAGGGTAATTGTCATGCTCTTTTTTCATCATTTTGTGCTCACTTCCTTATAGTAAGCTGTAAGTGAGCATGTCAATTTTCTGCCATCCATACTCTGTTTCAATCAGGAATGAATAGAAATATCCTTGACTATTTTATTTATTGGGAATACTCAATAAGGTATATGAAGGCGATGTCAGTAAGTTAATATATCGTGGAGCCCGGTTTAAGGGTGATGCCATGAAAAGATTATTGAAACCCCCGTTTCTAAAAATGAGCGGGGGTTTGTGTTTTAATGAAGTAATGCCATAATTGATGTTCCTAAATTGTTGGTGGACAATTGAAGGATGATTAGACGTGGGGTGGATAGACCCAGAAAATTGTTTGCCGTGATCATGCCGGCTCGGAGGATTCAATTATTTTAGAAACATAGAGAAACGAGTGATATTAGGAGGTCTTGAATGAATGCCTTGACACTTGTATTTGTTTCATTATGCGTATTTGCCATCGCCTACAGGTTCTACGGGCTCTTCATTGCAAAAAAGGTTCTGGGGATAAGGGTGGATCGGCCGACGCCTGCAGATACCTACGCGGACGGCATCGATTACGTTAAAACAAATAAGTACGTTCTGTTCGGACACCACTTTGCGGCCATTGCTGCCGCGGGCCCCCTTCTCGGTCCTGTCCTGGCGGCGCAGTTCGGTTTCCTTCCCGGGGCCCTTTGGATCATTATCGGGTGCGTTCTCGGCGGCGGGGTCCATGATATGGTGGTCCTCTTTGCTTCCACACGCCACAAGGGGCAAAGCCTGGCCAAGATTGCCGAAAGCGAGGTCGGTAAAGCGGTGGGCATAGTTGCCTCGTTCGCCTTTCTGTTTATTCTCATACTCACGTTGGCTGGTCTTTCCATTGGCGTTTTGAACGCCCTTTTCGAGAGTTTCTGGGGAGTCTTCGTTGTTGGCTCCACGATCCCGATTGCCATTTTGATGGGTGTCTGGATGTCCAAGATTCGCCCCGGCGATATTAAAACGGCCAGTATTTTTGGTGTTGCCCTGCTCGCCGCAGCCATTTATGTGGGAGGGGCCATTGAACCGACATCAGCGCTGGCCCAATATCTGAAACTGAGCAAGCATCAGATTGCCATCGCCATTCCACTGTATGCGTTCATTGCCTCCGTACTGCCCGTATGGTTTCTTCTGGCACCGCGAGACTATTTGTCAACCTACTTGAAAATTGCAACGATCGCCTCGCTGGCCATCGGCATTGTCTTCGTCCATCCCGAACTAAAAATGCCGGCCCTTACACAGTTTACAGGCGGTGGCGGGCCGGTCATCCCCGGCAATGTCTTTCCCTTTGTCTTTATCACGATTGCCTGCGGTGCCATATCGGGTTTCCACGCGATCATTGCCACGGGGACGACACCGAAGATGATCGGGAATGAAATGGATATTCCATTTGTTGGTTACGGCGCCATGCTGACAGAGGGTTTTGTAGCCATTATGGCCTTAATCGCAGCCTGCGTCCTCATTCCAGCGGACTATTTTGCCATCAACTCGGCGCCAGCGGCATTTGCGAAGCTGGGTATGCCTACCGTAGAACTGGATAGGCTCGCCACCGAGGTTCAGGAAAAAATCCAGGGCAGGCCGGGTGGCGCGGTATCCCTCGCCGTCGGCATGGCCTATATCTTCGATTCGATTCCCTATATGAAGGGCTTGATGAAGTACTGGTATCACTTTGCGATCATGTTCGAAGCGGTCTTTATTCTAACCGCCGTTGATGCAGGCACCAGGGTCGGCAGATTCATTCTGCAGGAGATGCTTGGCAAGATCATCCCCAAGTTTGGCGAGACCCACTGGGTCCCGGGGATCCTGACGACCGGCGCCATCTTCACTATCCTTTGGGGATATCTTGTATACACTGGAGACATCTCGACGATCTGGCCCCTGTTTGGCATGAGCAACCAGCTTCTTGCCTCAAGCGCCCTGATAATTGTGACGACCATGTTGATTCGCATGGGGAAGGCCAAGTACATGTGGGTAACGGCCGTTCCTGGCATCTTCCTCGCGTTTGTGACCATGTATGCCGGCTATCTAAACGTCATGGATGTCTATCTTCCGAAAAAACTCTATATCCTGGCCACGCTATCCATCATTATAATGGTCATGATGATCATCGTCATCATCGGCACCTTCAAGCGGTGGAGCGAACTCCTTCGGATCAAGGAGCGTGTGCAGGATGTCTGGGGCGATATGGTTATTGCCCCGATTGAAGGCGAATCACGTGTGCTGCCTGTCAAACCTGAACTCAGCGCCCAGCAGAAACAGGCAACGTAAAGGTGGATGGGATAAAAGCCCCTTTTCATAAGGGAAGCCCAAACGTGGGCGGGGGGCAGATTTGAAATTTGTCCCCCGCTTAAATTACGGTTGTTCGGCGCCTTGTCATGGCTTTGCCTCTGTGTGTTTATTACTGCCGCAAAGCTTCATCGGCTGGAGGAACGGCCTTGGAAGATGACATGACGTAACTCTAACAATGCGATAATCAAGGAGGAAGCACAATGAAAAAAATAGTAGTAGCCTTCACCGTTATTCTGTTCGTAGTTGTCAGTCTTGCCTACGCAGAGGATCGCGGAACTCCGGCGGAGGCCAAAGCTATGCTGGATAGGGCAGTCGCCTTCTACAAAGCAAATGGTCCCGAGATAGCCTTTGTCGCCTTCAACAATCCTAAGGGTCTTTTCGTCTACAAAGACCTCTACATTTTTGCTGTGGATATGAAGGGGAAAATAATTGCCCACAGCGTCAAACCGGGATTGATCGGCAAGGGCCCGAGGGAGATCAGGGACGCCGATGAAGTGGATTTCCTAGATATGATGGTAGCGGTAGCCAAGACAAATGGGAAAGGCACTGTCAATTATAGGTGGGAAAATCCCGAAACCCTCGTTGTGGAGAAGAAAACCTCATATATTGAGAAAGTAGATGGAGTAGTTCTGGCCTGCGGGTACTTTGAAGCCTATGATTGGCAAAGGTCCGCAAAGCCATTCGAGTCACCGCAATGGTGGAAGTAGCGTTGACGATGCCGAGCAGCTTTCCGACGCCCGTGCCTTTGATCAATTGATCATCGACGAAATATCCGAGCCGCTGTCTGACTGAATAATGTGATCTGTCCCGCTCATTTCATTTGGCAATGCTACACTTCAATGCATGTCAATTATAACGCTATCAGTATTTACGTCTTGCACACCGCCGACTTAAGGTATAGCATTAAGTTATAAATGTCGAGTATGAGGAAATTTGTTCATAACTTTGGTCAGGTAGAAAGGAGCTTTGGGGATGAAAAACTTATCAGCGAAAATGAAAGGTCAAGCCATAAAAGACATTGAAATGTATTTTGGCAAACCTCCATATGAAAGCGAACATGTTAGGCATCATCTTACGTCCGGTCTTTTTGAAGAACAGTCACTCATGAAATACGGTTTGACGCCTGTTGAATTAATGAAGGAATTGCAATTGATAAAATTGAGCAAGAAAGCAAAACAAGGGGCGTTGAAAGACCTTAAAATGTATTTCGGTGAACCGCCTGTAAAGAGAGAGACGGTTCGCAAGAGAGTCTCA
>JBEKXK010000166.1:0-4182 GCA_049512055.1 Syntrophales bacterium | reverse complement strand
TTATCGCCAGGTAGTTAAATCATAAACTGCAAAACTTCATTGCTTCGTTAGGCGAACATGTTGTTCCGCTGTGCCGGGGAGTAGTTAAATGATAAATGTGAAGTTAAATGATATGGTTGATTATTATCTACACCTGGCAAATGAATCTGTCAAGATTTTTTTAAGGGAATATGATTTTTTTGTCTTGTACGACTACCCAGGGGAAGACCCTTCCCCTGGACTAATACTTTACGACACTTTTCCCTTGCGGGTCGTATCCCAGATTATCAGAGAATTGAGGAAAAAGTGTAGCATCTGATTTTGGATGTGAGATATTTGTGATAAACCAGGATACAGAATATAACGAAGTGTGTCGGAGTGTTTGGTGAGTTGACATCGAGGCCAGCTTAATATATTGTAGCAGGCAGTTCTCCACCAGATGTGTAATCATTGTGTAAATGGTAAAGGATATCAGCAACAATAGGTTTCTCCGGGGGAGATCGTGGCTTATAATTGATTTTAGAGAGCCTGGGGCAAAGAAACCCAGGAACGGTAGATATCGGGAGGGAGTTAAAATGCCGAGAAATACCACATTAGGAAGAATTGAAAAAGATCTTGAGAGACTCACAACTGAGGACCAATTAAAATTGTTAGAACGGCTTGCGCATCAACTGAGAACAAAACGCCGTACTATGAAAAAAGAATTGAACTGGAGCAAGCTTTACGGCCTCGGCAAGGGATTGTGGAAAGAACAAGATGCACAGGAATATGTAAACCGGGTGAGAGAGCATAGGATATGAGCTTATCCGATGAGCTCGCTCATCAGATCAACACTGTCTTTATAGATACAGCGCCAATTATTTATTACATAGAAGCTCATCCTGAATTCGGTCCTCTTGCTAAAGCGATTGTCAACGCGTTTCAGTCAGGAAATATCAATGCCTTTTCTTCCGTGATACCTATTACAGAGGACTTACCCCTTGACTGTCCGTGTAATTATTGTATATTCCCCATCAGTTATGGGAAGCAGAAAGAGATTCAAGGTTAGACAAATATGAAAAACATATATTTTCAAATTTCAACGCAGGCTAAAGAAGAAATCATTACCCATATCAGGAGCTTTTTGGAAAAGCTTCCCGATTTGTTGTTTGCCTACGTGCATGGTTCTTTCATCACGGACGAGAAATTCAGGGACATTGATGTGGCCATTTATCTGAAAGCAGCCCCCTTATCCCCATTACAAATGGAGCTTGACCTTGAGACAGAACTTGCCGATGTTATTAATAAATGTCCTGTAGATATCAGGATATTGAACGACGCTCCACTGTCTTTCCGATATAATGTTATCAAGCACGGGAAATCTCTTGTCGTCATTGATGATGATGCCAGAAGTAATTTTGAAGAATCGACTTTCAGCCATTATTTTGATTTTGCCCCTTATCGAAAACTGTATCTGAAGGAGGCGCTGAGTCGTGGAGTTTAATGAGGACAAGGTAAGGAAGATAACATCTGAGATCCTGATTGCCCTCGGCAGGCTGGAGGATTTACAGAAGCTTTCCGAGGGAACATTTATCGCTGATGCCCATAAAATAGGAAGCGCAAAGTATAATCTCATAGTTGTCATAGAAGGGGCCGTTGATCTTTGCAATCACGTTATAGCAAAAAACAGATTCCGGACACCTGAGGATTATGCCGATACATTCAGGGTAATTACTGAACAGGGCGCCTTTGATAAAGAATTCACGACTGCTCTGATCCAGATGGCAAGATTCAGAAACAGACTGGTACACATCTACTGGGACATTGACGATAAAGAACTGTACCGGATCATCCAGACCAGGCTTGGGGATATAAAGCGTTTTTTGAGGGAATTCGGTGCATTTATTGGAATCTGAGAACTTTTTCGCTTTTCCAACTCGGAATTCTCTCAATAGATTGCCAATTCCCTTGATGTCGGAGCAGATGCATTTATTACCAATGACAAGAAACTGAGACAGATAAAAGAAATAAAGGTTCTGATTTTAGCAGATTATTTATAAAATCGCCGCTGGTCTCCATATCAGGGTCGTGGTCATTGTCATTGATAGACACCTATCAGGGATGTCTCTCGCGAACACGAGACCTCAAATGTGACCGGTTTAGCAACTTCAGCTAGAGATAATTCGTTTTGAATTTTTTAGTAGCTCAAATCTCAACTCTTGTAAACATTTTGACCTCTAAATGACCTCGAACAATTTTTTTATGTAATATTATTAATAAGTTAGAGTATAAAGAATCGGGTTCGATTCCCGCCGCCTCCACCATGAAACAATCTACACAGGCGCAAGAAGAATTGACTGAAAAAGAAACGACGGGTTCCATGAGTGACTGGGAGAACTGCAAAGGCCAGTGCGGATATACTACATTTTGCAGTCAGTGCACGCGAGAACGCGACAGGCTAATCCGTGAAAAGGAACTGGCTGAACAGAAGCTCAGGGCAGGGCTTTGCGACGATGACGAATGAAAGCATCGAGTTCGGTTCGTGCCGCCCCCACTGTTGAAGAGTTGCTGACGGTTTTGAAGAACTAACTTATCGGTCGTATTTCTTGTCAAGAATAAAAATTTGACTCCCAATACCCCTCTTAACCCTGTACTTAGCGCCTGCAAAGGATGCTCTTGAAAATGACTAAACTTGAAAAGTTAGATAGTGAACATAAGTCACGTCTTAAGGACGTTTTTAGATCGCGTAAATCACAGCTTACAGATATCTTTCTAAATGATTCGATATCAAAGTCAATCCCAAAAACAAAAGTCATTATACCTTCCTATAATTACAAAAGAATCTTGTGCGCTTATCCATTTTCTCGCGAAATCTATGTTCTTATCTGCCCCCAATGCGACTGCGTAAAGAATCGTAAAGATATTGTACCACTCATCCAACACCAAGCAATCATCCCCATTCTAACAAACCCTTACGCTAAATATCCCGAGGATTTCATAGACACAATTTTGCCATTTTCGCATATTTCCTCTCATGAATTCTATTACTATCATCAAATGGCTCTTCTGCAAGACCATGATATACTTTGCAGCCACTGCGCAAAGGAAAGAAAGAACAAGTTAGATGCCATTATTAGATCTAAGAATCTTGGACCGGTCATCACTAAGATATCACATAGTTTTTTCGCAAATCTTTATCCATTTATCAAGCCTGACTTCGAATTGTATGATTGCTACACGAAAGCTATTGAAAAAGAAGATAAACAACTCATCCTACAGCTTACAAGCTTGAGTTTCCAGCTCCGCAAT
The DNA here is from genome assembly GCA_049512055.1 of Syntrophales bacterium. Classification (GTDB taxonomy): domain Bacteria; phylum Desulfobacterota; class Syntrophia; order Syntrophales; family UBA2185; genus Fen-1135. The sequence continues at coordinate 915 of JBEKXK010000166.1, read as the reverse complement.
GCCAGACTCATGCAAACATATAATGGACGACCTTCCATTTCACGTGAAGCACTTCCAAGACTTATATTAGAAACTAAAAAAATACCCGATATCAATGTCGAAAAGGAAGCAACGGTTTTAAGCAATGTTTTATCAAAAGAACTTCATTTATCAATCCCTGAAGACATCCCAACAGATAAATACTTAGAAATCCTTGACCCATATCGCAATGAGCTAAGTGACCTTATGGAGTCCCTTTTGACAGAGTCAACTAGAGATGGACAAGTGTCACTTACAAATCTCTATGCAAAAGTTGCTGAGTTAAATAATCAATTACTCTCCCTCCCCAAGAAGAAGAGATTTCTTTTTTACCGAGCCTCTACGGCATTTCTGAAATCGAATAACACTTTGTTGGCATCTGGCCTGCTTGCTGGTATCATGGGTCTCACGGGTAGTACTGTAGCATGCGGGTTGGGAATACTAAGCGGTTTTGGACTTGAAATTGCGAAACGGAAGGGAAAATTGAAGGTTCCAAAAGAAGTCAAGCGATTTGGAGAAGAACTTGGTCATACTATTCGACCGCAAGTTCATAAGCTGTTAGCAAAATGTTTGAACTTAGATATAAAGGCAGTTCAAATCTGGGACATTAGAGAAAGATTAGAACACAAAAAGAACGGAACCGCATAATCTAGCTTTCTTCTTACCTTTTAGTATTTTCTGAAACGGCCTATCAGCCTGCTCACAAAAAAATTACCTAATTATAATCTATTTGGCAGAACGCACCGGGAGGACCCGGTAGTTGCTGTCGTACGACTGTTTGTGATAATCCAAAATTGACCCACATAGAGTGGTTATGATCACGTAAAACTGACCCACCCTGCAGACGATCTCTGGTAAGTTGGTTTTTTTCTAGACAACCAACGGGACCGGAGGTGG
>JBEKXK010000165.1:0-4231 GCA_049512055.1 Syntrophales bacterium | reverse complement strand
TTAGGAGGCAGGTGACAGACTGAAATGAGGGTTCTTTGACCCAGGAAGAACTGAGTCCTCCTGCCTTTCCATATTCAGTTGTTAATTATATAACCTATACCTGAATTGATGGTAGGAGGAAGAAGCAGAGTGTCCGCACAAGGGGGCGGTAGGGAACCTAACCGGAAGATGACAAATATTGATTACCAGCTAATTCCCTTTGACCTCAAATAGTCTTGTGTTTTTTTGTTACCTAACCTAGCAGCACTTTTATAGTCGCTGATTGCTCGTTCATTATAGCCTAACTTATCATATGCCATCCCGCGATTGGCATAGGCCAGTTTATTCTTGGGGTCAAGCTCGATAGCCTTGTCGGAATCTGAAAGGGACTGCCGGTAATCGCCTAATCTGATATATGCAAACCCACGATTGGCATAGGCCAATGCATTTCTGGGGTCAAGTTCGATAGCCTTGCTGTACTCTGGAAGAGCCCGCCGATAATCGCCTAACCTTCCATATGCAAACCCACGATTGACATAGGCCATCGAAATTTTTGGGTCAAGTTCGATAGCCTTGTTGGAATCTGCAAGAGCCTTCGGGTAATCGCCTAAATTGCCATATGCCATCCCACGATTGACATAGGCCAGTGCATATTTGGGGTTCAGTTCGATAGCCCTGTTGGAATCTGCAAGAGCCTGCTGGTAATCACCTAACCTGATATATGCAGCGCCACGATTGTTATAGGCTATCGAATTTTTCGGGTCCAGTTCGATAGCCCTGTTATAGTCCGCAATAGCCTTCTGGTTATCGTTTAACTTGCTATATGCAACACCACGGGTGATATAGGCCAATGCATTTCTTGGGTCAAGTTCGATAGCCCTGTTGGAATCTACAAGAGCCTGCTGGGGATTGCCTAACGAGTTATGTGTAGCGCCACGATTGTTATAGGCCATCGAATTTTTGGTATCCAGTTTGATAGCCCTGTCAGAATCTACAAGAGCCTGTTGGTGATTGCCTAACTTGCCATATGCAGAACTTCGAGTTACATAGGCTGACGAATATTTGGGATTTAGCTCAATAGCTTTTGTAGAGGCGTCTATCGCCTCGTGATAATTCCCTGCCCTTTCTAACGAAATTCCTTTCCGATACCAATCTGTGGCACTCAACTCTTTTATAGCTTCATCATACTTGGCAATATTCGTTTGATCCTTTTTCGCTAACTCAAGTTCCTTTCTTAACCTCTCTACTTCTTTTAATGCAGTTTCTGCTTTCCTATTTGCGTCCTCAAGTTCTTTGCTTTTCTCCTTGTCCTTGCGGAGAGCGTCAACATCTTTTGCCACTTTAGCGGGGTCAGCTTCCATTTTTGCCTGAATCCAATATCTCTCCCCATCCCATTTTTCTTTTAGAATCTGCGCCTGGACAATACCAGCAGTTAGAGCGGTAATTTGGTCTTTTGTTAATTGAAAATTTATGACTTCTGTATGACTCTCAATATAGGTTCCTATTTCTTCCAAGAGAAGCCTTTTGACTTGTTCAAGGGCGATGGCCCTTGAGGATATCTTACTGTCTGCTTCACTTGCCTGATAGGTGTATTCCTTGATGAAGGTTTTCGTTTCAGCGGATACAAAATTCGGAAGAAATAAAACGAGTAGAATAAAGATTAGGTTGATTCGTATAAGAGAAGATTTCATCATATTGGCACCCCTCTTACAAATTGATGCCATTTTATACATCAACCATGGACAAACCACAAGATTTGTTCGTGACTACCGTTGAAACGTACAACTTTTTCTAAATGAGCCGGGGCACCAGTGGTTTTGATACGAAGCGCCGTACAGTCCTACATTGGGCAACTTTGTTGTCCAGTTCCGTACTTATATTTCTTTCAGATCTTAATTTAGCATAGAGATACAAAATGTATTTATTTCTTGTCTCTGTCCCTTTCTCTTTCCCGTGCTTTTTTGCTTTCCTGCCTTTTTATTGTTTTATTCTTTCGGATCTCCTCGACTCTTTGTTTCCGGCGCAGTTCTCTCTCTTTCCTCAATGCTTGATTGTTTTTCTCTGTCTTGCCCTCCAAAACAGGTCGCGATGTGCCTATTCCTTTATTGAAACTCCCCCCGGGGGCTGTATTCCTTGACGGTTCTGTATGAATGGGAACCGATTTATCCGGCGACCCACGTAAGGATGCCTTTCTTCTCTCTTCTCTCTTCCAATCCAACAGCTTCTGCAGAGGATCGGCAACCCTTGCGCTTTGAACCGGGGCTTTATCCCGCCGGATAACGCTGACCTTGAGATCTCTCACCCTCTTTTTCTGTTCTACCCGGCTATAGTATACGTCCTCATTAGCAGGGTTCAGAGCAGCGGCCATCTTGAGGTCGTTCGCAGCCTTGCCGTATATTCCCAATTGAACATAAAGGATGCTCCGGTTGATATAGGCTTTCGCGTATTCAGGCTCAATTATGATGGCATTGTTATATGCACTGGCGGCGGCCCCGTAATTTCCGGCCGCGGTGAACGCACTGCCCCTTTCAAAATAGTCTGACGCGACGAGCTGGTTCATTGTTTCGTTGTATTGCTCCTGTTTCTGTTTATCCGCCGTCGTCTGTGCCAGCTGCTGTCTCAAAACTTCCGCTTCTTCCATCGCCTGTGCGGCTTCTGCCCTTGCTTCTTCCAGGTCATGTACCAACTGCTCATCATTTCTTAGTTTATCTATCGAAGCAGCAACCTCATCAGGATCGGCCTTTACCTGCGCTTTAAGCCAGTATACCGTTCCATCCCATTTTTCATCCATCACGACCACCTGAACTACACCTGCTGTAAGCGTCGTGATTTCGTCTTTATCCAATTGACTGTCTTTTACGACGGTCTTGCTTTCCACATACGTTCCGAGCTCTTCAAGCAGTGTCCTTTTCAACTGCTCCGTGGCAATTGCCTTGCAGGAGTTCTTGCTGTCCAGTTCGCTCGCTTGATAAGTGTATTCCTTGATGAAGGTCTTCATCTCCGCTTTTACTGAAAGGGCAAAGGCAGTGATGATAAACAAAGGGAGAATTACTTTTAGAGGTGTCTTCATAGTAATGAGCCAGTTCTTGTTATTTCGTTACTTTTACACTTCCCTCTGATGCATCTATTTCATTATACAAAGTGTACTTTGGAGGAACGTGTTTGACTTTTTGATATCGGCCTGTGACCGTCACCGAATCACCTCTATTTATGGGGAGCGTCCCAGAAGTAAAAACATTCAGAGCATTGTTTGAAGAATCGACTACCATAAAGGTAGTGGATGGGTTACCTTTCTTAGAAGTATTAAATTTCAGCGATTGGCTCCTACCCTCTACCTGAACCTTTTTCCCATCATACTGATCTGGGTTACTAAGAATCTCGGAGACTGAGGTTTTGATAGCCTGTGCATCTACTATCTTGGGAATGAAGCAAATGCATATAAGGGTCAGTATGACGGACAATATAACTTTATTGTGTCTGACTGTAATCATTTTCCCCTTCTTCAATATCAGTCTTCGTGCTTCCAATGATGGCCTTTAATAACGATTAGGGGGCAGGTCAGCCGCACGCCAGCATGACTAAAAAGCGAAACAAGCTTATCCCGTGTCGGCTGTATGCATTTGTCGTAACTTCCCTATTATTTTTTATCGTCTCTTGTGGCTTTATCCCATGCCTTATCGTATTCTTCGTTGCTGTCAATGTCGAAGTTTGGCGGAGCATATTGTTTCAGATATTTTTTATGCCGCTTGATATCATCCTTTAGGAGGACAATCCATGCGATGGTTACCAATACTACTAACAATAGTAACACGCATAGTCTGTATAAATTTTCTACTGAAATCATACCGAAAAGATTTGCAATGGCATCGATATTTGCAAAAGCAAATATCATTCCCGCAATTAAACCGACTATAGATACGATATATGTTTTTGAGTATTTCGATAAGTGCCTTCGTAGGTGTGACATGGCATGTAATATTTAGATTTCTTTAATTTATTTATATAATAAACAAATTCTCACTGGAAAAAATCTAAAGTGTGGTTACAGCTCTTTATTTGTGAGAGCCATATTCTATTTACGATTGTTCGTTTTCAGGAAATTGATCAATAAAAAAATCACTATGGCCAAGATGGCAAAGGGCAGGATATAGTGGTATGAATAAGTATAAACACGTTTCCATTTCTCACCCAGATAATACCCCATTGTCACAAATGTCACGGTCCACAGAAAACCCCCGGTAAAGGCGTATGT
>JBEKXK010000164.1:0-4407 GCA_049512055.1 Syntrophales bacterium | reverse complement strand
CGAGTTCCGGGAGAGTCTTGAGAAAAGCGCCAAGGATTAACGAAGGAGGTTGCTATGAGGGACAAACGAAAAGCGTACGAAGAAAAGCTAGATGCGCAGTTGGATGAATGGAAGGCACAGATCGCTCTGCTCAAGGCCAAGGCGGACAAAGGCAAGGCCGAGGCCAAAATCGAATACTACAAAACCGTCGAAGCCTTGCAGCGCAAGCACGATGAGGCCGGGACAAAGCTGCACGAGTTGAAGACCGCCGGTGATGAGGCATGGGAAGACCTGAAGACAGGCGCAGAAAAGGCCTGGGCTGAAGTCAAGACTGCCTTCCACGAGGCGAGCTCTAAGTTCAAATAAGCCAGGCTGCTAAACTGATCATCTTGGCAAGACAAACCCGGCAATGTGCGAAGCAGCGCCTAAGGAGATTTACTAAAAGGCAGCAAAGGCATACATGAGGGTTCTCTTATAAATAATCGTGGCATAGGAGCAAGAAAATGAGGGTCCGGAAAGGCGTTTTACGTTGATCCGCATCCTTGCGTTTGAAACAAAATAGCCCGGAATAAGGATACGGTATGTCAAGACCAGTCGATAGCAATATGGCACGGGCGGCGGGCAGGCTCACCCATGCGATAGGTCTGAGTGGGTCCCGTTATGCCGGTGCCAGCCGATGCCTACTGGCTATCCTCGTCGTACTTATCATGTTCGGGCCGAGCGTTTGCCTTGCCGCGAAGCCCATTGCTGCAGGTGTTCCCGAAGCGTCCAAGCCGTTTCTGCCTTGGGAGACTGGCGCCGGCAAGAGCTACCTTGTCCCGGCGCTTGAAATCCCGGGCTTCATCCTTCTCCTCAACGGGTATGACCGGTTCGCCTACCCCAACGAGGTTGAGGGGGGGAAGAAAGTCTACGACACGAACCCGTCGACATTCTGGGATCATGTAGTCCGTGGCCCCAGTTTAGCATAGACAAGTCAAATGAGGATTAATGATGTATGATTTTGTCGAAAAAGCACTTTTAGAGAGAGCAAGGAAAATTGCTGCACCGAGAGTAATGTTATTTACATCAGCAGGGCTCTGCGGGCAGGTAAAACGATGATGATACTGCGGAAAGCAGCGACCCCCGAATCCGGGACAGCAATGAAGATCCTGTTGGACCGTTAAACAAAATACTTTCCAGAAAGGAGATAGGCAATGGAGGATATTAAGCGCATACTTGTCGTCAGCAGGATAACGAAATGCTGCCGTAAAGCTATTCATTATGGAATTTCTCTATCTAAGAAATATGGGGCGGAACTTTCCGTGCTTCATATGATTGATGCGTTCTGGCTAAGGGGATGGAATGTGCCAATGATATCAGTTGAAGAAGAATATAAGAGAGAACTGAAAAGAACAAAGGAAGAACTGGATGACATGATTAACATGGAAAAAAAGAAGGGTATGGTGATTAAAGAGTCAGTTAAAGAAGGTGATCCGACAGAAGAGATATTGAACGTCATTAAGGAAGAGAACATTGACCTCGTTATTCTGCTTGCCCATGAGGAAGGCCGTTTTGAGCACTTTCTTTTCGGACGCGGCAACGAAGCGCTTATTCGCAAGATGCCCTGTACAGTCCTCTTGGTAAAAGATGAACCGGAACCTTTAAAAGAGGGGCGGTGAAAGCAGACAGATTAATGTTACTCAATTTCATTAACCTGTACCGCGTGGTATTGCCGCACCCTCACATTTCCCACATCGATGCCCCCCGGCGGCGAGCCAATGAAAAAGAGTTTAAAAAAAGAAATCCCGGTTGTGCCGGGCGACCCCCGGAATGACGGGCGCCGGGGATTAGATACCCACTTTCTTCTCTTGAGTCTGTCCGCCCTCGGGGTTGTTTACGGCGACATCGGAACGAGTCCGATCTATGCTCTTCGCGAATGCTTTCACGGCACGCATCCCTTTCCGCCGATCGAATCAAATGTTCTTGGCATACTCTCGCTCATCTTCTGGGCGCTCATGATCATCATTTCGGTCAAATACCTGCTCTTCGTGATGAGAGCCGACAACCACGGCGAAGGGGGCATTCTGGCGCTTCTGGCATTGCTCGCGCCCTGGCATGACAAGACACGGATGAGCCGTACACTTCTCTTCATCGGGCTGTTCGGCGCGGCGCTCCTCTATGGCGATGGGGTTATTACCCCGGCAATATCGGTCTTGAGCGCCGTCGAAGGCCTGGAGATTGCCGCTCCGGGGCTGAAGCCGTATGTGCTACCGATCACGGTATCGGTTCTTGTTCTCCTCTTCCGCTTCCAAAAACGCGGCACCGCCCGGATCGGAACAGTGTTCGGCCACGTCATGCTTGTGTGGTTCAGCACCATTGCCTTTCTCGGCATCATCTGGATTGTTCGCGCGCCAAGAGTACTTGCCGCTATTGACCCGAGCTATGGCGTCGATTTCTTTATCCACAACGGTTGGCGCGGTTTCGTCGTCCTCGGGGCCGTCTTCCTTGTAGTGACCGGTGGAGAAGCCCTTTACGCCGACATGGGGCATTTTGGTCGTTTTCCGATCAGGCTCGCCTGGTTCGCCCTGGTGCTCCCCGCACTCCTTCTAAATTATTTCGGTCAGGCGGCACTGATCCTGCTTCATCCTGAGCAATCGGGCCAGCCGTTCTTCAATCTGGCGCCGGAGTGGGCGCTCTACCCCCTGGTGGCGCTTGCCACCCTTGCCACTGTGATTGCATCGCAGGCCGTAATTTCCGGAGCATTTTCCCTTACCCGGCAGGCCGTACAACTTGGGCAGTGCCCACACGTCCACATTATTCAGACATCCGCGGAAGAAATAGGGCAGATATACATTCCCAGCGTTAATTGGTTACTCATGATCGTGACGATCTCTCTTGTTCTCGGTTTCGGTTCTTCGAGCAAACTCGCCGGTGCATACGGGGTGGCGGTTGCGACCACCATGGTGATCACGGTGGCGTTGGCTTTTTTTGTTGCTGTCAGAAAATGGCGGTGGCATCCCGTTACCGTCGGTCTGATTTCGGTGCTGTTCCTGACAGTGGACCTTTCATTTTTCGGAGCGAACATGATGAAAGTAGAGGCCGGTGGGTGGTTTCCCCTGGCAGCGGGCGGAATCGTCTTCACCTTGATGACCACGTGGCGGCGGGGCAGGGAAATCCTTGCACAACGTCTCAAAGAGATAAAGGAACCTCTCGATATCTTCCTGCGCCGCATTGCCGCACACCCGCCGGTTCGCGTACCGGGCACGGCAGTATTCATAGTTGATCGCGCTCCCGGAACGCCCCCTCAACTGCTCCACCATCTCGCGCATACCCAAGTGCTCCATAAGCAGGTCGTGCTTCTCAGCGTCGTTACCAAAGAAGTTCCCCGGGTGTCGGCAGAGAAGAGGCTCGAAGTCATCAGCCTGAAACAGGGGTTCTTTCAGGTGACCGTCAACTACGGTTTCATGCAAAGTCCCAATGTGCCGGCTGCATTACGGGGATGTGAATCATGCGGCCTGAAGGTAGATACCGACTCTACCACATACTACCTTGCCCGCGAGACCCTGATTCCCTCGCTGAAGCGTCCCGGAATGACGCTTTGGCGGGAGAAGCTGTTTTCATTTATGACGCGTAACGCCCTGCCGGAGACTGATTTCTTCAGGATACCGCCTGAGAGGGTCGTTGAGTTGGGTATACAGATCGAATTATAATCTAACTGTGGTGTAATCTGGGACGATCTGGTGGTCGGTACGACTTCCGTCTCCGAACCTGTAACTCTTCTCCTAATGGGATCGGGCTTAGTCGGATTAGCAGGAGTAAACATATTTAGTAAGTAAATTTAATCAATACGGAGAAAAGAGGAAAGGCAGAGTCGATTTGTTCTGCCTTTCTTTTTCCGCATTGAGAATTGCCGATTGCAATCTTCTATTTTCTGACAAGGCTACATTTCAGGAAGACATTCGGATTTTTCATAAACGAAAAGTCAGATGTCACGTTTTCTTATCGTTCATCATGTATTCAACAAATGGCTCCGGATATCCGATGTACGCTTTTGTATTTGTAACCGATCTTTCAGGCATGTTTCATACATAAACATGCAGCGGTACGGATCAGTTGTGGTTTAAAAAAGTCCGCTGCATCCGTTTGTTAGACGGTGCAAAGAGACAAATTCAAAACTTAGATAAGGGTACCAAAGACGGCGCCAACGCCATACGTCAGTGCCATTGCGAGTGCACCCCAAAATGTTACGCGTAGGGCACCGACGGTGGGACTCGCCCCGCCGACGCGGGCTGCCAGCGACCCAAGAATCGCCAAGAACACGAGCGATGTGCCCACAATAGACACCGCGAACATTTTTGCGGGAGCAAGAAGTACAACCATAAGCGGCAGGGCAGCTCCGATAGCGAAAGTACCCGCCGACGCAAATGCTGCCAGCACCGGGCGAGCATG
>JBEKXK010000163.1:0-4548 GCA_049512055.1 Syntrophales bacterium | reverse complement strand
ATCCTTCTTGTACTTCTCAGACGTGGCGAGAGAAAAGTTGGTTACGGATGTCCCTGACGGCAGATACTTGAGTTCCGGATCGCCGCCGAGCCTGCCAATTAAAATTATCTGGTTTACCATGTCAATCCTCCTTTCTTTTTTCAGTTTGAATTTAATCTGCATTTAAAGTGTAACGAAAGAGCACATGTTCAACGAACATGTCTTTCGTCGTTTCATAGAGACCTTTGATCTCAACGATTATGCAGCCGCACATGAATTCAAACACATTGTTTTCCGTTTCGAGGCCTGCATAATCATCTTCGCCGTAAAAGGTGCGCGCATAATTTGTCGCAATCTCCCAGGCTTCTTCCTCGTCTTTTGCGTAGATCAGAAAGTCGTAGGAATATTCCTGCTCGCCGTTCCGCTCTTTCAATTCCATGTGATACAGTTTCGTCATGCAAGCGTCCTCAACTTTGCTTCAGCCGGCGCTGCGCACCGATACGTTCCTTTGTTCGGTAACCGCTACGCCGGGCAGTTTCATGCCTGCGTTGACCAGTTTCTTTATGTTAGACATGTTGAAGTCTATAACCGTCGGCGGCACGTTCCCTTCTGCTGCCGCTTTTATCAGCGCCATGGCATTGACTACCTGCGGGATCAGATTCACTTTGGAACTGAGGCCCTTGACCTTCGGCGCCTGGACATTTACGATTGGAGAGGGAATGAGATTAATGACGTTTACCGATTCCTGCTTCTCCGCAGCCTCGCTAGTGAGCTTTTCTTGCTCCGCATAAAGGGCTGCTAGTTTTGCATTGACCAGCGTGAACCTGTCATGATCGGCATCGGCTAAAGCCTCTTGGAGCGCCTCGATCTTTTCCTCTATCCCTGAATATTGAGCGAGTTTCTCGTCTATTTCCCCCTGGATCTTCTGGAGTTCGGTCTCACGCTCTTTCCGGGCAATCCCGGCCAGCCGCAGGGCTTCCTTCTTCCTTTCGTTTTCGACGAGAGTGAGATAGTCGCCTATGAGCTGTTTGATGCGTTTTTCCGCCTCCGCCAGCGGATCCATGTGTTTCTTTTTCTGCGCCAGGGCCTCTTTATGCGTAACGTGAGCCCTCTCGATGATCGGATCGAACGTCGAGTCGACCTCTTTCTGGAAAGCTTTGATTGTCTGCGCGACTTCTTTCGCCATAACAAGCTCTGCGTCGGAACTGACCGTTAGTGCTTTTGCTCGTGTTATGACAGGCACGAGTTGTTGCTGCAGATCGTTATTCGTCCGGCTTGCCGAAACAGTCGGCTCTTGTTGAGAATTATCCATTGACTTTTCCCTTTATGTGAACGGGCTGCCCGCAGAATATGCAACACAGGTTTTTCAGGGCGCGATTGCCGTGGCTCTTTTGTTTGATCAAAACGTCGATGTTTTCCCCGCACGGTTCGCATTCCATGCGGACATTTCTTTCATTTCCCTCGAATTCGTTTTTCAGCACAAGGAATGCGGCATAGCGGCGGTCCTTTTCCACTCCGTCGGCCCACCTTGATATCGCTTCCTTATGCATATCCACGATGCGGGAGAACTCCTGTTTAATCTCCGCCTTGGTAAACGCCGTGTCGCGATAAGGCTCTTCATGACAGCGATAGGCAGCGTTAAAATACCGGTGCTCCCTGTCAAAATGCCTCATGAACACATCGGTGAAATCCCTCGGAGCTGCATACGTCTGACGAAACCCATGGATATTGTAATGGGCGATAAAACCGCAGTAGAGGTTCAGAAAATCGTAAAGCTCTTTGGTCATTTGATCCATGTTGCGGGACTCGATTACTTTCCGGAAGCTTTTCACAACCGGCAATCTGCCGACAGGCTTTTCTTCCAGACGTTCATTCAGGGTTGGCAGAGTTGATTGATTTGAAGCGCTTTGCATAAATTCGCCTTACCGTCTCAGTCTTCGTAATAGCGGTCGCAGCTGGAAAATCTTGAGACCAATGCATCGATGAAATTAATCGACATCATAGATGCGGCAATGGCTCTTGCTTTCCCGCGCGTCTCCGCGTATATGCACAGCGATCCGTCTTTGGGGCCATTTTTGCGATAGCCTATCCATGCTTTCATAATGTTCTCCTTTCAGGCAGACCGCTTCGCTCAGAGGGAAATCCTCTGTAATCGAAACGTGCGCCCTTAGATGTATTTATTGTTTTTTTTTGAGAATACGGAAACACAGTCCAGCCGGACGTAAAATCGTTAATAGATTGCGGTCAGGCATTCGGTTTCTATTTCCAGGCTCTTCATGCGTTGAATTTCATCCGGGTCGTCTTCCACTTGCATATTGTCGTAATCCAGCACGTCAATATTAACGTCGTGCGGATTACTTGCGTATATGGCTTGGACAAGACCGCCGCGGACAACAACGATTATTCTGTTTTCCATCTTGAACTGCTCAATCCTCGTAAGGCAGCATTACTGTCATTACGGGTTTTCCGTCATCTCTGGGGCCGCATACGATCTTCAATGTATGCTCTTTCCCGCCTAGAGGGATACCGACTCTGAACAATGCCGTCGAAGGATCTATCTGCTTTATTTGGCAGTTGACGGCCATGAAGCAGATGTCCCATACGGTTGCCCCGTATTCCTGTCCCGATTTTTCATGGGCATCCTCGATGAGCTGCCATACCGCGGAGGTACATGCTGCCGGAAACTTGAAAACCCGGGTGTCAATTGGGAACGGCCCTGACAGGTCGACGAGGACTCCGTCTTCTATTGCCTGGGCTCTTGTGTACGAGAAAATAATCTCCGCACCTTCCCATAAACTCTCTTGTTCTTTTGCTTTGCACATGATTCCACCTTTCATTTGTTCGGGCATACTGTTCCATGCAGATGAAGATCACCTGACGTGGAAATAGGAGCCGCTGACTTTGAATAAAGTTTTAGTTACGCTGCTAAGGCGAGCCTGTAGTTATAGACGTTTAACAGGGATAGAAACACGGACCAGTCTGACGTGTAGGGTAGGAAGCGGACTCCCTATAATAGGGCTATCCGTCATCCCCCCTCCGAACCGGACGTGAAAGTTTCCCTTCATCCGGCTCTCCACTTCCTACTGACTTGGCTGCTTTCCAATCGGGAAGCTTTCCCGAATGTAGCAAGTGATGACATTCGACGCAGAGAACCATTGTCTTCCTTTGTCTAGTTATCATAATCCTTTGCCACAGACGTTTGCCGTTCAGTACGTTTTTCAACTTCCCCACATGATGGACTTCAAAGTATCCCTTTTCCTTTCCACAATATTCACACTTCATCGCATCCATTCTTTTGACTAATTCGGTGCGGCTATTGGTGTAAATAAGGGTGTTTGGAAGATGATCGATCTCAGTATAGATTCTCTTCCTGGGTTCAAAGTCCTTCAGTCTGAAAATTGGGAAGGTGTGAAGCTTTTTCTCAGAACTTACGGTAAGAACATATCGGCCTTCTGCGGTTTTCAGCCTCCTCGCCATTTTGGCCACTGAACTTTTGTGCTTATAGGCCAGTGTCTTCATTAGACTGCCCCATGACATCCCGACGATTCGAGACAGTCTCTTCTTTGGACTGTTAGCAATTCCATAGAAGTTTGCAATTCCTCTGATTTCCGCATTATAGGCCTTTATGATTTCCGCATCGCTGAGCTCAAGGAGTTTTGTCCTATGGAGAGGGACAAAGGTGTCATAATTTCCATATCCCTTAAGATGACAGAACTTTCGCAGTTTCTCTTCGGGGATATGGAGCTGCATGCGCTCACACATCGATTTTGCAGTTGTGTATCGTCCTTCTCTGGTGGTTTTGACAACTTTATGATCTGAATAGACTCTCAGATCATATCCCAGAAATCTCGTTGGTTCTCCAGCATGACGAATACCGGATTTTTGCTCTGCTATTTGGAGCTTGAGTTCCTTTTGAATGAAATCTTTGATTTCTTCCAAAATGTTTCTTGCTTCATCTTTAGTACCGATGATTCCAAAAACGAAATCATCTGCATACCGGCAGTAGAAAAGCCTTCGGTAGTTTTCATCTCTGGGGTCTCCAGCGGGGAGTTTCTTTCGTTCTTTGTCATACTCCTTGAGTTCATTCCTGATCGCTTTCAGGTTTTCGGGACTATCCGTATCCTTTTGACGATCATATTCCTTCCGGGTTTTCTTCATTTTATAACTATAGCGGAGATACTCTGGATTTTCACGGCGCTTCTTACCTTTATTGAATTTTAACTTGAGTTTGTCCACAAACTCATCAAGTTCATGGAGGTAGATGTTGGCGAGTACTGGTGAAATTATACCGCCTTGAGGAGTACCACTATAGGTTCCATGGAATTTCCAATCCTCAAGATAACCGGCCTTTAGTATGGCTTTAATCAGCTTGAGGAAACGCTTGTCATCAATTTGCTTCTCCAACATCTTTATCATGATGTCATGATTGATATTGTCGTAGTAGCCCTTGATGTCCATGTCGATGATCCATTTGACGCTTGTCCATGTTCTTTGAATTGCAGTTAATGCCGTATGGCAAGAACGTTTGGGACGAAATCCATGTGAGCTATCGCAAAAAATAGGCTCATA
>JBEKXK010000162.1:0-4556 GCA_049512055.1 Syntrophales bacterium | reverse complement strand
GCAGGCGACCCATTGAGACCATCGAAGCAGGTAAAAATGTTAAAGAGCAGTTGATAAAAAATGCTGCTTAAAGTCCCTTACCGGAGAGATACTGGCCGTCCGGGAAGAGGTTGACTTTTACATCTAATAAGACTACCTGTACGATTGCTCTTATCCGCGGCAAACAATCTATAATACGACTAATAAGCCGCAAGCCTCTCGCAAAATATGTACTGAATGCAGGTCCTCTTCACGGTTCATTTCTCATCCACAAAATACCGATCAGTTTCTTTCATGGCTGGGGTGAATATCGAAAGTAGCACCAGATCTTCTTTGCCGGTATTCCAGGTAGCGTGGACTTTATTCATAGGGTTGAAATGAAAAGTCCCCGGCTTCACATCAATCCACTTCCCATTGATAAACATCTGCCCTGATCCCTTGATGATATAGACCATTTCATTATGAGTTTTGTGAATATGAGGTTTCAGCCCTGCCCCTTCACGGGCTCTTACGACATTGATGGTGACGGTATCGTCCTGAGCCACATTGATTATCTGGGCCTTATCAGTTGCCTTCATGGGGTTTGCTTTAAGAATATCGTCTATCTGTGTTAGAATCTGCTCTGTAGTGTTCGCCGCCTTTGCAGGAACCGCTGTTACAAGTGATAAAACCAAACACGCAAAGATTGTCCAAGAAAGAATGATTCTCGTTTTCATTGAATGGCCTCCTTTTTAATTGATCGTTTATTATTCAAATATACATTTCTTTTACAATAAATATTTCATGACTTCCATTTGAAAGTTGGCATTCTGGTGCAAGCTACCAAAAACAAGACTTCAGGAAGGCAGCCGGATTCCATACGAACAAAAAATAAGCTGTCCAGCCTTCCCATGTTTCAGCCCGTACTGTGTGAGAGCAATGAATGAAAATATTAGAGAGGTCGGTTATTGGCGACAGCTACAAAGCGCCAAGTTGAGATTTCTCAAGCATCATTGATTTCGGATTGAAAGAGTATAACGGCAAATTCAGCGGACGGCAAGAAGCGCAACTGTTTGACGCTCCGCTGGAATGAAATGTTAGGCAGTATCAGAGATTGGTGCTTTCTTTCGGTGCCTCCGACGGAGATGCCAACCTCTATCAAAGAACCAGTCATAGTGTTCAGTGATGCGCCGGTAAACACGAGTGATGGCCTCATCCAGGTCGTATATAAGGCCGTCTATCCGCTCGTCAGTCATGGTCTGGTCAAGAGTCGCTCTGTGAATAACGTCATGACGACTAAGCACAAGAGACTCAACCGATTCAAAAAGTGACTGAGATCGCCGACGATAAGGTTTTCGTAGCGCACCCGCAATATCAAGCTTTTTGTCGAGTGCCTCGAAGTGGCGACAGACGGATGATAGTCGTTGAAATGACAAGGTCTCAGAGATTTGTTCTTCGACGGTGGCTTTGCCATCTGATATGGCAAGAAGCTGTTCGCCTTGGAGGCGAACACTCTTCAGGAACGCTTCTTTTCGCTCAGAGTACCGTAGAAGAGCAATGAATGTGGATTTGAAGTAGTCTTCCATTGCTGCGACAAGAAACGGTACAAGTGTGTTGTTGGCAAGTATTCTCGGATCTAAGGGTTGAAAAATTTCAATTCCTTTCCACTTACGGCGAGGATGGTTTGGGAAGTCGCGCGCTTCGTGATAGACCAAGGCCTTAATAAGATTAAGGCCGAAGCGATTGAAGGCAAGGTAGCACCCGGACGCTGGAGCAGGAGGTGGGCCGCTCTCAGGTCTAAAATATCTCCTGCGCCCTTCATCTGTCGTAAACTCGCCACCAAATCGCTTTCGAAAACCAGAAATGGTGTTGTTCTGATGAATGAGGTCGAAATAGCTTCTGGAGACCGGCGTTCGAGTTGAAACCACAACTCTCTGTTCATCATCTCGGTGGATTGACAGTTCTACTCCGGAATATGATCGGTAGTCGATTGCGTCAAACCACCAATACTCTTCGAATTGTCCGTATTCCTCAGATTTCAGTACACCGGACTTCGTATAGCCCAACAGTAAGACAAACTCACGAACATCCTGAATACGCGTGCCTGGTGCGAGAATATTTTCGGATGAGTAGCTCATGATCTCATTTCCTATTATGGCCTAACGCCAGGCATCAGTGGCGCGGCGGACACGCCTCGTCCGTCTGAATGCCCTTGTTATACTTGCTATCTTGATACTGGGCCATAATATGTGAAAGTAGTTTCTGTAATTTTCTCATACTCATGGAAGACGATCTCCAAGATATAGAAAATCTCAGATGATTCAATGAACCTATGGCTTCCTGTCGCTACTTGGCAATCATCTTGGTAGACTACAGGTAAATAGGTAAAATATTGTCCATGGCTTCCATCAAGAGTGTCCATCACTCCACCAATATAATCATTAAGACCTTTTTTTATTTCAAGCTTTGGAGCATATATTTCCAAATTCATTTCTATAGGCCCATCATACCATTTCTGACATTTCAATTTTGAATAAGCTAATTCTCTTAACTTTATAAAACGATCGTAATGTCGGTGTTTGGGATTTCTCATTGAAAATTTCACATCTTTGTAAGGTGGGTAACCGTTTATTTTTAGCTGGATTTTTGATCCTGGTTTTGGTTCGGGCTTACATGGTAAATTGCCTGGATTGGGATACAATTTAAAATTTGTCATTTGTCCTCACTATAAATATAACGAAAAAATCAGCTGGAGCGTAGCGATCAGCTGGATTGACTCGTTAGCTTTCCATAAAATACTTTTCATCCAATTCCTTGATTTTGCCTACGAAATTATCAAGCTGTGTTGAAATATCCTGATCGTACGATATGGCTACGCTATTCATCGCATTAACAAGAATGTAAACACAGCATTGAAATACTTCGTAAAAAAAATTATCTGATGGACCAAAAGCCAAATTTATTTCATCTTCTGATTTATCAACATGGTCGTCAAGAGCTGATAGATTAGAATGTGTTGAGTTGCTGTATAATACGTAGTATAAATTGTAAAAATCTTCGAGATTGGCTTCTATCGCTCATTGCTTTGGTGCCAATGGATTTAATTCCTTTCCCTTAAGAGAATTTATCTGTGCGACATAATGTTTTTCCAAATTGTGTTTTTTTGTGCTTGCACGCAAATTCTTGTTTTTAAATTGCAAAGCAGCTTTTAAAGCTTTTTTTCTGCCGTCCTCGTGCTGGTCAAAGTAGCATTGAAGTAAATCTGGCTTTTTTTGTAAGGCAACCAAGATAAAAACTGTTTCAAGCATTGCTCTTGTCAGAATTTTCGCTTGAGACATCATTCCACGCTCAAGCATCAATACGGCACCTTGAAAATGCTCTATTATCCGTAAACAAAGAGTATGAATAATAAATTTATGAGAGTTTTTCCAATCAATCTTTAGCTTCTGCAAAAAAGCCATACTAAACCTGTTAATCTCTTTTGTAAGATCAAAAATATCTTTATAATTTTTGTGATAATTTTTCCTTCCGTCTTCTGATTCTTCTGAAAGAAAGCCATCAATTTCAATCTTGCTCACAATATCTCCTAAAGCTAACGATACGCATCAGCGAGAGGCCTGATTTCAGGCCGATTCGCTGCATGTCTTGGTTAGTGAGTTGAAAAATCAGGGGACACCATACCAGTCAATTTGTCAATAGCAATTTCTGCAGCAAAATTATTACTGAATATGATGTCAAATATACACTATCCATAGTTGTCTATCCATTATTTGTTTCAGGAAGACGTGGAACTCCCCTTATTCGTCGGAAATTGTTTCTCCAATACACATGTTTCCACCCGTATTGAAGCTCTCCGCAGCAGAGAGCTTCAGAAATATTATGGCGCAGCTTAGCGAATCCTTCCCAGAATTCTATGTGCTTTTCCGTTTCTCCTTTTGGAGGAGCGTGTATGTTTCATCGTAAATCCTGATACGCGGACCAATAGCGCCTAGCTCAACTGCTTTCTACGGTGTACCAGATTTTCGCGGATTGAAAGATAGCGATGCATGAACCCAATAATGGGTATTCATCCGCATGCTGGAATGGAAGGTTGTTCCGTCTTCGTTTTTTTTACTATGCCTTTGCTGCTCTCCGCTTCCCGTTGCCTGGAATCCTTTTGAGTTGCATCACTAATCGAAGAGCTTCATTCACTGCTTCGTCAGTTGGGAAACCCTTTGCCACATCAGGAGATAGCAGTACGATGTTCGTCCCCTGCTCATAACGCTTGGCATACTTGCCTCGCACCCCTTCCTTCAATAGGGCGGCAAGATCGTATTCGGAACGAAGTTCGTCAGCCTTTTCGTCTTTGGATTTCGTTTTCATATGCTTCAGTTAATCAGGGGACATCATACCAGTTAATTTGTCAATCGCAATTTCTGCAGCAAAATTATTACTGAATATGATGTCAAATATACACTATCTGTAGTTGTCTATCCATTACGAATTGCCTCACATTAAATGTTACCCAAGGTAGTGAATAAAAGAGATCGTTGACTCATAAATAGGTGTTACCGAACACCGACTCCAAAAAGGAGGATAACTGATGAGTCCACGATCGA
>JBEKXK010000161.1:0-4616 GCA_049512055.1 Syntrophales bacterium | reverse complement strand
ATGCTGTTAAATCTGTTCACCAGGGTGTCTCCTTTCAGGTTTCGTTTTCTTTCCGCAAAGAAACTTCTACCTGATTGTGTGCACCCTTTTCAATTTCTAATATTTATCTTGGACGGATATGAAATAACATTATTATTGATAAAAGAAGCAGCTTAAAGCCCAGGAGAGAAACTGACTGTCCGGGAAGAGGTTGATTTTTACAGTTTAGTTCACCTACTTATCGTTAACATCAGAGATGAGTTTATGTTGGTGATTACGATTTGTAGTGCAGTATGGAAAGGTAAAATAAATCGTGCTCAGTGAAAGGAAGCAATGACTCGCGGTCGTCTTTACAATTTATGTCAAGAAAGCTTCGTCCAATGGCACATTATTCAATCTGTTTATACCGAAATTTTCCATTCCGATCCATTTCAGGCATCGTTACTGCTCGTTCCTCGGCCATTTGAAGGAATCGATCATCTCCTTATTAATTTAATTGACACACAAGACTGCTCTCGCTACACTACCTTCTATTAAGTGGTTAATCTGTTTTACACAGTTTATCGCTTAAAATTCCTGTAGAAGGAGATATGCAATGAAAAAGATACTCATACTTATATGTCTAGGGATTATCATGGTTGCCACCGGCCAAGCAATGGCTGAAGAATCAAAGCCGATACAACTTAGTCTCACTCCAGATATTGCCATTTTCGACAGAAATACAAGGATTCAAGGATTCAGCCTCAGCATATGGGGAGAAAACCCGCAGGATGGGCTGGCCATAGGAATTGTGAACGGATCTTCGGGGACGAGCGCCGGATTTAGCCTGGGTGTCGTCAACTATGCAGACAGCTATAAGGGTGTGCAGTGGTCACTGTTCAATTACGCAAAAGAGAGCTTCGCGGGATGGGGCCTCGGTGTCGCTAACGTCACGAAAGGATCAATGAAAGGCCTTCAGACGGGTGTTGTGAACTATGCAGGGAATCTTACAGGCCTTCAGTTAGGCGCAGTCAATTATGCCGCTAAGGCATCAGGCGGGGTTCAAATCGGAGTTATAAATATTATTCCCGAAAATCAATGGTTCACCGACTTTCCTAACGGGTTGGCACCCGGAATGATTATTTTTAACTGGCGTTTCTAAGAACGGGGCGCCGTCCCAAAGCTGTTTTTTGATAAGGCGTTGCTTTTGACGGAGGGAGCATAAGCAGCAACGTACGTGTAGGTCAAGGAAATATCAGCCATTAGATACTGTTTATCACTTGAAATGGTGGATACCCGGCAAAATTATCGGATGCTACATTTCAGGAAGGCCTCTGCATGAGACATGACCGGGAAATACTTATCCGGCCTTGTGCACATTTCATCCCATAAGTCGCATCCAAGGTCCAATTTCCACCTTAACAACCAGTAATCAATAGGGCTGCGCCTGGTTAAATATCAGTGAAGCCGAGTGCCACTGCACCTACAAGTTCTCAGAATCATCATACGCTAACGAGTGCAGATTACCGGTTGAAAGAGAGTCGCTACTTGGGCTAAAAAATGGACTCTATCACAGAATATAAAATGGCAGAATTCTAACTTAACATGTGGTACAAATAACGGTATAAGGTTGGTCAAGTAATTTTAAAAAGGACAGTATGAAAACGGCACTTAAGTATCTCTGCATCTTTCTGGTCGCCCTTGTTTTGGGTATCGGTTCAGCGCTTTATTGGCTTGCGAGGTCTCCTCTCGATTCCAACTGGGTTAGAAAGGGACCGTGGAAGACAAATGTGCTGGCCGGAAGCGAGCAATCCGGCATGTACGATAGGGCGAGGGTCGCCATCGCCGGCCTATTGGCTCTTAAAAAATCGGAAACCCTTTACTACGTTGCCGATACCGATGATAGCGGAGAGCCGTTGCGGGCCATTTGCGAGTATAAAATCGAGGGTAAGGGTTTTGATACCAGATGGTGGAGCGTGACGGCCTATGGAAGCACTTACTTTCTCATTCCCAATGAGCAGAAAAGATACTCCTTCAACGGGAATAACGTTACACGGGATCGGGACGGTCTTTTTCGGATTCATCTCTCCTCAACGCCCAAAGAAATGAATTGGATTCCGACGGGACAAAAGGATCAAAAGCTTCACGTGACCCTTCGTCTCTACAATCCTTCTCCCGACATTATTGGAGATCCATCAAGCGCAGATCTGCCCCATATTATCAGGGAGGTGTGCAGGTGAAAAACTGGATGAGATGGATGATCGCAACCTTGGTTCTGGCCGCCATTTTTCATGTTGCTGCTGTGGCCTTTCTTCCTGATGTCATCATGGCGGTTGTATCAAAAATAGCGTTACAATCCTCGAAAGCCTCTGTTAATACGGCGATCTATCGGCCGCGGGAGACTCATGATCAACAAACCATCGTGATGCCAAGTCCCGATTTGCTTTACACCCTATGTGTCTATGATGTCAGTCAAAAGCCACTGCGCATCGAGGCTCCGGTTCCTAAAGGCACGTATTTTTCCGTCGCGATGTATGCGGCTAACACGGATAATTTCTTTGTCATCAATGATCGTCAGCTTGAAAGGGATGGCAGAGAAATTCTACTGGTTCATAAAGGGATGTCCTATCACGGTTCGGGAAATTACAGGGTTGTTGAGGCGCCGACACCGCAAGGTATCATACTATGCCGGACTTTGATCACCGATGAGAACAGGATAGACGAAATGATTAGGATTCAGCATCAGGTCACCATCACACAGGTTGAACAGTAAGGCACATTAAAACCCGTTTTTCGTTGCCTTCAAGTCCCCCATATCAAGAGAGAGGACCTAACCTTTCTTCATTTTGTCTCTCAGAGCAGAAATATGTCTTATACAAGGGGTGGCTTTTTTGCTTATTACAATTTGAAATCGTGTATGGACAGGCTGGAAAGGAAAAACAACATTACAGGAAGTATGCATCACCCGGATGAACCGCTTTCTTTCGTGCCGCGGGTTTCATTTTTTCTCTCAGCCTGGAGTAAGGTGTGCTTATGTTGTGCCTTTCTCTTCCATTGTTTAAAGACTTCGAATAATTCGTTTTACCGGGCAACCGACATGTCCAAGGCCTCATAGCGGCGCGAATAGGGATGGGTCGCTTTTGACAGTCGCGGCAAGGCCGACATCGACTGCCGAAAAAGCCGACGCCGGTTTGATGTTGGTTCATTGTCCCTCCCCCATCTCAGGATTGCCCGAGATGAGGGAGGGGGATGGGTGAAAAGAGCCCAGGGTCACGCTCTTCCTTCGTGGTCTATTTGTCAAAGGACTTCTGGATCTGGGCGGTATCCTTGACGTCATTCTGAAGCAACAACATGAGCAGAAGTCGTGCCTTTTGAGGACTCAGATCATCTGCAAGGATGGCACCCGCGTCCTTCAGCGTCTTGCCGCCGCCCTCATAACCGTAGACCGGCAGGACCCTCCCGGTTGGAACTCTCGTCGAAATCACGACGGGTACGCCTTTGGCTATCGCCTCTTTGACCGCGTTGTACATCGGAATATTCATATTTCCCCACCCGAGAGCCTGCACAACGATGCCTTTTGCCCCATTCGCGACCGCTGCCCTGATCATGGAACCGTCAGCGCCGCCGTACATGGCCACAATCTCGACGTATGGAAGTGTATCTTTATTTAGCGGTACTTGTTGACGCCTGAGCGGTGCACGGTAGAAGATAACCCGGTCAATGTCTGCATAACCGAGGAATCCGAAGTCGCCGGATTTGAAAGTTTCCACACTCGATGTATGCACTTTTGTAACCTCGCGTGCCGCGTTGATTTGGTTGTTCAGGACGATCATCGTGCCCTTATTTTTTGCTTCGGGAGAGACGCAGATCCTCACGGCGTTTAGGAGGTTCCTTGGTCCGTCGAAATCATGTTCCGATGCGTTTCTCTGCGCGCCGATCAGGACAATCGGCTTATTGCTCTTGATCGTGAGGTCGAGAAAATACGCGGTTTCTTCAAGCGTGTCGGTGCCGTGAGAAACGACGACACCGGCCACTTCAGGCCGTGCAAGAGCCTTTTCCGCAGCCTTATACACCGCTATCCACAGCTTCGCATCCATGTAGTCTGATGGAACATTCGATATATTCTCGACTTCGACCTGTGCATACTTGGAGATATCCGGTACCGTAGCCAGAAGATCTTCTCCTGAGATCGCCGGGACGGGCGCCTTCTTCACCGGATCGATCTTCATGGCGATGGTACCGCCCGTAGCGATGAGCTTGACTACCGGTTGTGCCGCGCCCGCATATGTCGATAACAGGCATAAAGCAAAGACTGCCGCTATTACTGCAACAATACCTCTTTTCATCTTCTTGCCCTCCTTGCTATGAAATTTTTGGATATTAGAGTTAAGGTTCGGGAAATACGGCGCGCGCAGTTTTAGATGGAGAGTTCCCAATTCATGCACCCCTTCGGTATGTGCAATGGGTTCCTAATTCCACCATGACCCACGTTTCAGCAAGCCCCCTTTTCATCCGTCCGTCAACATCTAAGTCCTACATCGAATTGCCTCACATTAAATGTTACCCAAGGTAGTGAATAAAAGAGATCGTTGACTCATAAATAGGTGTTACCGAACACCGACTCCAAAAAGGAGGATAACTGATGAGTCCACGATCGA
>JBEKXK010000160.1:0-5942 GCA_049512055.1 Syntrophales bacterium | reverse complement strand
CCTGTCTGGTGGGCCTTCGCGCCACGAACCACAATGCCGTCTTTTCTTCTTTCCACCACGCGCGTGAAGAGATCCGGATCTGCCTGCTTGCCGGGCGGGAGGCTGCGGTCACCCTTCGGGTCGGTCATGGCGCCATCCACCGTGAGGTCTTCTTCCTGCATCATCAGCAGAAACTTGATGAACCGCTCGTGGTATTTGGTGCCCAGTTTCTTGTCCATCTCGAAGGTAACGCTGTCCACGGCGTTGATTGCATCCATTCCCACGCAGCGCTGAAAACATGCCCCCGTCTTCTGCCCCAAGAGCCTCTGCATCTTTACCTTCTTTATCAGATCCTCGGTGTTCCGGTGTAGGTGACAGAAGCGGTTGATCTTTTTTCCTGTCAGGTGCGATGTCGCCGTCATCAGGTCCTCGTGCTGAGGATCCTGGGCCAGGGCGTATGTCATCTTTACCGAATTCATCGAAGGCCTGATGATCGGATGATCCACGGGATTATCCACCCGCTCGCCCATCAGGTAGATCTTAAAATTCATCTTACGCAGACTCTCTTCATATTGTTCGGGCGTCTTTAGTGCCATGTCGTTATCCTCCTATGATTAAGGCGTTTTTATTCGTTATTTCCTCGAATAATTCTCTTTTATATTGATTCGACGATAAACGCATGAGCAGGCCCACCGCTTGCGCAGAGGGATGCACAACCATATCTCACACCACGCCGCTTCATTTCGTTGATCATCGTGACGACGAGTCTTGCTCCCGTTGCCCCGACGGGATGACCCAGGCCGATGCCGGAGCCGACGGCGTTCAGCCGATCCAGACTGATCTTTAATTCCCTGTTTACACCCAGTACCTGCGCGGCGAAAGCTTCGTTGAACTCCCAGTAATCAATCTGATCCTGCTTTAAACCGGCAAATTTCAGGGCATTCCGAACAGCAGGAACAACGCCCATGCCCATGATCCGCGGCTCAACCGAACCGGGAGCTGAGGCAACTACCCTGGCAATCGGTTTGATACCCATTTTCCGCGCGGTTTCTGCAGCCATCATGATCATGGCCGACCCTGCGTCATTCAATCCGGAGGCATTTCCGGCTGTCACCGTACCGTCCTTTTTGAAGGCCGGTTTCAATTTGGCCAGGCTTTCCATGGTTGTATCGGCCTGGGGGTGTTCATCCGTATCGAAAATCGTGACGCCTTTTTTAGTCTTGACCTCAACGGGAACGATTTCATCCTTGAACCAGCCTTCCTTAATGGAATGACAGGCACGCAGATTACTCATCAAGGCGAATTTATCCTGTTCCTCTCTGGTAATGGCATAGCTGTCCGCGATATTTTCAGCCGTTATGCCCATATGATAGCCTACCAGATCATCGACAAGGCCACCAATCATGAGGCTGTCCTGCACCCGCTCGGCATCTCCCAGACGATACCCTTTGCGAGCGCCGAACAGTAAATAAGGGGCATTACTCATGCTTTCGATGCCAACAACAGCACCAACATCAATCTTGCCGAGCAAAATCTCCTGGCACAAAAGTTCCGAGGCGCGCATGGAGGAAGCGCATTGCTGATGAACAGTAAAAGCAAAGGATTCAATTGAGAGCTCTGCACGCATGGCTATATGCCTGGCGGAGTTACCGGGAGCCCCTGCTTGATTGCACTGTCCGGCGATAACCTCCTGAACGACAACTTTATCAATGCCTGCCTTCCGGATAGCTCCTTTCAAGGCAAAGATGCCTAATTCAATCGCACTGAATCCGGAAAGCGATCCCATGTAATTTCCGATAGCTGTTCTCGCACCACTGATGATAACTACTTCTCTCATAAATATCCCTTAAAATAATTTTCTGACTCCTTAACTCCTTTGAGTCCGGACAAACGTTCCTCGGTTCATCTTTTTCCCGAGTATGTTTTCTTTACTTCCTCCCGGTTGATTTCGCCGCTTGCTGTTTTCGGCAGGCTCTCAACAAAAAGGACGTGCTTTGGTTTCTTATAGCGAGCGATCTTGGAAGCCACGTATTCGGTCAATTCCGCTGCACCGACGTCGCTTCCCTTCTTGAGGACGCAGACCGCCTGGACGGCTTCGCCCCACTCAGCGTCGGGGACGCCGACGACTGCCACCTCCTCGACGGAGCCGTGACTCAGAATCGCCTTTTCCACTTCCGCGGGATACACGTTTTCGCCTCCCGTCTTAATGAGCTCCTTCTCCGGCTTTCGCCCCCCATACCAGATGAACCCATCTTTATCGATGCGCCCCAGGTCACCCGTGTGATGCCAGCCATTACGAAAAGTGTAGGCCGTATCTGCCTCGAGGTTCCAATAACGCAGAAACACGGAAGGTGACCGAACACATATCTCTCCCTGCGTCCCGACGGGGACTTCCCGATCCAAATCATCAAAGATTGCCACGCGCGTCATGATAGCTGGTATTCCAATGCTCCCCGGTTTTTCCGCCATATCGCAACCGGAAACCGGCATAGCCTCGGTTTGGCCATAGAGACTGTAAAAAACAGCCTGCGGGTTCTTCTTCATAAAGCGTTGAATCGTCTCCGGGGCGTCTATCCCCCCGACGCTTTTCAAACTCGACGTATCAAAAGAATTTTTGTCCTGGGCGTCCAGAATCTGGGCGAGCATCGGGGGAAAACTGACGAAAAATGTTCCTTGTTCCTTTTCGATTAGCTTCAGAGCGAGGAGGGGATCGAAACGTTCCATTATCAAATTCTTCCCTCCCTGCTGCATTGCTGCCAGAGTCATCGAAAAACCTCCGATGTGAAAGAGAGGCAAAATGCAGACGTGACAATCCCTGCTTGAAAATTTAAAAATCTGGGCCACCTGAAGGCCAATGGCCAGCATATTGGACTGGCTGAGTACGCAGCCTCTAGGCTTCCCTCCTACTGCAGCCGTATGAATGATCATATAGGCGCAACCGGCGGAAACCTCATTCATCTGTTCACTTTTCCCGTCCTGAAGGAGCGCCTTGAACGGAAGTAAATCGCCGTCGCTTCTGTCAGTGTTGAAAACATAATGTTTCCGGAAAGACCCAACCGATTGCGAGGCCTTTCGGGCCTGATCCCGATATTCCTTGCTGCTGAACAGATATTTGGGTGTCGAGTCTTTGAGGACGTATTCCATCTCCGCTTCACCCAGCCTGTAGTTCACAGGCACCACAATGGCGCCGATTTTCGCCGCAGCGCCGCAGAGGACCAGAAAATCGTCATTGTTGCTTGATAAGGCTGCAAGCCTGTCGCCGACGCCAATGCCTTCCTTGATAAGACCCGCGGCACATTGATCGCACAGTTTTTGATAGGCGCTGAAGGATATGCGGTTATTACCATACACGATCGCGATTCTTTCCGGATATGACCCGGCATTGCGAGCAATCATGTCGTAAAGCGTAAAATCACAGCAATACATGGTTCCACCTCACAAAGATTATCTATTTTAAGTATTCGCATTACTTTAGATTCGTAAAATCGGATCTAACTGGCACCAAAAAAAGACGCAGATCACCATCAGCAATAATTGTCACTATTCGATGCATCGGCCAGTTTGTGCTGAATGCTCATGAGGAAGATAGGTTTAGCTGACCCGCTATGTATTAAAGCCGACGATGAAGATTCAAAAACCGCGCTTTGCCGCCCTATAGCCATCGTTTACGACGTTTATAATGCTTGATATCGCGATAACTCTTCCTTTTGCCTATCGTCGACATTCCAAGATAGAATTCTTTGATATCTTCATTTTCACTGAGCTGCTCCGCCGTCCCGTCGAGGACAACGCGTCCATTTTCAACTACGTACCCGTAGCTGGCCACTGATAATGCAGCCCTGGCGTTCTGCTCAACCAGCAGCACCGAAGTTTTATGGGTTTCATTGATCATCTTTATGATCTCGAAAATCGTCTTGACCAGAATCGGCGCGAGTCCGAGAGAGGGCTCATCCAGCAATATCAGCTTAGGATGCGCCATCAGAGCACGGCCGATGCCAAGCATCTGTCGTTCTCCTCCCGAAATATATCCGCTGGTTGACTTGCGCAGCATTTTCAGCTTCGGGAAATAGCCATAAACCATTTCCAAATCCTCTTTAATCGTCTTGCGGGATGGAATTACTGCCGCTCCGGCCATCAAATTCTCTTCAACCGTCAGGTGTTCAAGAGCGCGGCCGCTTTCCATCACCTGAATGATTCCTTTGCGGGCGATGTTTTCCGGATTCATTCTATGAATCAGCTCCCCGTTAAATTCAACCTCACCGTCTGTTACTTCGCCTTCCTCCGTCTTGAGCAAGCCGGAGATCGCTTTCAGAGCTGTGGTCTTGCCCGCACCGTTGCCGCCCAGCATCGCTATAATTGATCCGTCGGGAACTTCCAGGCTGATTCCTTTTAATACCAGGATAACTCTCGAATACCTGACTTCTACATTATTCAGTTTCAGCATCGCTCTTCTCTCTTCATGCACTATATTGACGCTATGTCTTCATGATGGTCGCTATGCGTGATGGAGCTGTTGCACAGCCGCGGTCTCCGGCCCGTAGCCACGTCACAGGATACCATATGCTCCCTATGCGGCAGCAACTTCTACCGGCATTACTTACTTTGCAGAATGGTTATACGGATCCGGTCTGCCCGATCGCTGCACATCCAGCCGACTATCCATCCTATTAAAGAAAAAGCTGCTTTACCTTCGTGTGCGGTAAAACTGCTACACTTGCAGTTCTGAAGCCACCCTCAACAGCTTCGGCTATCCTGGCAACTTTGTCGCAGTCACCCACTGAAAGAACAGATACGCCCGATTTGCCTTCAATCTCCCGGGCCAGTTTATTGGATGGTTCATACCCTACGGCAATCACAACAGTGTCTGCGGGAAGGATTTCGGTTGAACTGCCGCAAACGATGGAGACGCCCTGCTGTGTTATCTCCGTCGCCGTGGTTCCCGTCCTTATCTTGATCTTAAAATCATTTAACCTCTTCCTCACAACCCATCGCAAGGTCGGCCCTACGTCGATAGCTACTTTGGACAGTATCTCAAGGATCGTTATGTCCTTCTTCCCCTTTTCCTCATACAGAAAATCGGCAACCTCGCAGCCTACCATCCCGCCGCCCAGGATCACGACCTTATCGCCTACTTTCTTCTTGCCCGTCAGGACATCAACGGCTAACACCACATTCTTGCCATTCACTCCCGGAATCTGCGGGATTATGGGAACAGCGCCCGTCGCCACTATAACCTCATCAGGACGCTCGCGCTCAATGAGGGCGTTGTCCACCTCTGTCTTGGTCTTCACCTTGACGCCGAGCTTCTTGATCTGTTTCTCAAGATACTCGCGGAAATACCCAATGCCATCTTTCACGCTGGGGGCGCCGGCAGCATACAGGGCACCGCCAAGCTTATCGGTCTTTTCGAAAAGCGTTACGTCATGGCCTCTCAAACGAGCGACCCTTGCCGCCTCCATGCCCGCGGGGCCGCCGCCTATTACGTACACCTCCTTCGGCTTCTTGTCGGGTATGATATTCAGTTCAAGCTCCCTGCCCGCTCTGGCATTTACCTGGCAATAGATGGGTTCGGTCCGTGACCACGCGTCAAAACACAAACAGCAGGAAGTGCAGGGAACGATATCGTCGAATCTCCCTTCCTTTGCCTTGTTTACCAAATCCGCATCGGCGATCAGCGGTCTTGCCAGATAAATCATATCCGCCCTCCCCTCGCCGATTATTTTATCAGCCATTATTGGATCAACGATTCTGGTGCCGACGATGACCGGAATATTGATACCCTTCCTTATCCGCTCACCCATGAATATCCAGTTCGCCTTAGGCACAAAATACTGAATGAAAGGTTGGCCTGAGTCATGCCAGCCCGTGGTAACATTTATTACCTCTACCCCCTGTTTTTCCAAGTACTGCGCGATCTTCACGGAATCCTCTAATGTGTTGCCGCCGGGCATGAAATCCTGGCC
>JBEKXK010000159.1:0-5043 GCA_049512055.1 Syntrophales bacterium | reverse complement strand
CTAAGAAAAACCATGGAAACAAAACTTAAAAAAATCCTATCCCTCTGAGTAACATATATTATGAGTCAACGTTCCTTAACCACTTCTATCCTTCGGTAACATTTATTTATGAGGCAATAGGTCTATTCTCCGCGCCATAGTGAAAATAATCTCTCCGTGCGCTCTAATCCTGACTCTTTCAGAAGCGCACCTAAGGCGAATGAGACTTACTTTCATGACAATATTATTGTTAACGAAAGCCAAGCATGCCTCGACGGCATGCCTTATCGCGAGATTAACGTCGGCGGAAATGAATAGGGTGTGTGGCGACTCTCTTATGAAAGTCTTTTGACGGCACTGCTAATTCGTTTCAGTCCTTCCTCAATATTCTTCGAAGATGTAGCATACGACAGACGGATATGATTGTCGTGACCGAAATCAACGCCCGGAATCACGGCAACGTCGGCCGCATCCAGAAGGTATGCCGCAAAATCAGACGAATTCGATATGATCCCTCCACTGTGCGAACTTCCAAACAGAGATGAAACATCAGGAAAGACATAGAAAGACCCGTGCGGGAGCATACAAGTGATGCCAGGGACGGCATTCAGCATCTCCACGATCGCGTTTCTTCTCCTCCTGAATTCCTCAACCATCTTAGGAACGCTCTCCTGATTACCATTCAGGGCCTCTACAGCCGCCCACTGCGAGATGGAAGTCGGATTTGACGTATTCTGGCTCTGAAGCTTTGTGATGGATGCTATGATCTCTTCCGGGCCGGCGGCATACCCGATTCTCCACCCGGTCATCGCATAAGTTTTGGAAACGCCGTTCACGACCACTGTTCTATGCCTGAGCTCTTCGCTCAATGATGCGATATTTGTAAACGTCCTGCCGTCGTATAATATCTTCTCGTATATGTCATCCGATATTACGAGTATGTCTTTCCCCGCTAATATCTCCGCGAGGGCCTCCAGCTCCGTAGCGGTATAAACCGCGCCGGTCGGGTTTGACGGGCTGTTCATGATAATCGCCTTCGTGCGCGCGGTGATCGCCCCTTGCAACTGATCCGGCAGTATTTTAAAACCCTGCGCCTCTCCCGTCTTGAGAATCACAGGCTTCGCGCCTGACAGCAAAACCATATCCAGATACGAAACCCAGTAAGGAGACGGGATCAGGACCTCGTCGCCATCCTCAAAGAGGACCTGGGTCAGGTTATAGAGCGTGTGCTTCGCCCCGCAGGAGACGACGACCTCTGATCTCTTGTAAGTCAATTGATTGTCCCGGAGCAACTTTCCGATGATCGCATCCTTCAATTCGACTATCCCGCAAACGGGCGTATATTTTGTAAACCCCTTTTCTATGGCCTTCACGGCTGCCATCTTGATATGGTCCGGAGTATCAAAATCAGGTTCTCCCGCACCAAAACTGATTACATGCCTGCCTTCGGCCGTCATTGCATTGGCTTTGGCGGCAATCGCCAGTGTCGGCGACGGTTTTATTGTGGATATCCTCGCTGCCAGTTTCACCATTTCTCCAACCTACCTTGCGAATTTCTCTTTTATCCTCCGGCACACGATATCCGGCACCAGTCCCTCAACAGGAGCTCCCAGACTCGCCGCCTCCTTAATGATCTGCGAACTTGTAAAAAACCACTCGTTACTGGTCATAAGGAAAACCGTCTCGACATCCTTGTTGAGCCTTCGATTTATGAGAGTAAGCTGAAATTCGTACTCAAAATCAGAAAGAGCCCGGAGTCCCCTCAATATAATGTTTGCGCCGGTTTTCTTGACATAATCCACCAGCAGTCCTTGGAAGCTGGCAACCTCCACCCCTTTGCAGTCTTTTGCCGCCTCTTTGATCAATTCAATCCTCTCCTCGACAGAGAAGAGATAGTTTGCTTTGTTCGGGTTATAAGCCACGAGAACAATAATCCCCTCAAAAATCTTCAACCCCCTTTTTATGAGGTCAAGATGGCCGTTTGTGATGGGATCAAATGAACCAGGATAGACAGCTATTTTCCCCATATGTGTTCCTTTATTCCTTTTCCCTTATTTTAAAAAAAGACAGATGTGTATCACCATATCTTCTCCGGTCTGTCAATATGAAATCACCTGTATGTTGCTCATCCACATTCTCTCTTAATGAATGCTGGATTATAAGGATACCATCTTCACTGAGGACATTCCCGTCGTTGAGACTGCGGAATATCTCCCTGACGAAACCTCTTTCATAGGGCGGATCGGCAAAGATTATATCAAGACTCTCGCCCCTATTTTGAAGTTTCCGTATGGCTTTTGCAACCTCTATTGCCAGGATTTCATACTCTCCACCTAAGGATAATTCACGGAGATTCCTCTTAATGGCATTAACCATGACGGCATTCTTTTCCACAAAAACCACTTTCGCGGCTCCGCGGCTTAATGCCTCGAGCCCCACACTCCCACAGCCTGCAAAAAGATCAACGAAAGACTTCCCGGAGGGTTCATGAAGAATATTGAAAAGTGATTCCTTGATACCGTCGGAGGTGGGCCTCAGTTGACTCTGCTTTGGAGAATAGATGGTCCTCCCCTTTGCATCACCTCCGATTATTCTCATAGGTAGTCTTTGACAAGAAGCTCTGCTATCTGTACGGCATTCAATGCGGCGCCTTTCCTCACATTATCGGATACAATCCACATATTGATGCCGTTTTTTATGGACTCGTCTTCCCTGATCCTGCCGACAAATGTATCATCCTTGCCTGCCGCATCTGTCGCGAGAGGATACATATTCCTTTTGAGGTCATCTACCACTTTGACGCCGGGGGCATGCGAGAGGATCCTCCTTACCTCTTTGGCGCTGATTTTTCTTTTTGTCTCGATATTGACGGACTCCGAATGCCCGAAAAGAACCGGAACTCTCACTGTCGTAGCGGTAACGGCAATCGTCCGATCGCCAAGAATTTTCTTGGTTTCGTTCACCATTTTCATTTCCTCTTTCGAATAGCCGTTAGCCAGAAATACGTCGATATGAGGAAGACAGTTAAATGCTATTCTATGGGGATAGACCTTCACCGCGGGCTTCCGGCCGCTCAAGAGAGCCTTTGTCTGCGTGATTAACTCTTCTATGGCCTCCTTGCCGGTTCCCGAGACGGCCTGATATGTGGAAACCACGACCCTCTTAATCCCTGCAGCATCATGAATCGGCTTCATTACCAGAACCATTTGGATGGTCGAACAGTTTGGATTAGCAATTATCCCCTTGTTCTTATACATGCCGATAGCTTTCCGATTTACTTCCGGCACTACCAAAGGAATATCAGGCACCATCCTGAATGCGCTTGTATTGTCAATCACGACACATCCTGATGCGGCGGCTATGGGGGCAAAGCGCTCGGAGATGCCTCCGCCGGCCGAAAAAAGCCCGATATCAATTCCTGAGAATGATTTTTCATTCAACACATGAACGGGCACAGACTTCCCCCTGAATTTCAGCTTCTTTCCCACGGAACGTTCTGAAGCCAGCAGTGTCAAATTACGTACTGGAAATTTTCGCTCTTCCAGTATCCTGACCATCTCATTGCCGACAACGCCCGTGGCGCCAACTACCGCGACGTTATACGACTTCACAAATTTATTCTTCTTCATGATTTGTCTCAAACACCCCACGCAAAAAAGACGCCTGCTTTAATGATTCACACTTAATAGAGGCAGTGCGTCTTATAGTTTTCATTCCCTTTATCGCTACCTTTTCAGTGCACGCTTTGTGTGCATCCGCACCCCCCTGGCCTTCCATTCCGTGTACGTCTTCTTACTGATCTTGACAAGAGCCCACGTCGGACCGGACAGACTGTAACCGAAGGCAAAGGTAAACAGCATGATCTGCGGCTCTGCGATGACTATAATCAGAATAAACACGATCAAGACAAATGACATGAAAGGTTTTCTTGAAAAGAAGTTAAGGTCCTTGAAGCTGTAATACTTTATACTGCTCACCATCAGGAGTGCTAGAACGACGACGCCTATCAAAATGGTCAGATCATTAAATCTCCCTTCACCCCCCAGGTAGTAATAAAGCAATACCCCCGTCGCAACGACGGCCGCAGCGCCGGGTATCGGCAGTCCATTGAAAACCTTGCTTTCAACCAAGCCTATCTGAATGTTGAATCTCGCCAGCCGCAATGCGCCGCAAACAACGAAGAGGAATGATGCAAGCCATCCCCATTTCCCGTATATTGAAAGCGCCCAGGTGTAGGCGAGAATGGACGGAGCAACACCGAAGGCAACCAGATCCGAAAGTGAGTCGTATTCCGAACCGAATTTGCTTGTCGTGTTCGTCATCCTCGCTATCCTGCCGTCCAGGCCATCCAAGACAAAGGCCATTAAAATGGGTGCTGCAGCAAGCCAAAAATCGCCCTTCATGGACGCGACAACAGAATAGAATCCGCAAAAAAGGCTTCCCGTAGTAAAAAGGTTGGGCAGTAAATATATGCCCTTTCTTACACGCTCTCTCTTAAATGTGGCATTCTTTTTCATTTTAGCCATCCTATAAGTGTCTCTCCCGCCCTTACTCTGTCACCCACTCTAATGGATATTAGCGCATCGGGAGGCAGAAAGACTTCAAGACGTGAGCCGAATCGTATGAGGCCGAATCTCTCACCCTTGCGAACCTGCATTCCTTCTTTAACCCAACATTCTATCCTTCTTGCAATTAATCCGGCTATCTGCACCGTTAAAATCTTCTTGCCGTCATCCGTTTTGATAAGAACCGAATTTCTTTCGTTCAGTAGAGAAGCCTTATCCAAATTAGCCGAAAAAAAATTACCTTTGTTGTACTCTATATCGGCCACTGTGCCGGAATAGGGTATGCGGTTAACGTGAACGTCAAAGATGTTCATAAAGACGCTTATCTTCTGTGCCGGAGCTTTGAGAAAATCGCTCTCCACGACGTTTTCTATTTTTATAACCTCACCGTCCGCCGGAGATATTACGGCTTTCGCACCATCAGGAAACTCACGCTCCGGATTCCTGAAAAACCAGGCAACAAAGCAAGTGGCGATAAAGAATATCGACGCCGCCCAGA
>JBEKXK010000158.1:0-5118 GCA_049512055.1 Syntrophales bacterium | reverse complement strand
CACGGTACTCATGGCTATGCCGGCCAGTGTCACGCCGTGGCCATTTTGGGCAGATAGGGGGTGGAGCATATGGGACGACCAGTAGCCATAATAGGTGTAGGACAGACGAAACACGGAAGAAGAATGGATGTCAGTTATCCGGATCTCGTGAGAGAAGCCGTCGTGGCTGTGTTTAATGAAACGGGACTGACGCCAAATGACATAGATGGAGTTGTATCCGGCACCATGCCTTCCATGATGGAAGGGATTGCCCTGACCCATTTCTATTTTGCCGATGCCATGCAGGCCGCAGGAAAGCCGATTATGAAGACAGAGACCTGCGGATCGACAGGGGTCTCCATCGCCCATACGGCCTATTACTGGGTCGCATCAGGCATGGCCGATCTTGTCCTGGCCGTGGGTCATGAAAAAATGAACGAGGGGAACAGCCAGGCGACCATGACGACGGTGGCCGAGCCATTCTATCAGAGGTATTTCATATCCGGCGCGCCGGGTGTCTTTTCCATGCAATCCCAGATGTGGATGGACCGCTATAATATACCGGAAGAGAAAATACGAGATGCCGCCGCTTTCATATCGGTAACCCATCATGACGACGCGTTTGACAATCCTTACGCCCACATCAAGATGAAGGTCACCATGGACGAGGTGAAAAATGCGCGTATCATCACCTATCCGGTGCGTCTCCTCGATGTATGTCCGAACTCGGACGGCGCCTGTGCGGTCATCTTCGCTTCCAGGGATATGGTAAAGAAGCTGGGGCGAAAGCCGGCGTGGATCAAGGGTGTCGGCTACCGTGGTGAAGAGTATTTCTTCGGCGACAGTGATAAGGTGGTATGGGAAAGCGCGATTCAGGCGGCAAAGCAGGCATATGACCAGGCCGGGATAAAGAACCCGAGAAAGGAACTGGATGTGGCAGAGGTCTACAATCCGTTTACCTTCCAGGAGATGCTCTTTTATGAATGCTTCGGGTTTTGCGGACCGGGAGAATCCCCGGACATGGTGTTGAAAGGAACTTTTACAAGGAAAGGGGAGCTCCCCTGCGATCCTTCCGGCGGTACCTTATGCACGAACCCTATCGGAGCGACGGGCCTCATCCGGGTTGCAGAGGCTGCCCTGCAGGTGACGGGCAAGGCCGGAGATCATCAGGTACCCAAGGCGAAATTGGCGCTCTCCCATGCGATGGGCGGTGTGGATCAATTCAACGGCATTATGATTCTCGGATCAAAGCTATAGGAAATATGGAGGAAGATATGGAAGCAAAAGAA
Source organism: Syntrophales bacterium (assembly GCA_049512055.1). GTDB lineage: Bacteria > Desulfobacterota > Syntrophia > Syntrophales > UBA2185 > Fen-1135. The sequence continues at coordinate 3,850 of JBEKXK010000158.1, read as the reverse complement.
TACAAGACAATCAAAACAGAAATCCGCCTGCCGTATGAACTGGCATACGGCGCCACGTGGACCCGTTTTTTTGAAGGTCTCAAAAATAAGACGATCTTTGGAACAAAGTGTACGAAGTGTGAACGCATCCTTGTTCCGGCCCGCAGTTTTTGCCCGCGCTGCTTCGTTGACGCCGAAAAGTGGGTGGAGGTTTCCCAGGTGGGCACTTTAATTGCCTGGTGCTACACGAATTATAAATACTTTGGAATGCCCACAGAACCTCCCTTTATCGGGTCGCTCATCAAGCTGAACGGAACGGACGTAAATTTTCTCCATCTCATGGGAGGTTTCGATCTCAACAATTTCGATGAGGTCAAAAAAATAGTCAAAAGCGGGATGAAGGTAGAGGCAGTCTGGAGCGATGACAGAAAAGGACACATTATGGATATCAAATATTTTAGGCCTCTGTAGGGAAGACGGTCTTCTGTATTTTGTCAGGCAACAATATATATGTTCATGAAGAAAAAACGTAAGAAAGGTGGTGATTGTGCAAAGGTCGCTCAGAGACGGCAGAAGAGGATAAGAGGAAACCTTACGGAAACATAATAATAGAGAAATAGGGGGAATATTATGAGTTGGCAGGACTACTATAAGAGTCGAGTAATGTCTGCGCAGGACGCCGCGAAGATCCTTCAGTCAGGAGATTGTTTCTGGTTCCCGCTGCTGATGGGTCAGCCGTCCATGCTCATTCCAGACGCCATTGCAGACAGAAAAGATGAACTCAAAGATGTGGAATGGATCACGTGCCTGACCCTGAGACCTTACAAACTCTTTAAACCGGAATACAGGGATACGTTCACATTTCTCAGCGGATTTTACAGCACCCCACATATGCAGCAGATGGCCGCCTCGGAATGGGCGAACTTTATCCCGTACCAGAGTTCCGACGCCGGGCGAAAATACTCGCACAGAAAACGCGTTTACAAACGACGGACAGGCATCGTCACCCAGGTCACCCCACCGGACGAACACGGATACGTCAATCTTGGCCTGGACACCTTCTATACGGAAGCCGTTATGGACCAGAGCGAGTGGGTGATTGGGGAAGTAAATCCCAATATGCCGAGAACATACGGCCAGACGAACTTTCACGTTTCGAGATTCACCGCTTTTGTCGAAAACCCCAACCCCATTATCGCCGTTCCCACGCCCCCGGCGACCGACCTCGAGATTAAAATGGCTGAAAACGTAGTGGCTCTCCTGAAGGACAGAGACTGCATCCAGGTCGGCATCGGCGCAGTTCCGGCCATGATCAGCAAGCTTCTTGAAAATTCGGGCCTCAAGGATCTGGGCATCCATACGGAGATGATGCCAGCCGGGACCCACAAGCTTGTTGAGAAGGGGGTTGTCACCTGCAAGTACAAGAAGGTCAATCCCGGCAAGATCGTTCTGGCCTTTACCTTGGGTGATAAGGAACTCTATGACTGGATAGCGAACAACCCCATGTGCGAGTTCCGTCCGACATCCTATGCCAATTACATCCCCGTGATCGCCCAGGAGGACAATATCGTAGCCATCAACGGGTCCATCGAGGTGGATCTCACCGGTCAGGTCGTCTCGGAGTCCGTCGGCAATATCATTAGATCTGGAACCGGCGGCCAGCTCGACTTCGTCATCGGCGCCTTCTGGTCCGAGGGCGGCCGCGCGATCAATCTGGTACCTGCCACGACCATGAACGACACCGTATCGAGAATCGTTCCCTATATTGCACAGGGGGCTCGCGTGACGGTTCCCCGCCACTATACGGGCTACGTAGTCACAGAATACGGTGCTGCCGATCTCTACGGACGGTCGGAGCCGGAACGGGCGGTGGAGCTCATCAAGATCGCCCACCCGAAATTCCGGGAAGACTTGGAAAAGGCCGGCCGTGAGCGGGGATTGATAAAGAAAAAGATTTTTTAGTTTGTAAAAAGGGAAAGAAGAGGCATCCACTCGCGGATGCCTCTTTCCATTTTGCTTCTACCTCATGGGGTCTGTGGGCACGGAGGGAGGGAATATGCATCTGGAATTTACGGAAGAACAAAAAATGCTTCGCGAGAGCGTTAAGACGTTCGCGGAGAAAGAAGTGGCGCCTCTCGCTTATGAAATAGACCGGGATGAAAGATTCCCCAGCGAAAGCTTCAAGAGACTTGCCGAGATGGGTTTGTTGGGCGTTACCGTGCCCGCCGAATATGGCGGCGCAGGAGCGGGCTATACGGAGATGTGCATTATCGGCGAGGAGCTCGGTGTCGTATGCTGCTCCACCTCCGCGACGTGGGGGGCTCACTCGGATCTGTGCGTAGATAATATCCGCCGTAACGCCAACAAAGCCCAGAAGAAAAAATATCTGCCACCCTTGTGTGACGGGAGCAAGATCGGCGGTCTTGCCATGACGGAGCCGTCTTCCGGATCCGATGTCCTCTCCATGAAGCTGCGGGCGGAGAGAAAAGGCGATTCTTTCATCTTGAATGGATCGAAGATTTTTATCAGTAACGGTCCGGTGGGAGATGTCTTTGTGATTTACGCAAAAACATCTCCGGAGAAGGGCGCGCATGGGGTCTCGGCTTTTATTGTAGAGAAGGACTTCCTTGGTTTTTCGCGGGGGAAAAAATTTGAGAAGATGGGCTGGCGCGGTTCGCCGACAGGGGAACTGGTTTTCGCAGATTGCCGCGTCCCGGCGGAGAATCTGTTGGGAGAGGAAAATAAAGGGGTTGACGTTCTTATGAGTGGACTCAACACGGAAAGGATCCTCCTTGGCGCCCTGTCCCTGGGTATCTCCCGTGGGGCTTTCGAATGCGCCCTCAAGTATGCGAAGGAGAGGGTCCAGTTTGGAAAACCCATCGCCGCCTTTCAGCTGATCCAGAGCAAGCTTGCCGATATGTCGATGGAAATTGAACTCTCCCGGCTGATCACGTACCAGGGGGCCGCGATGGCAGATCGGGGTCTCCAGCGTGAGTTGAACCTGATTGCGGCTTATGCGAAACTCTTTACGTCTGAAGTTGCCATGAAGGTCACGACGGAAGCGGTGCAGATCTTAGGCGGCTACGGGTATATGAAGGAATTTCCGGTGGAGCGGATGATGCGGGATGCGAAATTGCAGACCATCGGCGGAGGGACGTCCGAGATTCAACGGCTCATTATAGCAAGAGAGATATTGAGTTCAAAGTAGACGGGAGGGGTCATGGCCAAGATTCTTGCATTCCGGAGACCCGAAGATAATTGTACAAACTGCTGGTATCATAGTTCCCATCGCAGTGATTACAAAGATCAATCCGTCTCTCCCCTCGGACATTGCCGGCATCCTGATCGTGCGAAGAATTACGATCCCGCGCATTCCGCGAGAAGAGAGCTTCTTTTGCCATGCGACCCCGGCAACTGGTGTCCCAAATACGTTAATGAAGATTCACCCGCGATGAAGAAATTGCAGTTCGTATCTGGGATTAAATTCGTCCTGCTGTGCATGCAGCAGCGCCTGAAAAGCCATGCTGAGCCCATAGAGGAGGCGGATGAATACAGGGAATTGGTAGACCAATTCTACATTGAATACAAGAAGCTCATGACAATCAATCAGTACAAAGCGGCAAAGAGAGACCAGAAATATTTTATCGCTTTGATTGAAGAGGCTCTCGAATATTATAAGAAGGAGAGCAAGAACCGGAAGCCTTAAAGAGCATTGCCGTTCAAGCAGCCCGCACGCACACTCCGCACCGCCCTATTGCCTCATAAATAAATGTTACCGAAGGATAGAAGTGGTTAAGGAACGTTGACTCATAATATATGTTACTCAGAGGGATAGGATTTTTTTAAGTTTTGTTTCCATGGTTTTTCTTAG
>JBEKXK010000157.1:0-5208 GCA_049512055.1 Syntrophales bacterium | reverse complement strand
GGGACTGCAGGGCTAATGACCGCATTGACAAAGACCCCGTTTTCGAAGAGGAGCCTGCACATCTCGTAAGTTTTCATGGTGTCCTTAATAACGATGGGAATGATCGGAGTTTCGCTCGTTCCTGTATCGTACCCGAGCGTTCTATATCCTTTCAGCATCTTGTGCGTATTTCTCCAAAGCCGGGCTCTTAATTCGGGCTGTTCTTCAATGATGTCCAAAGCGGTACTCGCCGATGCCACCAGGGCGGGGGGGAGACTGGCGCTGAATATCATCGAGCGAGCAAGGTGTTTGATCCAACTTATCACATCTGATGGCCCTGCGATAAAGCCGCCGATCGCGGCAAGGGATTTGCTGTGGGTTCCCATGATAAGATCTACTTCGTTTTCGAGGCCAAAATGCTCCGCCGTTCCCCGTCCTCCATCTCCAAGAATGCCGACCGCGTGGGCGTCATCCAGCATTATCCTCGCCCCGTAGGCCTTGGCTAGCTTCACAATGGCAGGGAGATCAGCAATATCGCCTTCCATGCTAAAGACGCCATCAACGATTATTAGTTTGTTCTTTTCCTTAATTCCTTCGAGAATTATTTCGAGAGCGTCCATGTCATTATGCCGGTATTTCTTGACCTCGCCGAAGGAGAGGCGGCAGCCGTCTATGATACTTGCATGATCGTACATATCGATAATAGCGACATCGTTCCGGCCCACAAGGGCAGAGATCACTCCCAAATTGGTTTGGTAGCCCGTTGCGAAGACGAGGGCAGCTTCCTTCCGCAAGAACCTGGCCAACTTCGTTTCCAGTTCTTCGTGGATATCGAGATTCCCATTTAGAAACCGTGAACCGGCACAGCTGGTGCCATATTTTTCAATGGCCTTAATCGCTGCTTCCTTCACCCGGGGGTGGTTGGTGAGTCCAAGGTAATTGTTCGAGCCGACCATGATGACTCGCTTCCCGTTGACAACCAATTCAGAATCCTGCGGGGATTCGAGCTTCTGAAAAAAGAAATAGTGTCCACGTTGCTTCAAGCCAGATTCATACTCCGTAGCTTCTGCGCACTTTTCAAAAAGATCCATTGAATCAACTCCTTGTTATGTCATAACCATTTTTCTTTTTTGTACCACTCAAATGTTAATTTGGCTCCCTCCGAGAGTGGCACTCTTGGTTCAAAGCCTAAGAGGCTTTTGGCTTTGGTGATATCGCAGACCCAATCTTTATGGATCATTTCTTCTGCTTTATCTTTGTTAAAGAGGAAAGGCCTCCTAAACAATTTAGAGAGATATACTGAAAAACAGGCGATGCCCAATATTATTCGTTTGGGGACACGAATGCGAAAAGCAGTTATACCCATTGCCTGTGCAACGATATCACCGATCTCTTCCATCCGGTAGTCATTGCCGTCAGAGAGGAAAAAAATTTCTCCGCTCTTTGTCTCTGTCTCAACAGCCAATAGAATACCTTGGACAATGTCCTGCACATAACATAAACTAAAATGTTGTTCCCGTCCTATAGGACAGGGTTTGATCCTTCTGGAGAGGCATTTGAAAAAGGCAAAGATATCTTTATCCCTTGGCCCGTAGACGGCAGAAGGCCGAATGATGAGAACGGGAAGTTCATCAGCATGGGTAAGAACCAATTCTTCCCCCGCAAGTTTGCTCCTGCCATAAAAGGAAACCGGTTCACAGGGGTCTAACTCCTTTTTGCTGGACCCATTTCGACTTGGCCCTGCCGCCGCTTGGCTCGAAACATAGATGAATTTTTGAAGACGCGGATTATTTTCGAGACAGGCGTGGATCAGATTTTCCGTTCCCAAGCCATTTACTTCAAAATAGGTTTCCTCTTTGATCGCCTTGGTCACACCTGCCAAATGGAACACCCAATCGACACCCCTTGCTGCCTTTTCTAAAGAGGCCTTATCATTGCAATCGCCATGAACAAATTCGATAGGAAGACCTTTCAGCCACTTCACATCGCTGGTATTTCGAAGGAGACAGCGGACTTGCACTCCTCTTCTAATAAGAGCTTCTGTCAAATGGCTTCCGATAAATCCCGTGCCTCCCGTTACCAGAGCTTTCAATGAATTTTTTTCCTGACTTGTAAAATTTTTCAGTCCCCACCCCTCCTCCCCCTTCATGTCGAGGAGTGAGCGGCGCGGCTCCGCTGATTTTATATGTTTTCTTAGGATTGTCAAGAAGCGTCGATGCGCGTCGACGGGTACCCGTGATGTTTTTTCAAGGTGTTGGAATCTATATAGCGAGCACTGCGATCCGGGTAACTGCATGTGGGCGTGAAAGGCTCCGGCAGCCCTGCATCTCGCTGTCACTCCTTTCACCGATTCTTTCTGAACAGACAATGCACTTACAATGACGACGTCATCCCACCTCGCGTCCTCATCATCCAGGCTTCCCACTGTTTCCTTGTTATTAATGTTTTTATGGACCTACTTTCCTGAAATCAATGTACCCCCGCTCAACGTCTACAGATATGAGCTGCACGCGAATCCGGTTGCCCACGTCGATACCTTCGAACCCATGGACAAGCCTGCCTTCAACAGGCATCGTGAGAAGCCGGGCCCATGTTCCTTTGGAAGCCGCGCCGGTGACAATAGCGTCAAACTGCTCTCCTATTCTCGATTCAAGAAGAAGAGCAGCAGCAGATTTGCCGACCTGCCGTTCCACTTTGTTCACGGCGTCTTCTTCTTCCGTGCAATGTTTCGCAAGGGCCTCAAGCTCATCATTACTATATGGCAAAGAACTTTTTCCTAGCGCGGCCTTCAACAGGCGTTGTGTGATAAGATCGGTGTACCGGCGATTAGGGGCTGTGGAATGGGTATAGTCTCTGACCGCGAGACCAAAGTGTCCCGGGGCAGTGTCTCCCGGAAGTTCCGCAACGTATTCACCGGCCCCCATAAGTTTGATCACAGCGAGGGAGAGGTCGGGGAATTTCATCGGGTCGGCCGCTTTTTCCTTGTTAAGGAACGCCTCCAGGGCTTTTGAATCCGGCGCATCAGGGAGCTTGGACCCATGTTCGTCGGCAAGCTCGACAATCCGTTCCCATCGTTTCGGAGTGCGGACAACACGGCGGATCGAAGGGATTTTTTTTGACGAGAGATACCGGGCGTTCACGCCGTTTGCAGCTATCATGAAATCCTCAATGATGTCCTTTGCCCGGTTCTTTTTTTCAACTTCGAGATCACGGATTTCATCACCGTCAAATACTGGCCTCGCCTCAGCGGTTTCAAAACTAAGAGCCCCATGCACATGCCGGAGGTTCTTCATGCTTTGCGCTGCCTCGTCCTGCAGGCGCAGATTATTCTGAAGTCCTTTTACAGCGGCGATAGCCTCAGGCAGACTTCCATTACCTTCAAGCCATGCAGTCACGCTGTTATACGCGAGCTTCGCATGATTGCGGACACGCGCCCTGTAGATATCAGAGCCCTCTAAAGACCCGTCCGCGCCGATAGCCATTTCGACAACAATTGCCAATCGATCCTCATTGAAATTCAGCGACGTGAGGTCGGTGGAAAGCTTTTCGGGAAGCATCGGGAATATCCCGCCGGCGGTATAAACAGAGGCAGTATTATGGCGGGCGTGTTCATCAACTGCCGATCCTTTATCAACAAGCGCGTCCACATCAGCTATGGCAACAAGTATCTTTACCTTGTCTCCGGGCATTGCCTCGGCAACGGTAAGCTGATCCAGGTCACGGGAGTCATCGTTGTCAATGGAGGCCCACAGAAGGTCCCTAAGGTCACGAACCGGCCCATTGATCATTGCTGCAGGAGCCCGAATTCCGCTAAGTTCAGCCAGCACTTCACTTGAAAAGTCAGGGAGCAGTTCCCTATCAAGCATCGCACTGCGGGCAACCCTCTGTAAAATAGAGCGATGCTGCTTATCATGGGTTTGCATAAATTCCTTGCCTCATTCCTTTTTTAATAAATCACTCATATTTCTATATCAGCAAACGTATACGCATCAAAAGCCTGAAGGCTTCCCTTCATCACCTCTTCACAATGAGTACTGGGATTTTTGTTTCTTTGTGGATTACGCCATAGGTAACGCTGCCGAGAACCGCGGCTGCCAACGCGCTCTTCCCGTGAGAACCCATAATAATCAGGCTCGCCTTTGCCCTCGACGCCTCTTTCATAATATCCTCAACGGGATGCCCTGCCGTTATAACGGTTTTTGCTCGGACTCCATTTTTATGACAGAGCTTCTTTATTTCTCCGGCATACCCTTCGGCTGCCTCTCTCAGATAATCTTCGATAGGCTCTATTACATGCCTTACAGTCTCCTTTGCGGGAACTGTCTGGCCCATAAATGACCGCTTATCAATAACGCTCAGGACAATCACCGAGGCTTTCAACTGTTTTGCGAGGTCAACCGCATACATGGCTGCCTTTTGAGCCGCCCTTGACCCGTCTGTCGGAACAAGAATGTTTGAAACCATACGTCCTCCTTTGATAATCTTTTGCATCCTCATCTATCAGGCCTGGAAATATTCACCATTCGTAAGGTTCTGACTAATTGCCTTCATGATCGTGTCCGCGGCCCTGTTTGTGCCCCTTCCTGTCCTCCTTCCATTCCCTGCGGTTCTTCTTCTGGCGCTTCCCTTGCTTAGGACGTTGACGCAACTCCTCATCTTTCCTGATCGGCGGAAACGACCCGAAATTCAGACATCGCAGCAGAAGAAGTGTTCGTCACCGCTGTTGTTCCGGCCAAATCGCATTTAAGGTAAGCGTTAATATTCTGTTCCATTTGAGCTGGAAATTCCGGCACAGGCCCTGCGAGCTTTTTCCGTTATTTTTTCCGCCGAAGTTTAATCATTGCTATCGGAACGGGCGCACGCTGATTAGTTCAGCAGCCTGGCTTATTTGAACTTAGAGCTCGCCTCGTGGAAGGCAGTCTTGACTTCAGCCCAGGCCTTTTCTGCGCCTGTCTTCAGGTCTTCCCATGCCTCATCACCGGCGATCTTCAACTCGTGCAGCTTTGTCCCGGCCTCATCGTGCTTGCGCTGCAAGGCTTCGACGGTTTTGTAGTATTCGATTTTGGCCTCGGCCTTGCCTTTGTCCGCCTTGGCCTTGAGCAGAGCAATCTGTGCCTTCCATTCATCCAACTGCGCATCTAGCTTTTCTTCGTACGCTTTTCGTTTGTCCCTCATAGCAACCTCCTTCGTTAATCCTTGGCGCTTTTCTCAAGACTCTCCCGGAACTCG
>JBEKXK010000156.1:0-6635 GCA_049512055.1 Syntrophales bacterium | reverse complement strand
TCCTGCCTTTCAGGCAAGTCTCAAAAAGCGTTTCTGCTTCCTTCGTAACAGTATGGTCTTTCGTTTAATCTGCTCGCGCCGGGCAAGCACTTCAAGGTCACGGCCATAATATACGTCCGCAGGGGTGACGTTTTTCAGCGACTCGTGATACCGATCGTGGTTGTAATAATCCACAAAGACGCTGATCTGATCCTCCAGCTCCGAGGGACTGTAATAGTTTTCCAGCAGAATGATGTTTTTCATGGAACGGTGATACCGCTCTATCTTCCCTTGAGTCATCGGATGATACGGCTTGCCACGGGTATGGCAGATATCTTCTTCCGTAAGATAGTTACTGAGGGCTTTTGAGATATAGCAGGGGCCGTTATCCGATAAGAGCCGAGGCCGGCTGACAACCTTTATATGCCGGATGCCTGTGAATAAAATCGCATCATCGAGGGTCAGCTTTACATCATCCGCCGACATACCCTGACACAACCGCCATGCCAGAATAAAGCGGCTGTAGTCATCCAGAATGGTGGACAGATAATACCATCCCCAGTGGACCACCTTGAAAAAGGTAAAATCAGTCTGCCACAGTTCATTGACTGTCTTTGTCGGCTGGGGGAATTTCTCATGGGCACTTATCACCGTATAGACGGGGCTGGTCACCAGATCGTGGGCCTTTAAAATACGGTACACCGTGGATTCCGAGATGTAATAACCCAGTGTATCCGTGATATACCACGCAAGCTCCCGGGGGGACTTCTCCGGATGGTCCAGAGCCGTTTCCACAACACGATTTTTCTCCCATGGTGGTATCTCGTTCCAGAATTGCTTCGGCTGGTAGTAGTGGGTTGCCAGGGCATCATAGCCGCCCTGCCCGTAGCGTTTGTACCAGTTGTAAAAAGTGCTACGGTTGATATTGAGCTCTTCAAGGGTCTGCTTGACGCTCACCGGCGAACCTTCCACCAGCCTGATGATCTCCAGTTTCTCTGCCCGCCTGTACCGCATATACCGCTCTACCTTCATTCCAAACCACTCAAACTTTTTTTCAGTATACGGTTCTTCAGGCTCAGCTCTGCCACCAGCTGTTTTAACTGCTCATTCTCATTCCGGAGATCTGACACTTCATCTCGGTTGGCTTCCCTGACGGTGTCGCCACTCAACTGCCGTTTGCCTGCCGCCAGAAGACCTTCCAGGATGATCCTGATTTTCTCTTCGGAATTGAATTTACGGCGGGTACGTCTCTTTATCTCTCGTACTACAGATTCGGGGCTTTGTTTGGCTTTAGGTTCCATCTAATCCTCTCCTCTCTCAGGGGTTCATTATAACCCAAAACCGTCTCTTATTTTATCCCCTCATCTGTCCACTTTCCTTTGAAACGCTACATATGGGATATATATAAGTAGATAGAAGAATACAATCGTCAGTCAATAACCGAGCAAAGAAAAAAGGCAGAGCCGTTTTGACCCTGCCTTTTGTTTTGAAAAGTTTCGCTTATTTAATTCTAAATTTTTCTCCTGAGTCCTGCCAGCCCAACCAGACCAAGACCAAAAAGCAGCATGGTTGTGGGTTCAGGCACCTTACTCGGACCGAAGGTCGTCAGGGCAGTGATGCCGATGTAGTTGTCAGTAAGCGTGAAGTAGCTGATACTTGCGGTACTTTCCAGAAACCCTAGAAATAAGCCTGTGTCGTTACCGCCGCCTGTGGTGAAGCTGAGCGTAGCACTCTCGACGAGGGTATTGGTGGAATCATAAACTGCAATCATTGTTGGAGTTGTGCCAGGTGGTGAATAATTTATGAAGCCCCCGACGCCATAAACCGGCGTGTTGAAGGCAAACGTCATAGTGTCCGTGACGCCAGAAAAAGCGAAACTGCTGTTCAGTCCGGCCATGGATCCGAGACCGCCGGTCCAACTGCCGTTACCGCCAAATCCGTACCCTAGGGTATAACCGAAAACCGAGCCACCCTGAAAGTCGACATTCGTGGAACTCCAGGTAATTCCCGAGCCGAAACTCTGTGGGCCCGGGCCAGCGTAGTTAAGAGGCGGCATGGGGGTGACTGTGCCTCCGGGCAAGGAGTTAACAAGCGCCGCCTGAGCGAGACCCGTCATCGCGACAAGCAACACTATTGTTAAAACCGCTAAAAATTTCTTCATGTTACCACCTCCGCTATAAGTCTGCTTTAGTTGAGATCAAGTGCCGATTAACTTGTAACGCCAGAAAATATCCCTGCTTAGTAGCAGGCAGCAAAATCTGTACCATGATTGTAACGTATTGATATAGCAAATAATTATAGAAACTCTGTTCTGCGCGTGAAACAGAAATCGTAAATATATCCGACATTCTTAATGGGTATAAATTGACAGTTCTTATGATTACATCATGATTATAGTGAGTTAAAATATGTTTGCAAATATGTAAAGTATCCCGACGATTTTAGGATCTCTTTACAAGGTACGTGTGTAGAGGTAGATATTGAGGCAATTTTTTTATTAAATTTTGTCTCTAACGATTTCAAGTGGTAAGATTCAGCGTTTATTGTATGTTGGTGCTCGTACTTTCTAGGTGAAGGCCTGTGAGAAAACCGAATCTGCTGTTTATTGGCCACGTTTACTCTCGGTCTTGCATTGTATACTATTTACTATAAGATAAAATGCTTGGAAATTTGTGTCTCATGCCCTTGAGAGGAGCGAGTGAGTCAAGGCCTTGAGCAACGCGATGGACGAAGTGGCGATTTCAAAGGCTTGTGATTCCTCTTGATTCGGGACGTGCATAAATGATGTGGGAACTTATTACAATCTTCGTTTCTTCTTTTATCATCGCCTTCTCCATACAGAGAATACCGTGGATCAGGCCATTTGAAGGGAGTTAAAAGTGACTGACATTGCGCTTTTGAAGCCTATAAAGGTTGGACGATGCGAACTTCCGAATCGCGTATTCATGTCCCCCATGACACGAAGCCGTGCAGACAATCCTGAAAACGCTCCCACGTCACTCATGGCCGAATACTATTTCCAGCGGGCCGCAGCCGGGCTCATCATAACTGAAGGCTCCCAGGTATCAGAACAGGGTGTCGGTTATATCAATACTCCGGGCATTCACAGTCAAGCCCAGGTTGAAGGCTGGAAGCAGGTTACCCGTGCCGTTCATGAAAAGAATGGGCACATCTTCTGTCAACTGTGGCACTGCGGTCGAATATCCCATCCTGATTTTCAGGGCGGCCGGCTACCCGTGGGGCCTTCCGCTATCAACCCGATGGTTAAATCCTTTACTCAAGAGGGTTTCAAGGACACCGTAACGCCGCGTGTTCTGACGGTGTGCGAGATTCATCACATCACAGAGGACTTCAAGAAGGCGGGTGAAAATGCGGTTACCGCCGGTTTTGATGGTGTAGAAATCCATTCCGCCAACGGGTATCTTTTTCATCAGTTTTTTACCAACTGTTCCAATATACGTATGGACGAATACGGCGGCAGTCACGAAAACAAGGCGCGCTTTTTCTTTGAAACGCTGGATGCCGTGGGTGGAGCCATCGGGTTTGAAAGAGTGGGAATCCGGTTGAATCCATCGGCGCATGGTTTCTTGGGCGTCACGATTGACCGGGAAACCATCCCCACCTTTGAGTATATCGTGGAGCGATTAAACGATTACCGGCATCTCGCTTACGCCCACCTTATTGAGCCCATGGTACCCGTGGATAATGTGCCCTATGCTGTGAAGGAAATCGCAAAACATTTTCGACCGCGTTACAAAGGCACACTGGTGATCAACTGTCGTTTCAATCGTGACAGCGGCAACCGTGTCTTGGAAGATGGTCTCGCTGATGCGGTCGCCTTCGGTAAACCCTTCATATCGAATCCTGATCTTGTGGAGCGCATCCGCCGGGGGGCAGGCTGGGCTAAGTGGGATGAACAGACTTTCTATACGCCCGGACCGAAGGGTTATACGGACTATCCGGGTCTTGACTGAAAAATAATCTTAAATGATAATATTAATCGTGGCTGGGTTCAATAACAGGGCGGGTTCGTGAAATCATCTATTTCGGAGTTTTATGGAGGAGGGGAAAATGGAAGGGAAACGGGTTAGAGATAGCAGTACCGTCATGGCCCAGGTAATGAACCCTCAGGATGCAAATCCTGCCGGGAACGTTCATGGCGGAGTCATCATGAAGCTCATTGATACCGTTGCGGGAACCGTTGCAATCCGACACGCAAGGGCTAATGCAGTTACTGCCTCATTTGACCGATTGGATTTCCATTGTCCCGCATTCATCGGAGACTTTGTAACCCTGCGCGCCAGTCTCAATCTTGTAGGAAGAACCTCGATGGAAGTGGGTATCCGAGTGGAGGCTGAAAATCTCATCACCGGTGAGAGACGTCACATGGCTTCCGCCTATATGACATATGTGGCGCTTGATAGAGATGGCCATCCCACGCCGTTGCCCCTGCTAATCCTGGAAACTGATGAAGAAAAAAGAAGGAACCGGGAAGCAAAAGCCAGACGGGAGACGCGTCTTAGAGAAAAATCAAAGGAAAAGGAATGCCAACTCGATGCGAACAGTTGCGAGTTAGCTTGATAATATATAGACACTGAAGATACGCAACGTTGCAAAGGGAAATGCTGAATATCAACATCTGTATGCCATTAACGATGAGTGGCACGTGAAATCCTCCATCAGAACCTAATCTAGTACTATTTGCCATGTAGATTTTGGCTTCAGAGCAAAAGTACCTGGCAAAGGTGCCTTGACAAGCGATAGCATATACGCTATCATAAAAACTATGAAAGACAGAGGTGACCTTGAGAATCCCCGCAACGTCTTGTTTGCCGATTTGTTGAAGATTTGTAAGAAATATTTCGGCAACCCGAGGATACGTGGAAGTCATTACATTTTCAAGACACCTTGGAAAGGCGATCCAAGAATAAACCTGCAAAAAGTTGATAAAATGGCAAAATTTTATCAGGTAAGAGACGTAAAGAAAGCCATCGAGAAAATGGAGGCGAAGAAGAATGAAGAATGACATTAAGAAATATACATACCGTATCGAGTGGTCCGAGGATGACCACTGTCATGTGGGAAGATGTTTGGAGTTTCCTTCACTGGCTGCCCATGGTGATACGGTTGAGAAGGCACTTAAAGAGATTGAATATGTGGTTGCGGAGTCGGTCAAGTGGATGCGGGAAGAAGGTGAAACAGTGCCAAAACCACTCGGGCTTAAGAAATTTAGAGGGCATCTTACCCTGAGAATCCCCCCTGAGAAACACCGGGAGCTTGCTATCCGCTGTGCTGAAGAAAAAGTTTCGCTTAATCAGTTCATCCTCTCTCGCCTGTCTACATAAGAAATCGAGATTTTTCAAAGCTCTCAAGGTTTTTTGATATGGGACGAATATATACAGTGTGGGAACTGGTTATAATTTTCGTCTTTTCTTTCTATCCGAGAGGTCACGACTGATGAAGAAGGAAGACGGTAAGAAATCGAGACGGAGTTACAGCCAAATTGAAAGGATCATATTGCCCGAATGGCTATTTCATCCCGGAAATGAAGAAATCAGGCGCGTCGCCTTCATTGCATACCTCTCCGGTTTCATTACTTTCGTTACCATCATTATCTTTGGCAGCCTAATACTCCTCCAGCATGATGCTGTCCTCGGGTTTATTGATTTGTCGTTTGCCATGGTTATGGCAGGCATCGTTCTGTACCACCGCCAAACGAAAGAGCACGATGATTATTTTGTCTTTTCTTTGGGCGTTACTGTTTATGGAATGTTTTTGATCTACCTCTTTTTCTTCCACGAGCTTGGCAGAGCAACTTTTCTCTGGTCTTATACTTTCCCTCTGGCGGCCTTTTCCATCTTGGGCTCTCGTCGGGGCATTATTGCAGTAATTCTGTTTCTCATACCGATTTCTCTGTTGCTCATACTTGACCTCTCTTTTTCGTCCATGACTTCCTATCCCCGGGGTTTTGCTTTCCCTTTGATCCCTTCCATTCTGGCCGTGTCGGGGATGTCCTATCTGTATGAGAGGAACAGGGAGAAAAACCAGCAACAGCTGAAGCTGGCCAACATTGCACTCCAAAGATCCAACGAGGAGATGGAGCAACAAGTGCAGCAGCGCACAGCCGAGCTGGCACGGACCGAAGGGAATTACCGCTTCTTGACGGAAAGAATGAGCGACATGGTCTGGATGACTGATTTGAATCTCAATGTTACCCATGTGAGTCCCTCCGTCACAAGAGTATTAGGTTTTACCCCGGAGGAATACAGTAGACTACCCATTCATGAGCGGCTGACTCCCGAATCTCTTGATAAAGCGATGGCCATATTAGCGTCTGAGCTCGAGCAGGAAAAAGTGCCGGCAACCGACCCTGAAAGGAACCTACAGATGGAAATCGAATTCTGTCATAGAGACGGTTCCACCGTGTGGGTGGAGAGTCTCATGAGCGCCATACGGGACGATGAGGGAAATATGGTGGGTATCCATGGAGTGTCGAGGGACATCACCAAGCGCAAGCGGGCGGAAGAGACGCTGCGGGAGAGCGAGGAGAAATACAGGTATCTTGTCAAGCATGCGCCCGCCGGCATCTACGAGGTCGATTTTACAACGCGAAAGTTCTTGAGCGTAAACGATGTCATGTGTCAGTACGGCGGCTA
>JBEKXK010000155.1:0-6019 GCA_049512055.1 Syntrophales bacterium | reverse complement strand
ACATACGCCTTTACCGGGGGTTTTCTGTGGACCGTGACATTTGTGACAATGGGGTATTATCTGGGTGAGAAATGGAAACGTGTTTATACTTATTCATACCACTATATCCTGCCCTTTGCCATTTTGGCCATAGTGATTTTTTTATTGATAAATTTTCTGATAACGAATAATCGCAAAAAGTAAGAGATTTCTAAAACTAACGACAAAAAGAGGCAAACAAATGTCAAAGTAATAGTTGAACGAGATTGCCAGGCTGGCAAAGAAAAGCAACTCAAAGACCTGTTGATGGAACTGAGGACGAAGGCTATGCAGCAACCCGGTCACATCTCTAGTGAGACTCTTCGGGAATTGATTAATCCTTCTCACTTCAAAGTCATCAGCACATGGTCTACTCTCGGAGATTGGAAAACATGGCAAGGTTCCCAGCAGCGTTTGTCGATAGAAGCAAGGTTCCCAGCAGCGTTTGTCGATAGAAGAAAAGATGGAGCCTATTACTAATAACGGGAAGTTATCCATGTGCACCGTGGATCATTAAAGCTAATGAAAGCTGATATTCACTATTAATATACTATTTCTTCATTAAGGGCAGGATCGGAAATGGTCCTGCTTTTCTTGTGCACACTTCAACTCGTAAACGTGAGTGTTCGATCAATTACGGATGTGTAGAAAGTAGGTGCAGACAGCGATTCGGCCTATTGGAAGATTTTGAAAAATCAGTAATCGGATTTTTTGTTTAGTCCTTTCTGTAATGTTGTTTTCCTATATTCGCCCATTTATTCAACATTTTAAATCAATAAAGAATGTACAAGATTTTAATTCGTATTCGTTGAAGTTGATAAAAAATATATTGACAAACTCTGGAAAAGGCATACTTTCAACGAAATTATTTTATCGCAAGCTATACGAACATCAAAAAAGGAGGAGTACACTTATGACGCATTTCAAGCATTCAGTATCGTTGATGATTATTCTTGCACTGACCTTGGTGTTCATCGGCTGTGCAAAACCACCCGAGGCTGAGAAGTCGGCCGCCATGGCCGCTATGGCCGCCGCCGTTGCCGCAGGCGCTGACAAATATGCCGCCACCGATTTCAATGCTGCCAAGAATCTCTGGGACACCTCAGAAGCTAAGATGAACGAGAAGAAGTACGAGGAGGCCAAGCAGGGTTATGTCAATACCAAGGCCGCCTTCGAGAATGCTGCCGGCGCTGCCGAGGCGGGTAAGAAGGCTATGACCGATGAAGTGAACGCCGCCGTTGCCGGTCTGGAAGAAGGCTGGAAGAATCTCGAAACCGCCGCCAAGGGTGTCGAGAAGAAAATGAAAGACCAGAAAGACGCTTGGGAAGCTGATACCAAAGCCTTTGTGGACGGTCTGAGGGCGGCGAAAGACATGATCGCCACTGATCCGGCTGGCGCCAAGGCAACAGCCAATGAGCTGAAGGCCATTATGGATAGATGGGACGCCACTTTCAAGGAACTGGCTGCCGCCCCTGCAAAGCCTGCGAAGAAAGAGAAGAAGTAGCTTCTCGATTTCTTGATCAGTAGTCAGTAAAAAAGCGTTTCGTCTTCAGCGGCGGAACGCTTTCTTTGGGGATTTGAGTTGATATAACGCCCTTGTGACCTATCTCCCATCAAACAGGTATTGATCAACCTCCTCTCCAACGCCGTGAAATTGACAAAATACAAAGATGTGGCCAATATTGAAGTACGGGCTATGCCGATGGAAATGACAACGTGTATTATGTCAGAGACAACGGCGTAGGTTTCGATATGGCCTATTACGATAAACTCTTCGGGGTCTTTCAGAGACTTCACAGTGGGGACGAATTCGAAGGCACCGGCGTCGGCCTGGCAAACGTCCAGCGCATCATACACAGGCAGGGCGGAAGGAAAGGTAGATGAGGGAGCGACGTTTTATTTCACGCTGCCTTCATCACACATACAGACAATAGATGGGGAGACAGCTCTCTGATTGAACATAAAAGGCCCTAAACCTTTCTCCCTATAATCATCAATTCCTCATCTCAAGACGATTATGATAAGTAGGTGAACTAAACAACCTCCTTCTTATCTCTTCCTTCCTGGAGTCTTGATCTTTCTATTTTACCCTTTTGTTTTATGTTACAATTGGAAATAAATCGAAACGGCTTCCATATAATGATTCTTTTGGGGATAAGGTGACTTAAAAACAACAATCACGGGAAAGGAGTTCGGTATGTTTGACTACATGCTTACGAAAGAACAATTGAAGATCAGGGACGAGGCCCGGGAGCTCGTGAAGTGGGTGCCCCGTCAGATGATCCTGGATATGGACACGGACACGATCAAGTTTCCAAAAGAGTTCCTCACCGAAGCGGGCCGGCGCAACCTCCTGGGTTGCCGCTACCCGAAACAATGGGGTGGCCGAGAGATGGACTGGGTGACGACGTGCATGCTCATGGAGGAGATCGGCACCTTGGGATACGAATTTGCCTGCGTCTTCGGCGTCGGCGCCGAGCTAGTCTGCGACGCCATCATCCGCCACGGTACGGAGGCCCAGAAAGAAAAATACGTCAAACCTCTCCTGCGGGGAGAACTCTTCGCCGCCGAATGCCTGACGGAACCACGCGGCGGCTCCGATTTCTTCGGCGCTACGACCAGGGCCGAGGACCGGGGGGATCATTTTCTCGTCAACGGCCAGAAACGTTTCATCGTGGGCGGCGAAGGGGCCGATTATTTCCTGCTCTATGCGCGGACCAATTTCGATCCTGCCGCCAAATCCCAGGACACCCTGACCGCCCTGATCGTTGACCGTGGCCCCGGCGTCGAGACCAAGTATCTCTACGGTCTCATGGGCTGCCGCGGCGGCGGCACGGCTCGCTTAGTCTTCAAGGATGCGAAGGTCCCCAAGGAAAACGTCATTGGCAAGATCAACGGCGCCTATGAGGTCTTCAACACGATGATGATCCCGGAGCGCCTCGGTACGGCGTCGATGACCATCGGGGCGGCCCGTCCGGCTCTGGACATCGCGACGAACTATACGTCGCGCCGGAAGGCCTTCGGGCAGGTCATCGCCCAGTTCGAGGGGGTAAGTTTCCAGATCGCCGAAGCGGTCATGCTGCTCGACGCCGCCCGTTCCATGGCCTATGTCACGGCCCGGGCCGTGGACTCAGGCGTCGAGATGAACCGAGTCCGCCGGATGGTTTCGGAATCGAAAAAGTTCATCACCGAATCGTGCCAGAAGGCGGTTCACAACGCCATGCAGGTTATGGGTGGCATCGGCTATACCAATGTCTTCCCCATCGAACGCATCTCCCGCGATGTGCGGCTGGCGTCGATCTGGACCGGCACCAGCGAGGTTATGTCCATGATCACCGCCCATGAGTGGTATAGGGAATTCTTCAAGACGAAAACCGAGCGCCTTGCCCGGGACTTTGAGCGCGACGCCCAGGAAGCGGACGCCGACGACGAGATCATCTACGAATAAACCGACGCCCCGGAGATGCGACCTCGGCTGCGTCTCCGGGGAACGGAGCCGTTCAAAATCTTAAAGCAAAAAGGCAGGGTTAAATTGGCTTTGCCTTTTTTTGTTTGTGCATTTGAATTCGTAATCATCGGCATAATTAAATCGCCTGTACTGAGGACTTGTAGGTGTAACAAATACTGTCTCTTTTATCTCGTTCTTCCTGTTTTCAATAGAAATGATATTTCCTTCGCTATCCAAGATTTCAATCGTTAATCAATAAGAGTAATCCCATTGCAATTCCGGTGGCATCATCGCCCACGATGTTGGCAGGGATGGGCATGCAGGGGAAGACAATATGCTTGAAAACGCCCTGAAATATCACCTAATGGCACTCAGATTGCTATAATGATGTAGCTCGTAAGGGTAAAAGAATATGAAAAGGAGCATGTCTTATGAAAAGAATTATGGTAATGCTTTGGCATGGCGATGTTTCTGGGAATGCTTCTGCTGCCTGGCAGTGCGGCGGTATTTAATCCGACGCAGTTACAGGAATTAAAGACCACAAACAGGTGTCCGAACTGTAACCTGAGCGGGGCGGACCTGCACCATACAAATGTGATGAAGGCAAACCTGGGAGGGGCAATCCTGGGAGGGGCAATCCTGACCTGGGCAAGATGGCCAGACGGGTCAAAATGTAAAGGCGGGTCTATCGGTGCATGAAAAGAGTCGGTTAATGAAGGAGAAGGGGATGAAAAGACGCCTTTGTAGGGGGATTTCAGATATGAATATCAGGGCAAAATCAATACAACAAATCATAAGAAATACTTACGAGAGGTTTATCTTCCCTGAGATGCACGACCGTGAAATGCTCCGCCGTTTGAAGCTCATGTACCTCCTCTCTCTCATCGCCGTTATCTGCAACGTTCTCTTCGGTATCATCGCGTTCTTTAAACACAACACCGTGATCGTATTAGCCGATTTCGGCGTCGCGGCGGCTCTCTTTCTCAACATAGTACATGCGACCGTTTACAGAAAATATCAGCTCAATATGTATTTCGGCATATTCTGCATCTCGTCGCTCTTCCTATACTTAATCCTTACAGGCGGTCCTCACCAGGCTACATTCGTCTGGTCCTATACCATCCCTCTTATCGCCGCTTTCGTTTTGGGCTCCCGCGGGGGAGCCCTGGTCTCGGTCTTCATGCTGGTTCCGACAATGATCCTCTTCGCTGTCCCGCATCCGGAGTCACCTTTCGCCAACTATCATCCCGACCTCAAGTTGAGGTTCCTCGTATCTTACCTCATCGTCTCCATTTCTGCTTATCTCTTCGAGATGGCCCGGGAAAAAAATGAAGAATCCCTCAGGGATTCAGAGGAAAAATACCGGTATCTCGTCGAGCGTGCGCGAACCGGTATCTACGAGGTCGATTTAACAGCGCGAAAGTTCTTGAGCGTAAACGATCCCATGTGTCAGTACACCGGCTATACCAGAGAAGAATTTCTATCGATGGACCCCATGCAATTGCTCACCGAGAAAAGTCAGCAATCTTTTATACAAAGGCTTGCCAAAATCCTTGCGGGTGAGCCGGTCCCGGATAACATCGAATATCAGATAAAGCGCAAGAACGGCAGTGAGATCTGGGTTATTCTCAATACCAGCTACTCCTACGAACCGAACGATCGAATCCTTTCGACCGTCATCGTGCTTGACATCACCGAGCGGAAACGGGCCGAGGGCGAACTCAGACTATTGGCGGAGCGTTTACAACGTGCCGAGAAAATGGAGACATTAGGGACTTTGGCAGGCGGGGTGGCCCATGACCTCAACAACGTTCTTGGAGTCCTGGTGGGATATTCAGAGCTTCTTTTGCAGAGCGTCCCTCAGGAGAGCCCCTTTCAAGGACACGCAATGCAGATTTTCAAAGGTGGCCAGCGTGCAGCGGAAATCATCCAGGACTTGCTGACACTTACCCGGAGAGGCGTGCTGGTCTCAGAGACACTGAATCTGAACAGGGTTATTTCAGATTTTTTGCAAATGCCGGAGTTTGAAGCAATCAAATCCCATCATCCAGGCGTCAAATTTAAAACATCCCTGGACGCTGAGCTCTTAAATATGAAAGGTTCATCCACACATCTGAGTAAGACGGTGATGAATCTGCTTTCAAACGCTGCGGAGGCGATATCCGGGTCGGGAGACGTGCTGATCAGGACTGAGAACCGTTACGTCGACAGGCCGATTCACGGGTATGACACCACGCAGGAAGGAGAATATGCCGTGCTTACCGTATCGGATACTGGATCAGGAATTTCATCGTCGGATCTCGGAAGGATCTTCGAGCCATTCTATACGAAGAAGGTAATGGGCAGAAGCGGCACGGGACTCGGACTGGCGGTCGTGTGGGGCACGGTCAAAGATCACAGCGGATACATTGATGTGCAAAGCACAGAGGGCAAAGGAACTACCTTCACCCTCTATTTTCCTGTAACCAGAGAAGATCTAACCAAGATTGAAGAGGTTGTCCCTCAGAGTACATACCTGGGCCGTGGTGAACACATTCTGGTTGTGGATGATGT
>JBEKXK010000154.1:0-5727 GCA_049512055.1 Syntrophales bacterium | reverse complement strand
TGGGGCATGACAATGATTTTACAGTTCGTGGTGAGCTTCGGGTTTATCTTGCCGGTAAATGCGCCACAAAATATGGTGGCATACAGCACAGAAACATTTGAAGTTAAAGATTTCATGCAAACAGGCATTCCTCTAACAATCATCGCCTATCTCGTCATTCTTCTGTTAGGGGCCACATACTGGAAGTGGCTTGGATACGTATAAGCCTCAGGGAGCCGGTCTCTTGAGAAAATTTCTATAAAGGATTGATGAAAATGCAATATGACCCTTTGTATCATCCTTATCCATCCCGGCGAAGCATGGTTTTCGCCAAGAAAGGCATGGTTGCAACTTCTCAGCCGCTTGCGGCCCAAGCGGGGCTGGAGATTCTCAAAAAAGGAGGTAATGCCATTGACGCGGCAATCGCCACTGCAGCTTGTCTGACGGTGGTTGAACCAACGTCCAACGGTATAGGCGGTGATGCTTTCGCTCTGGTTTGGAGCAAAGGTAAACTTCACGGTTTGAATGCAAGCGGACCTTCACCTAAAAAAATTTCCATCGACGCGCTAAAAAAAGCGGGACATCAAGAAATCCCGCAATACGGAATGATCCCGGTGACTGTGCCGGGAGCCCCTTCAGCTTGGGCTGAGTTGTCGAAGCGCTTTGGCAAGCTTCCTCTTGTGGAAGTCTTAAGGCCCGCAATCGAGTATGCGGAGGAAGGCTTCCCGGTATCGCCAATCGTCAGCGAGCTTTGGAAAGCCGGCTTTGACAATTATAAGATGGAACAGGCTGAAGAGTTTAAATACTGGTTTGAAGTGTTTGCTCCACAGGGAAAACCGCCGGTTGCCGGCGATATCTGGCGGTCACCGGGACATGCGGCCACACTCAAGTCGATTGCGGAAACCAAAGCCGAGGCGTTTTACCGTGGCGAACTAACAGAGAAAATCGATGTCTTCTTTAAGCAGTACGGGGGATATCTGCGCAAGGAAGACATGGAAGCTTATCAGCCGGAATGGGTGGAACCGATAAAGATAAATTATCGAGGCTACGACGTCTGGGAAATTCCACCCAACGGGCATGGCCTGGTGGCATTGATGGCCCTTAATATTTTGAAAGGATTTGATTTCTCTGCAAAGGAAACAGTCGACACTTACCATAAGCAAATTGAGACTATAAAACTTGCATTTGCTGATTGCCGGAAATATGTTACCGACCCGCGACACATGACCATCAAAGTGGAAGACCTGTTGTCTGATTCTTTCGCGGCAAAGCGGCGAGACCTTATTGGTGAGCGGGCGCTCCAGCCTGCGCCTGGCCGCCCTACTGGCGGCAGTACGGTCTATCTGGCGACGGCCGACTCAGAGGGAAACATGGTTTCCTTCATTCAGAGTAATTATATGGGCTTTGGATCGGGTCTGGTCGTTCCGGGAACCGGTATCAGCCTTCATAACCGAGGGCATAATTTCTCATTTAATGCAGCACACGACAATCGTCTTGAACCGGGAAAGAAGCCTTACCATACTATTATGCCGGGCTTCTTGACCAAGGGTAAGGAAGCAGTGGGCCCATTTGGCGTCATGGGTGGATTCATCCAACCTCAAGGCCACCTGATGGTAGTGATGAACACAGTCGATTTTCATCTTAATCCGCAAGCGGCCCTCGACGCACCGCGCTGGCAGTGGGTGGAAGGCAAGACAGTGGATATCGAGCCCCTATTCCCGGAATATATTGCCGAAGCTCTAAATAGGCGAGGCCACGTCATCAGGAGGGGTGGAGTGGGAGCAGCAACCTTTGGTCGCGGTCAGATTATCTGGCGAAATAGTGAAGGTGTACTCGCCGGTGCGACAGAACCGCGAACGGATGGCGTTGTTGCAGTTTGGTAGGTATATCAGATGACACTGCTCGATGTGGTTCTTTATTTTTTCTTTCCCTCAGATAAAGCTATCTGCACTTCAACCCCTAAACTTCACATCTCATCACATATCCGCTGTTAACACCTACAAAGTCACACCCAGCTGCATCACTGATAATCAACGATTACCGTTTGTACTGGTGAATATGATGTCATCTATTTTCTATCCAACTCTTTCCTCACGGCAAGCCCCAGTTTCTCGATGACATAGGGCTTTCTCACATAGGTGCCCGCACCGAAGGCATGGGCGGTAATTACCCGATCCGTCTCCGAAAAACCGCTCACTATAATCGCCTTCTGTGTCGGATGAATCTCAAGGACTTTCTTGTAGGTATCAAGTCCGTCCATGCCAGGATCCATGATCATATCAAGAACCATCAAGTCAGCTTGATGTTCCATCAGGTACGCAACTGCCTCTTCACCGCTGGAGACGCTTGTGATGGTGTAATTCAGTTTCCTGAGCATCTCGGCCGCCAGATCGCGCTGCTCTTTTACATCATCGACAATGAGAATGGATTCGCCTTTCCCCATATATTCAGAAATGAGTGCAGCAACAGCTTTAGTGGAGATGTCTTCCCTCGTTACAGGAAAATAAAGGGTAAAGATACTCCCTTTCCCTTCTTCACTCTGAACGTTAATGTATCCGTTATGATCCTTCACCGTACCCCAGACCACCGCCAGCCCTAATCCAGTCCCGCTCCGCCCCATGACCTTCTTCGTATAAAACGGCTCAAAGATACGTTTCAGATCGGCCGCCGGCATTCCCTCGCCCGCATCGGAGACGGAAAGAACAACATAGTCGCCATCCCGGACTTCATCATATCCCTGAATGGGTTTGTCCAGATACTGATTGGCCGTTTTGATGGTTAAAATGCCGCCTTTCGGCATTGCCTCGCTCGCATTCGAAACCAGGTTGAATAATGTCTTGCGAAGATGCACGGAAGAACCGGAGACGTTCAGCAGGTCCGGATCAAGATCGGTCTTGATCCGTACGGAGGAATGGAAAGAAAACAGCCTCTCGAACTCCGGTGACTCTTGAGAATCAACGATGATCCTGTTCAGATTAAGAACCTCTCTGCTGGGGACTCCCCTTCTCGCCAGGGTCAGCAGATCCTGCACAATCGCGGCAGCCCTCTGTGCCCCGTTCATAATATTCACGAGACGGGGGCTGATCGATCTTGACTGATCAGCATCCATAAGGAGCAGCTCCGAATACCCGATGACAACGCCCAGAACATTGTTCAGATCGTGGGCAACGCCCCCTGCCATAGTCCCCAGGGCTTCCATCTTCTCGGCTCTTTGCAGACGCTCCTGCAGGCTTCGCTTTTCCTCCTCCGACCGCTTGCGATTCGTGATGTCGCGATTATAGATAACAGCGCCAATGAATCTATGATCGTTGTCATAGATGGCTTTTTCTTTTCTCCAGACAGGAACTATCTCTCCCGTGGCCGCGACAAGTTCCACTTCTCCTTCCCAATAACCGTTCTCATTGAAGGATGACGGATTATTCAACCATGAAGCCCGGCTTTTTTCCGAAAAATAATCGGAAGAGGGGCTTCCTGTCAGTTGCTCTTGGCTATAGCCCAGAAGTTTCTTCTGCGAATCATTGCTATCGATAATATTCCCCTCTGCGTCGACCACCTCGACGCCGTCCGGTGCCGCCTCGAAGAGAAGCCGGTAGTTATCGATTCTTTCCAGATTCCTATTTATCTCGCTGATCCTTCTGTATAACTCAAAACTCTCTATCGCATTGGCACTGTTGAAGAGGATAAAGGAGACAAGAGACAAAGATACATTCAGAATTCTATGCACATCCGTGTTCAGTAATCCGATAAACATACCGCGGATCCGCGTTGCTGTGGCCATACTATGGAGGACCAGAGACTGCTGATGGTCTTTAGTAGGTACGACGACGGGCCTCTTTTCTCTTAAAGCCCAGGCAAATATGCCATTATCAATCGAATTATCTACTTCGCTCTGAATATATGATCTATGGTTTTCGGAATCGATATGCCTCAAGGTGAAGTGGCCACTTTCTTCATCCACCAAAAAGAAAGCGATTGCTTTAAAGGGAATCAAACCCTTAACCTTTATTCCTGTTTCTTCAAGAATAATGGTGACATCATGAAGCTTGTTGATGCTGTTCTGAAAATCGCCAAGAGATGCAGCTACTTCGAGGGAGTCAATGACGAAACGTTCAACACCTTCGAGATGTTTGATACGTTCTTCAAGATATGAGTCGGTATTGTTATTAACTGAATTTTTCATCGATATAAATCAGTTCAAATACGTCTTCCAGTTGCTCTTCGGCCTGCTCCATCGTTACTGATAAAGTATTCGGTGTTATACCAAGCTGCCCCCATGCTTCCTGATTCAATGGTGGTATGAACCTCTCTCCACTCGAGCCGATACCCATCACATTGGCCATTATATCGGCCAAATGGACGATGGATGATTCTACACGATTTATTGATCTTCGTGGATCATGGTGATGGCGGATACAGTCCTCGAGAGACAGCGACATTTGCCATTTGTTGAGGAGATCACCACCTATAGTTGCATGGTCAAAATTGAATAGGTCACGTTCGGCAATATAGAGGAGACTGTGCTTGCTTCTTGCCACTGTGGCGGCAAAGAGAGATTCTGTGGGCAGGTAATTATACAAAACTAAGCGTCCGATATCATGGAGCAGTCCGGCAACAAACATACGTTCCGTAGTCTGGATATTCGTATAACCGGCTATAAGCCTGGCGCATATCCCGCAAAGGACGCTGTGCTTCCAGAACATTTTCATGTTGATGATTTCGGAAGGTATGTTTTTAAAGGCACTGGTGATATTGATCCCGATAGCGAGAGCGCTCAGTTGTTTCGTACCGATAACGTTTACAGCGCGGGATATGGTGTCGATTTTTGATGGATAACCATAAAGGGCGCTGTTGACTATCTTTAACAGTCGTGCCGATAGATTTGTGTCTGTTCTGATAACTTTTTCGATATCATCGACGGAGCTGTAGGGTTTCGCGATGACATCGAGCATCTGTCTATAGATTTCCGGCAGCGTTGAGAGTTTGGTGTCATCTCGAATGTATTGTAGCGGATTGACTTTTAAGGCTTTCTTTTTCATCATTCGCTCGAATTCTTCTTTATACAAATGGGCGCGGCCGACATTATCCTGTTCGATATCTTGATAGATTGTTTTGCCCGCTGCGATCCATAAGGTGCACAGGCGAATTAATTCCCTGATCGCCGGATGGCCCATGTCGTTATGACAAAAACGTTTTTGAACGATTTCCTCGGCAGCGGCGATGGTCGCTGCATCGAAATTTTTGACAGCCGAGGCATAGATCTCTTCAGGGGAAATCCCCTCGACATCGGCCTCGACGACACCCCACATTTTACAGAGTTTCAGGTGCTTTTCGTTCAGGACGGTGCCCTTGTTTATAAGGAGTCTGCCCCTGCAGTCTATTATGTCGCCTATAAGCACCATGTCCGCTTTAAGATATTTTATGTTTATAACGCCCATAATTTATTAGGTTGACATCAAATGTCGTGTGGCAAAGAAAACAGCGTTCCAAGTCGGGAAGCTTTAACGTCTTGAGTATTTAAAAGTTATACTAGCTTTCCTTGACAGCATTGTCAAATATTGTTTCCTCTCAACTGGTTAATGAACCACTCTCCGTGCTAAAGCCCGGAGTTTTCTGACCGATTTTATAAAACTCATGAACTCTTAGTACTCAAAAGTTATGCCAGAATGCCAAAACAAGGCATTATGTTAATGTAATCGAAGTGTTATCCATTTTCTGGGGATCTGCGAGAATGAAAGGGAAAGCTTAGAA
>JBEKXK010000153.1:0-6101 GCA_049512055.1 Syntrophales bacterium | reverse complement strand
GCTAAGAAAAACCATGGAAACAAAACTTAAAAAAATCCTATCCCTCTGAGTAACATATATTATGAGTCAACGTTCCTTAACCACTTCTATCCTTGGGTAACATTTATTTATGAGGCAATAGGAAGGTTAATTTGAATAAGTTAGCCTTACTCTTGGGCTTTCTGAAGTTGATTACTACGGATCAATCGATCGTTATACCGAGGATGCTGTTAACCACGTTCTGCTTTGAAAAGTGACCGTTCGATAAATAAAACATTCCGTCTTCATGACCCAGGAGGCGGCGCCTGATTTTATGCGGTGGCAATCCCCTCTGTTGGAGCTCCAGCGTCTTGTCCTTAAGTTCTTCCATATGCTGAATCTTGGATTTCAGCGACCGTCCGCCATTTTCGACAACCCCTTTGAGCCCGCAGAAAATCGTCTTGATATCGAGTGAGGCCAATCTCTTCAATGATTCCAGCGTCGGCCCAAAATCCTCGTCGGACCTGAGATACATCAGCCTTTTACCGCAGAAGATGTCACCCGAAAACAGCCATCCATTAATGGGTTCATAAAGGCAGATGTGGTCTTGAGAGTGCCCCGGTGTATGGATGACCTGCAGGGTATGACGGGCAGTAACTATTCCGTTGCCAATCGGCGTGCCGTGCGATGCCGCCGGCATCCCCCACACCACTTTGCGATAGAGCTGCAGCCGGATCCTTTCCGGATTTTCCATGAAGGACAGGGCGTCGGGATGCGCAAATACAGGTACTCCGAATCTTTCCTGAAACAGGCGGTTGTTGCCTATGTGGTCTTCATGGTGGTGCGTGTTGATAATGGCGTTGCATCGATACCCGTTTAGCCTGGATTTCCATTCATTCTCCACCAGAATAGTGCCGGTGTCGATCATGGTATCGTCCAACTGATAGGCGTGCGTGTCATAGAGAACCCATCTCTTGTTGCCTGCAATGTGTTTTCCCATCCTGAAGACAGCAATGGGTCCGTATTGTGTAACCCTTAACATCTCCCTATTCCTGCTTGTAATTCATGCCGATCTATGCCCGGGTGCTTGTGCCATATTCCATGCCGGAATTCCAATACTTTATTTTTTCACCGGCAAGAATAGGATGTCCGCGCGGCATGATGCGTTCGTCTATGATGGAAATTCTGCTTTTTTGCAGATAATCCGATGACCAATGAGCATTAAGGTTTTTAGCAACATGAGAATCCGTTTTTTCTTATATTAAGTATATCAGGAGCATGTTATCTTGGAAAAAAGAAACAGGCAAAGGGAAATGGCCTAAGAATATTGGCGAGCAAAGGAGAAGGGTTATATGAAAAAAAATACTATGATTAGCTGTTTGCTGCTTTTGCTATTTATTGTCGGTTGCTCTCCATACGGAACAATCTACGGGGTGGCCGTAGATGAGAGAAAGGCAACTACTATTGCGTCAGATAAAAAGATCACGGCTGAGATCCAAAAAATATTCCTTGAGGATGGCACCGTCAAGGCGTTTGATATTTCCTCTTATTGCTATGACGGCAATGTGTTTCTGGTGGGGGAATACGATAATAGGGAGCAGAAAGAAAAGGCCGAAAGAATAGCAAAGAATATAGAGGGCGTGAAATCTGTGCAGACGTATCTTCTTCCCAAGAAAAAAGATGATGCATGCGGGACGAGTGACAACATGGCCATAACAGGAAAAGTTGATGCTAAACTAACCGCGGATAAGGATATCCGGTCCACGAACATTGATGTTAAAGTGATTCAATGTAATGTTGTGCTGCTCGGCATCGTCAGGTCCGGCGAGGAAATCGCTAAGGCTACTGCTCACGCCAAGAGCGTGGGGGGGGTCAGAAACGTCACATCTTTCTTGATGTCAACACATTGATGCGGGAGCAAAATTTTAACTTGAAGCAAAAAGGCAGAGTGACAACCGGCTCTGCCTTTTTCATCGCTAGCCGTTAGCGATTTCAAAAATTTAAGACGCTGACATATACTGAACCTCATCTCTGGTTCGAGGCAAACCGCAGTCAGCATATCTGGAAATTTAACAAAATGACCATTCAAGCGCATGTATGCCTCCCCCTGCCATAATCATTTTAATCATAAAAAAACATATTGTTATTTGATACTTACGGTAATCGATGGTCGCGTAGCTGACAAGGATGTTTTTATCGCCTGCGGATTTGTGCCTGTTCTGGGTCCGCATTTCACGACAACGATCAATGGGACTGCTAAAATCTTAATAATTTTATAACAGTTTTGTTGACATTGGCTTCCAATATGCTACAGTTGCGCTGAAGCCTCCTGCGTTGCTACCTCCAAGTTTGCACACGTCTGGAATGCTTCAGAGGCCTGGGTAAGGCTTCGGCTTGGCCCGGGCCTCGCCTCTTTCCGCTAATCTCTGAAGTTATCCCCCGATCTTCTCTCCAGCATGTTGCCGAAATCATCAATAGCAATGCCTCTTCAGATAAGAGTTGTTCCCCGGTAGCGAAGCAGATTGATAAAGCAGATATATAGGAGCGGTCTGCACATTTGCCAAACGAGGGTGAGCGTGATCTGGACTATAAGCAGGGACCTCTCACCCGACATATGACGGTAACTTACTGGGGATGATGGAGCGGGTTTCAGGATATGCAGGGCAAGGCAGCATCCGCCTTCATATTATGATTTGAGAACGGAACAGACGAGTGAAGATATGCGGATGATTTGGCCGGGGATGCTATTTAGGGTTTTCTCAGGTAGAAGCCGAGTTCTGAATCGATGTAACCTGGAAGTTCATAAAATCTACAGCCGACGGAACGTCCTTCTACTTCAGATATGACGGCTTTTTTCTGATAATAGAGCTTCTGGGATTATCCAGCGTAAATTAGACCTTTATTTCTTCTCCTACCCCCAAGGGGTCTTTCCTAATCGTTTCAAACCTGCACCCCACCGTGGACAGATTTCTTACGATCATTTTTCCCCAATGACCCTCAGGAGTGGTTCTGAAGTATAATCCTTCAAGTTCCGTGTCTTTTCTGAAGAATTGTCTGAACTCAAGTTTTACTTCAGAGTCGTATCCGCAGACACAGCTCATTCTTACTGAGCCTATGTGCTCTCTATACTTTACCACGGATTGTTTCCGTGAATCACCGCACTTCGGACAGAGAAAGGTCACCATGCCGGCTTCGTCGACATACAGGTTCTTAACGCTGTTATTTGACACATTTTCTCCTGCATTCATTTTCATTTTTTTTCTAATACGCTAATTCTATAAATACAATACTAGAAAAATACTGTTAATATATTAGCATAAAGCTACCGTTCCGCGGAAATAGCATATCCAGGACCGGTTCTTCTTCTCAAATTGGCGCATTCTTCCCCGCCAATAAGGATCTCTTAATGGGAATCGTTAAGCTGTCAAAATCAATGACTCTGTTGCGCCCTTGCTGCTTCGCCCCGTAGAGGGCCTTGTCGGCTCGATTGATGAGGGACTGATGGTCAACAGTCTCTTTATCCAATCCTGCAACACCAATGCTGACAGTTATGGTTATCTCCTGTCTTTTTTCGTATTCGTTGGCGGGGACCATGATTGATTTTTCCACGGATAGGCGCAATCGCTCGGCCAATTCAATCGCGCTTGCGACAGAGGTGTGCGGCGCAAGGACGGCAATCTCTTCTCCTCCGTAACGGGCGACGATATCCGTATCTCGTACCTCTCTGAAAAGCAACTGGCCCAGGCTCATCAAGACGCGGTCTCCAATCTGATGTCCGTAATTGTCGTTGACGATCTTAAAATGGTCGATGTCAAGCAGCAGCATGGATAGCTGCATGTCATATCTGCGAGCCCTGGAAATCTCTTCTTCCGTTCTCCTGTCCAGATACCTGCGGTTGTGGATACCGATCAAATGGTCAGTGACGTTTTCATACTGGAGGGCGGACATCTGCTTTATTTCGATGGCCGTCTGCAGAGCGAGTGTGCCGACAAACAGTATTAAAACGGCGCCGAGAAAGAATACAGCCGGCACAACGAGACTAAAGGCGTTATTGTATTCCATCCAATAGAGGAAGGTGAAACACACATACCCCATGATAAAAAAGAGGATCAGCGCTCTTAAGTCATTCCATCTTCTTTTTAGATCGCCCTCAGGCAGTTGTCCCACGAGACGCTGTATGGGGAAAAAGGAAATGCAAAGTAGACCCGCGCCCAGCAACAATACCCCATTTATGATATAAATAGTTATACCCTGCATGTAGATTTCCTCAACGGCTCCGGTTCTTCAGCCACAGCAAAACAAGACCCGACAAGACAGCCGCAGAGACGTCTGGAGGTCTCAAATACCTTGTTAAACATGAAGATACGCAACGACGTATCGACATCCTGTCGAACCGCAAGTTGCATTCCACTAATATAGCTGCCATCCTTTATCATATTATCGGCGATGTGCCCAGCTAACTTTATAACAAATTTAAAGTTTTTTAATTTTGCATCTGAGATCATAATGCCTGCAAAAAATTTTCTGCCGGGTCTTAGCTCAAGAGGGCGAAATAGAGACTTCGGCTCGTAGTCTCTTTACGTATACGTGGTGATTAAATCTCTTTTTCGCACTTGATTCGGAATGGAAATATTGATATACAAAAACATCTCGCCTTATCCCTAAAAAGCCTCTTTTCCCTTTCGCCGGCAGTAAGATGCGGTAGTCATAATTAGTCGTCAAGGGGAAAAGTATTGCAGCAAGAAAGTAGGTGCCGTCATATAAATAATCGTTCCGGGTCGTATCAACATATATCTGAAAAATAATACAATAACTAAAAGGCAGGTAAGTGACAGATGCAGTTTAAGAGACCCTTCGTTTTCTGTGTGATGAGTGTGACAATATTGATTCTTATGATGTTCGTCTCCTGCTCCAGGTCAGGTGGAGATGCAAAGAAATTGGCTGCGTTGGAGGTAATAAGCACGGGCTTCGGTAACGCGAAGTCGATGTCAGACAAGTATACCTGTGACGACGTGGACATATCGCCGCCCTTAGAGTGGAAAAATGCCCCGGCAGGCACAAAGTCTTTTGCCATCATCTGTGAGACACCTGACGCCCCGACAGGCAACTGGGTGCAATGGCTAATCTATGATATTCCCGCAGATATGACAAGTCTCCCCCAATCGGTAGCCAAAACCGGGCAGCTCGATTTTGGCGCTAGGCAGGGCAAGAACGACTTCGATCAGGTGGGCTATTTCGGCCCATGTTTGCCAGCAGGCGAGCATCGCTTCCTCTTCAGGGTTTATGCCCTTGATAGCCTGACAAATCTGAAGGAAGGCGCAAAAAAAGAGGAACTCGCTGAGGCCATGAAAGGCCACATCCTGGCAGAAGGCGCATTGATGGGCGTGTATGGGCGGGAATAGCGCTCGGAACAGAGGCAGAAGCAGGTTTCGAGGAATTGAAGCCTTATAGATCATAGTTAATCTTAACTAAGGGGGTGCGGTTATGGATTTTTTAACGGGAATGGGTTACTGGGGGATCATCCTTCTTGCCGTCATCAATGCGATCATCGTTTCACAAATGAAGGTAGTGATTCATGGCGAAGAAGAGGGCGATGATGAAAAGGGAGGCTCGTGCAGTGTGGGCTGATCCGCAATGCTACGGAATTGCGACTGCCTGCTACACAGGGGGTCGTTTATACTGCATTGTTTTTTTATTTAAAAGGAGAACAGTCATATGGATTATTTAGCGAAACATTGGGCCATATTAGTCGTCATGATTATCTATACCGGTGGCTGTCTGGGTATAGGCCAGTGGTTTAAGAAGAAGGCGGCTGAAGGTGTCGATTCCTTTTATGTCGCCAAGAGGGAAATACCCGGCTGGGCCATTTCCCTTGCCTTCTTTTCTACATTCATCAGCACAAATACATACATCGGGCAGGCGGGGTTCTCGTTTCAGGCGGGTCTCTCCTGGGCGTGGGTCGGCTTCTACTGGACGGTCTTCTGCATGATCTCCTGGCTCCTCTTGGGTCCAAGGATGAGGGTACAGACGGCCAAGCTGAGTTCCGTTACAATTCCGGATTACTTTGACTTCCGCTACAAGAGCTCATATTCCAAGGCCATCAGAATTTTTTCCGCTGTCATCATCCTCTTCGCCACTCTCTG
>JBEKXK010000152.1:0-6129 GCA_049512055.1 Syntrophales bacterium | reverse complement strand
CGGTTCGATGAGCGGGGTGTGGAAACGGAACTATGGCAAGGCTAAACGGGCACCGTCAGACGAAAGGGACGGAAACAGACAAGCCAATACCTACGGCAACCGCGCCACATCTCGACTCTACATCACGACTCTTTATGACAATGTCGGTAAGCTCAAGTATGGTTCAGGACATTGCCCGCCCTTGTAACTATTTTTGTAACCGTCACAAATAAATTCAACTGAAAATTACTATACAAAACTGAAAATAGACGATCTCCTATTTTTATGCTGCACATGGCGCAAAGCAAGATGACATGGGGGTTTCAGCATATTCATCACGTCGTCGGTGAAGGGTCTGAAAATCCAGGTGTCGGCAGTTCAATTCTGCCCTGATCCACCATGAATTCAAGGGGGTTAACCAGTCATGGTTAATCCCTTTTTTACTTCTGCGCGGGACATTTCCGGCCCCCGTGTTATTCAATCGGGAGCATATTCCCCTTTGCTTTTTCCTGAAGTCAAGGGTCAAACAATTTTGACTTGCACACTTTCTTTCAAACGCTACAGCCTTCCTGTAACAAAGCATACGGCAATTCTGACGGACATGCATCTTTTTAAATGGTACTCAATGTTGACTAAAAGGCAGGAAAGGATTATTGTGCGCTGAAACCATCTCTTAGTTTCGGACCTGATTTGTCCAAAACCATTTGAAGACGTACAATGCTCGAACACAGGCAAGCCTTTCCCGGTCTCTCATAAACCTCTACAAATCTATGGGTGGCGGATGGGTTGCGAAGGAAGAGGGCCTGGCAGCGGAGTAGTCATTACAGGGAGGATCGTATGTACTTTATTACCTTTTCCAGAAAGATGGGCACAAAAGGAACAGAAATTGCGCAGCTCGTAGCGAAAGAACTGAAGTATGCCTTCTATGATACAGAAGATATCGAAAAAAAAGCCGAAGAAATGGGATTTCTTGATGACGTCAGAGAAGTGAACGGCAAGACTCCGCCTCTCTTGAAGAGGGTTTTTTCATGCCGGCCTGAGATTTGCCTGGACCGCCTGTATGTCGTCATTTATGAACTCGCACGCCTGGGAAGCGCAGTAATTCTCGGACGGGGAGGCAATATGCTTTTTCGGTCTCTCCCGTATGCGCTTCATGTACGGGTAATCGCATCACAGGAAAAGCGTGTCCGCAATCTTGTGGAGAGGGGCTATAAGAGGGAGACCGCCGTTACGGTCATGGAGAAGAGTGATCACGAGAGAGAAGATTTTATCAGGTTTGCCTTCCATCGGGAATGGGAGAATCCTGAGTTGTATGATATTGTCCTCAACATGGACAAACTTACCGTCGATACCGCGGCTGATATGGTCTTGTGCGCAGCCCGCGCAGATGAAGTCCGAGGACGCACCAGTGATGTGATGCACTCCCTGGATATGATGCAACTTGCAGTAAGAGTGGGGACAGCCCTCGCAGAAGCCGGTTTTCCATCAAGCTATGTTTCCGCGTTCGTTAATGAGCCGGGAAAAGTCCGGTTAGCTGGGGTTGTGCAAGTCCCCCGGGAAAAATCGACCGCGGAGCGGATTGCAAGAAAAGTCAAAGGCGTTGAATCCGTGGAAAACAAGATTCAGATAGCCAGCAGATAGAATTCCATCATTCAATTTTTGGTGACGCAGAGTCCTACTCTCCTTCAATTGGCTACGCCCTCACAAAAAGTTACTGCTTTATGAACTCTTAAAAAATGCCCAATTCTTTTCCGAGTTCTTTGAACTGCTTTGGAAATTCCGGCTGGAAGTTAAGATAAACGGGCACAGGATACTGAGCGCCGACTTTTTTGCCCGCCTCTTGGAGAGCTTGATGTATCTCCGTAAGGTGTTTGCCTGGCAGTGAAAAAACTATTTCATCATCTTGAGTCATGGAGAAGGCGCGGTCTCCTGTTCCGGGCATGGCAACGTGCGGCGCCATATCTTTAAATGGCGCAAGAAGATATTCTGTGCATTCAATTTTACCCCCGAAGTTACCCTTTACTCGTTCGCCTTGTCGATAAGTCCAAGCGTGTACCATGCGCATAAGCTGAGCGGGATTTCCGTAAAAGGCGACTGTGTCTGGTTCGAAAGTCGCCCTGTGCAGGGGTGCAAACAAAATGGCCCCATACTCATCCTTACGCAACCGCGTGATTGAGGTGGCCTCCTTCCGCCCAACTTCCTCACTCATCGAATAGCTTCCTTCACAAAAGAGCCTTCCGAGAGAGGCGGCAGAATCCGTTGACTCGCTGAAGCCGAAGGCGATGGCTGCAGGAACACAGACGATGTCGTCTTTTGTCAAGCCTACCGTCCATCCATAAACCCGGGCCATGGTAACAGCCTGGCAAATGGCTATCTTTTTCCCAAGGGCTACGGATGGCTGACGGGTTTTTTCAGGAAAATCTTTTTTATCCTTTAAGAATTTAACCGCCACGGGGAAAGTCTTGAGCCTCAAGTTGTTTCTTATAAAATCAGCCACTTCCTTTAAATTCTGTTCTCCCATAATCATATCCTCCTATCATTCTGAGACTAAAGAGAAAAGACGCTCCGAATCTTTCTTCCAGAGATGTATGCGCAGTATAAACAGGTTTTATCTTAGATTACAAATGGAAACTGTCATTCTTCCGCCCTGACCCACCATTGAATTCGGTAGCGAGCGCATTCCCCGCGGCTTGCTGCGGGGTAAGCGAGCGAATGCCGAACGATACTGTTCCTTAAGAATCGAAGATTCTCCGCAGCTTGCTGCGGATAGCTTCAAATCTGAGGTGTTAGCCAATCACGGTTAATCCCTTTTTTATTTCTGTCCGAGAAATATTTTTTCCTGAGTAGCCGCTCGGAAGACGGCTTCAATGGCAATAGCTGTTACGGCAGCTCCATAGTCAAGGTCAATGTTAGTCATCGTATCATGGCTATCATGGTATCCGTGACGGCTGATGTCATAATTCTCCATGAAAAGAACTACCGGTATGCCTGCATCAGTGAAGATCTGGGCATCTGTATTATAAAGCGTACTCTTGGGATCACGAGGTAAGCGGATTTCACCATCAAGTTTCGGATGCAATGCAATTTCCGGGACCGTCTTTTCATCGGAACTTCGCTTTCCGCGCGCACATCTGCTGCGAAACGGTCTCATATTCCAAATATCGGTAGAGGTGTTCCACATCTCATTAGCCATATGGGCCTGATAAGCCAACCATAACGATTCCTCTCCCATTCCCGGAGATATTTGAAACTTGTCACGTTCACTCTCGCTGTTATGTGCAACCATATCAAGAATAAACGCGCCCTTAATTTGAACATCTGAGAGATCTTTTTCTTTATCCTTTGATAATCGTAATTTCAATGTGCCCTCTGCGAGATGTTGGCAGAGATTGCGTGCTCCGAGGCAGTCTGATGGAAATTCCTCACCGGTGAGATGAATAAGCCAGATGTCGCAACCGAGCTTTCCCTCCCGGCTGAGTCCGCAAAAGATCGGAGCGGCACGCATCAGCGCCGCAGTTGCGGAGTGGTTATCATCTGCCCCGGCCGACGCAAGACGCGCGCCGGAACCACCCTGCTCCTTATAATAAATATCTTCCATGTATGCCGTGTCATAATGATCGGCCATGACAATCGCCCTATGGCGATCACGTCCCGGAATCACTATTAGGAGATTACGTTCCTCAAGTCGTCCCAGTTGGTCATTCGCCCACCCTCCCCACCAGTCAAAGTCAAAATCAGTTTTCCATCGGAAAGGCAGGTCTCCGACCAGCGCCTTTCCCCGCATTCCGCATTCAGCGATGACCCGCCTATAGTGGGTAAGCAAGTAATTTCCGAGCCCTTCCAGATCTCGATGATGATGTTTCAACTTCCTTTGAGTTACAGTGTCCAGGATACAGTCGGAATTGGCTTTATTCTTATATTCACCGGTCGATAGATGAAGGATATCATTCCAATATCGGACTTCAAAAGAACGAACAGCAGTGTGGCCAAAAGTCAGCGAGGCCGGCAGTCCTTTCTTTCCCGAAACTGGCAGAATCGGTTTTTTGTGTTCGATGTGATCCCGTAATTGATTGGCGAGCAGTTGACCTCTTTCTTTATCGCCCGCAATCTCCGGCAAAGACGCGAGCCATGCATCGAGAGTCTTGCTTTCCGGCAGCATCAATATCTGTCTTGCAAAAGTGCGAGGGAGCTTTCTATTGCCGGTGAGTTCCTGCGCTTCCAACAGATTCAGCGCTCTTGTAACTGTTTTTTGCTCATGCTTTTTATCTTTGAAAAGTTCAATGACGGCCATATGCGCGTCTCGTTTGTAAAGGCTCGGCCGTAGTTCGATCGGATGATCTAAATCAACACGCTGCTTTGCGTTATAGGCAGTAAGGTATCCCATAAGAGTATTATGCAGCACGGTCGGCTTATCCGCATTGTCCGGCACGTACGCTATGAGAGGGCGATGCCAGTAGACTTGGTATGATCCTATGCACATCGGCGGATATTGAAATCTGTATCCAAACATACCGCCTTGATTAACTGACTTGATGGCGGCGTCAATCTCGGCTCTCGTCGCGGTTGGGCCGTCGAGCAATAGCTGGTAGTCCTGAGTCCATATCTGGCTGTTACGCGCCATGGGTTTGCCATACAGATCCAGGTCTTTGGGATTCGTGCTGAAAAGCACGCTGGCGATATGATCCTGACGTCCGGGAGTCGCGAGCTCATCTTCATAACGGTGCACCTTTGCCCAGCGATGGGTCCGCCGGAAGGTGCTTCTGATCGGTCCTAAGTCTTCATTGGGTGAGGGATGGTTTTGCCGTGGTACATGCATCCAGCCGGACTGAGGCACACGTAGTCCATAAGGAGATTCATGACGGTCCACAAGACCCAGCAAGGGAATCTGGTTGGCCATCGTTAATTCACTTTGCATTTTGATATAACCGGGGACGCCCCAAAAAAGCAAGCTGCCCGGGAAAGGCAGCAAGTTTAGTTTCCCTGCGAAATAGGCCTTCTTCAAATCCGCTGGAAGTCCCTCGAATGGTTCAAAGTTCAAAAGATATTTAACACCTTTCAGTGACATTCCCCGATGCCAGGTCAAGGGCGATACCCAGACCGGCCGCAGATTATTGCGGGGATCATCATACTCCTCAAGAATGCGAAAGCCGGAACCATGGAGATCAGATAATTTCTCAAGAGGTTCGCCGTAGGCGGCATGGAGAAGTGTTCTAATAAAATCCATTGCTCTTTCTGATGGCAGCTTACTGCCGTCAGGGGTGAAAAAACTCTTCCAGAAAGGACGGGCGGGCCCCTGCTCACTGCCGCCAAAGAATGTCCACCGTCTCCTGCCCTTGTCGTCATGGGTGAGAGAAAGAGCAAGCGGCAGAAGCAAAACGAAGCGTTCATGATTTAACTTTCCTGCCTGCTTGGCAAGTTCCGGCGGCCAGTACGGGTTATTGACCAATTTGTTCTTGGCAACGTGTTTAGTGGGTTCCCCGCGGGCCAGATGAACCAGAGACTCCAGAACCTGGTGGGCGATATTTTCCAGCCCCGGACGCAATTCGTAATACTCTTCAAACTCTGTGACCGGGAAACCATAAGGGTTCTCTTCAGAGAAGAAGCCGTGTATCCTTCCGCCGTAAGGTCTGCAGCCCAAATGGATCGGCGGCATGAACTCAGAATAAGCCGCTATAGGGTGTTGCCCCTGTCCACTGAACGAACAACTTCTTATCAGACTCTTCCAACCCATGTGTGGCATTTTATTTTTCTCACTTGTCCCCGGAACATTTGCCGCGGATAAATAAAATCTCTACCTGAGGATGTGCCGTGCCATAATATTTTGTTTTCACATATCAGATTTTTTCCGGTGTTGCATCTCGATTATTGCCATGAGAATTTTTGTACGCCTATTGTGAAGTCAGTTTTAGCAGTTTCAGCCTATCATGAGTTCGCCGCATCAATACAACATTACAAGTGGTAATAGTGAAGAAGCGGCAGAATTCTGGTCTAAAGTATAGTTAAGTATTGGGTGTGGGTAATTCTTCATCTATCCTATTGCCTCATAAATAAATGTTACCGAAGGATAGAAGTGGTTAAGGAACGTTGACTCATAATATATGTTACTCAGAGGGATAGGATTTTTTTAAGTTTTGTTTCCATGGTTTTTCT
>JBEKXK010000151.1:0-6290 GCA_049512055.1 Syntrophales bacterium | reverse complement strand
TCGATCGTGGACTCATCAGTTATCCTCCTTTTTGGAGTCGGTGTTCGGTAACACCTATTTATGAGTCAACGATCTCTTTTATTCACTACCTTGGGTAACATTTAATGTGAGGCAATTCGTAAATTTGT
The DNA here is from genome assembly GCA_049512055.1 of Syntrophales bacterium. GTDB lineage: Bacteria > Desulfobacterota > Syntrophia > Syntrophales > UBA2185 > Fen-1135. The sequence goes on along the minus strand of JBEKXK010000151.1, from coordinate 6,162 downwards.
CTTTAGAGAACGGTTTTTTTATTATATGATAGACTTGGGTGATAGTGATGGATGGACCTTACGCGCCCGGTTCTCGCGTATATCATTTGTTTGGACGATGACGTTCCAGTAAAGAGCACAACATGGAGAGACCACAATGCATCCGCAACACAGCTTAAACCTGATTGACCTAATAACACCAAATCAAATCAGTCCGCAAAGGATGCAGCCTGATCGGACTATACGTTTTCTTAGGCGAGTGTCGCTCGCCTTATTTCTCTGCGTTGCGTGCGCTGTGCCGGTCATGGCCGCACCGATCCAGCTGCCTGCGATTGTTGAGCCGGCCAGCCAAGAGCATCACGTCGGCAAAGTTATATTTGTTGAATTGGTGACGCCGGACCTCGCCGCCGCCAAGAAGTTCTATGCGGGACTGTTTGGCTGGACATTTCGCGATATTCAGGCTGGCGAGACAGCGTACGCCGAGGCATTTCTCGACGGTCGTCCGGTCGCAGGACTGATTCACAAGACTGTACCGGCGGGCGAGCAACGACAGCCGGCGTGGCTGAGCTTCTTCGCTGTGGGCGATGTCGACACGGCAAAAAAGGTTGCTTTGCAAAATGGCGCGAAGGTGCTGTTCGAGCCGCATAGCATCCCTGACCGCGGCCGGGAAGCAGTCTTTGCAGATCCGCAGGGAGCCGTGTTTGCGGTACTCGCTTCCAGTAGCGGTGATCCGCCCGATGTTCTGGCCGCACCCGGAGAATGGATTTGGAGTTCGTTAATCACGAGAGATCCGGATACCGATGCTGCCTTCTACCAGATGCTATTCGACTACGAAGTCTTCGAGTTGCCCGCTAAGGAGGGCAACCAGCATCTCTTGCTCGCATCCGACAACCATGCTCGTGCGAGCGTGAATACGCTGCCTGCGAAGAGGCCGAATGCCCATCCTCGCTGGCTCAATTACGTACGCGTCGAAGATGCGGTCAAGATGACTGCAAAGGTCGTGGCGCTTGGCGGCCGCGTGCTGGTCGAGCCGCGGATTGATCGCCACGGCGGCAAGGTCGCTGTGGTGGCCGACCCTTCGGGGGCGCCGTTCGGATTGCTTGAATGGCCGGACACAGAGAGTAAAGAGGTGCCCAAGTGAATATCTTACTATTACGCCGGTTGGGGCTTGCTTTGGTGGTTTTGACGTTGACGGCAGTATTGTCCGGCTGCGTCGTAGCTGGCGGCGGATATGGATACGACGACGGCGTGGGCGTGGGCATTGGGGCGGGTTACTATGAACCCTACGGCGTTGACTACGGCGGCTGGGGACCTGGCTACGAAGTGGCGCCGTTTCGCGGCGGCGACCATCGTCCCACCGGTGGCGGTGGCCGCGCACCTGCGCACGCTTACAGATCCGCACCTGCTTCCCGCTCGATGCCGTCTATTCCGTCGCGGTCACGTTCTGGTGGTCAGCCGAAGTCTCGTCCTGAGGGCTCGCGATCACGTTGAAGTGTGGCCGGACAAATATCTTGAGCGTCTGTCCGGGAAGCTCTTGGATCATCTGAATCACTTATTTGTCATTCCCGCCCCTCAATTGTCATTCCCGCGCAGGCGGGAATCCAGCGTCGGTGTCCTTTCTTCCTGCCCCCTTTGATAAAGGGGGCCACAGGGGATTTCTTTGAAAGACAGCTTTACGTACTATGAATCAAATACACTACAAGGAAGATTCCAACTGCAAGGACTGATATGGTGAGCAGTACGTAAAGTGTAGATGATGGCTGATACGTATCCTCATTTATTTGTCTCTCAACCTTCTTGTATCTGAGAAATGCAAGGAGGCCCATCAACGTGCCAAGACCGACAAGGAATATTCCAACGATTGCCGAATATCCATGAGAAGGAGGAGAAACATTTTCAATATTAGCATTTCCCAAAATCAATGACATTTGTTTTATGAACAACGCAAACTTTTCAACAACAAAACCGAATGCCATTATCCCAATGCTTGTTCTTATCCACGCAAGAAATGTTCTTTCATTCGCCATGTGAACACGTCGATTACGAACTCCTGCAGATTTCTTATCTTCAATTATCTCAGACATATGGCTAAGCATGCTCCTTTTCAATTTTAAGACACAAAACGGGTCTCAGCCGAAAGTTTATGGTATATAGAAATGATTCTGATTCCGGAACGAATAGAAACCGCGCGGACGTTACGCTGAGAGTTAAAAAACAACGAGACAAATTCGATATATTGGTTTTTCTGATATCAGAGGCACATTTGGAATGCAACATTTTATTTGGAAATCAATGTATTATCTATTTTGTAGACGTATAGGCAGGTATAACAAATACTGCCCTTTTTATCTCGTTATTCCTGTACTGTTGTTTTTCTGATTCAGACAATCCATATTACACTTCACTCGGTCATCGCCAAAAAAAATCGCAGAACTCTGAATCATAATGTGTTACAAGTTCTTGGGGCAGGTCAAAACCCGAAGACGGCCGATCTCTTGGACGAAAAGATTCTTATCGGCGTCATCTACCGAAAAGAGGAAGCCCGATGCCGGGAACTAAAGAAGATATTCCAGGAGCAACTGACGTAAGAGGACATTACGGCCCAGCTCAACATGAGATGAAGGCATATTCTTTTGAAGGAAAGGACGGACATCCTGTATGAAAAATCTGAATGCAAAAAAATGGATGGCGACTCTTGGCATATTGTTCCTGCTCACCCTTTCCATATGTCTTGTATCCTGTCTTACCTGGATCATGGAAAAACCCTCCTTCGTCCTCCGTGAAATCATCCTCAGCCCCAGCTCCTTCACGGAGGCGAACCTTCTCATCGGTCTCGACGTTCAAAATCCGAACCGTTTTGACCTTACGCTCAAGTCTTTCGAATACGGTCTTTTCCTTGACAACGAAGAAATCGGAACCGGACGCCTGGAAAAGGAGATTCTCGTCCCCTCGTCATCAACAACGCAGGTGCAAGTATCCGTCGTTGCAAAGTTTAAAGATCTGGGCGGTAGTCTGAAGACAATTATCATCGGACATGACCTGCCTTACAAGATAGAAGGCAAGGCCTCTGTTAAAACGGCCTTTGGCAGCCGCTCCTTCCCTTTCTCTAAAGACGGGCGTATCAATCTGAAAATTTTCTAATGACCTTCACGATAAGAATAATCGTAATCTTCATCATGCTTGCCGCCTTCCCTACAACAAATATCTAACCCCCCATTAAAAATCTATCATAAACAAAAGCGGCAAATTCTTATCAAGATGAGAGTATAACTTCAAACGGCGCAACTATTTCGGCCTATACGCTGGACTGGATCCTGCTGGTAATATTCCCGGAGAACACGATAAAGGTCGGGGGCGTGGTCCATCATCAAGCGGGGCTGGTCGAAAAACTGCTCGGTGGCAACGGCGAAGAATTCGGCTTCGCTTACAGCGCCGTAGGCATTGAGGAATGATTTCTTGCCATGTTCGACGTCATGTCGGAGGCGAAGATATTCACGAGAGCATGTCTGCACCCAATCACCGTATTCAGCCCGGTCCCGCAGCGGGGGAGTGCCGTCCGCAGCGCCGTCGAGCATGTCGAGTTTGTGGGCAAATTCATGATAGATAACGTTGTGGCCTAACTCAGGATGGCGGCCGCCGTGCAGAGCTGAATCCCAAACTATAATGAGCGGCCCTTGCTGGAAGGCTTGCCCGATGATGGGGTGGGCGATTCCTACCGGCTCGAGAACATTTTCAAAAAAGCCGGGTTTACGATGGGGCGGGATTACAGTGGATGGATAGACGATGATTGACTCTACATTTTTATAGTAATCATGGGGGAGCCCGAGAAGAAGGAGGCACGCCTGAGCGGAGATAGTGACGCGGATCTCATCGGTAAGTTCCAACCCGCCGCAGCCTTCCCAATCTTTTTCGGCGATAAACACCTGGATAAGAGCGCGCAGATGAGCGCGTTCTGCATTTTCCAGCATGCAATAATGGGCAACGTTTTTCTGCAATATTTCTTCCCATGCGGGAGGGAAGGGAACTGCCATGAGCTTTTTCCGGCGGAGATTAGTGAGCCAGTGAAACATGAGAATTCCTTTTTTACCAAAGAAGAATATATCTTTAATTATATAATCGTGGGAACGTTTGCACCAGCTCAATAATTCGGTAAATCTTTGGAGCTTATCAAAAGGTGTTTCATAATTGAAGCTCTCCGCAGCAAGCTGCGAAGAATCTTCGATTCTTAAGGAACAGTATCGTTAGGCATTCGCTCGCTGCCGAATTCAATATTGCTCTCGGACGAATGTATCTTAACAGCGGTTTAAAGATGCGCTGCATATCATTCTTCCTGTACTAAACAGCGATTCTATCTTGGAAAAGGAAGAAGGTTTCAAACAGTAATAAATCAACATCGCCACTACAAACTTTTTGAAGTTATTGCGCTACCATGTCCACGTAACAGGAATCAGATTCCATCCCGACGCAACGGGTTGTGATAAAATTTCCTTGATATACGAGACCACTTTATATCCACGATTCACTCAGAAGCAAGTTCTTATCAGTTGTCAGCTCAGTATCAATTATCAGTCGACATGAGACAGCAGCCCATATCGCAACCATAATTTGCGATATAGTAATAAAAGCATACTAGTTTCCTCACAATCAATCCCCATTGTGTTTACCCGCTGCCATCCGTTAAGCTAGATACGGTACTATGTATATCAAGGCACTGCAAAATTTTATCAATAGTTTAGGTTAGATAGAAAGCAGCAAGGATTGCTTTTTGCTATATTATGGGAAAAAACGAGACCATTCATGATTGTAGACTGAAGCAGGAGGTGATTTTATGAAGAAATGGTTGGGAGTAACTGTGTTGGGCGCAGTTTGCGGGTGCATACTCGCTCTCCTCGCTGTCGCCGGTCTGGTGGGTACGGCCCACGCCGGCACCTTGTTCGTAGCGGACTACAGCGCCGGCAATGGCAGCGTGAACCGCTTCGATGCCACTACCGGCGCTTTCATCGATCAGCTTAGCGTTCCGGGTGGCATGGGCTTCCCCGGAGGCCTGACCATCGGCCCGGGCGGTAACCTTTATTCCGTGGACCAGGATGGCGGCGTCGTCAATCGCTTCAACGGTACTACTGGGGCTTTCATCGGCCAGTTTGTGGGCCCAGGCGGCGGCTTGAGTTCACCCAGTGGCCTGGCATTCGGGCCTGACGGCAACCTGTATGTCGCAAACTATGTGGCCAATGGCTACGTCAATCGCTACAACGGCGTGACCGGCGCGTTTATCGACCAGGTGATCCCGCCGGGCTTTGGGTCTTTCGTCGGAGGATTGTATTACCCCTCGGGGATGCTTTTCGGTCCGGACGGCAAGCTCTACATTGCTGACCAAAGCAACGGTAGTGTGGATCGCTTCGACGGCTCCACACTTGTGCAGTTCACTCTTCCCGGGAGTAATATCGGCAACCTCTCCGGATTGGCGTTCGGTCCGGACGGCAACCTCTACGTCACCGATATAACTCAGAGCGTCGTGCATCGCTTCGACGCCACAACGGGCGCATTCATCGATGAGTTTGTCCCATCTAGCAGTGTCCTGGTTCAGCCGATCGGCTTGGAGTTCGGCCCGGACGGCAACTTATACGTGACGGACGGGCAAGGCCGGGTGGCCGCCTTCAACGGGACGACAGGCGCCTATCTGGGTGACTTCATCCCCATTGGTGGCAATCTGATCGACCCGCAATTCCTTGCATTCGGGCCCAGTAAAACGTCGGTTCCCGAACCCTCCACCCTACTCCTTCTTGGCTTTAGTCTGGTTGGATTGGCAGGGGTTAGAAGGATGAGTATATAAGATGAGTAGTCCGTAAACTTGGAGGTTCAACGAGTTAATTTGGTTTGAACCCAAGCAAAAGGCAGGGTCATAGATGGCCCTGCCTTTTTTGTTGAGTACTTCAAGTCGTAATCTTCGGTATAATCTCATCACATTTCTTGAGGAGTTGTAGGGTATGCCGTGTAAAACGTATGACTTGTCGGTTAAAGTCCGACCGTGGGAGTTCGGTAGTTCGCCCACGTAGCTGGAGGAAGGTGTTAAGGGTAACCTGAAGCATTAAGTTTCCTGACAAAGGCTCCGTAAGGGAGTTGAGCAAACCTGCGGGTCGCAGCGTGAGCGAACCCGGATGTAGCCTCGAAAATCACAATGGAGTT
>JBEKXK010000150.1:0-6879 GCA_049512055.1 Syntrophales bacterium | reverse complement strand
GGCTTAAGATAATAGTACTCGGTCGGGGAAGAAACCAGTTCAGTTAAATTTACGGTTTGAAAAAACCAGAGCCGATCGGGAAACTGCCTCTCTGCAAAAGGGCTTTTCCTACAGGCTCGTTAGCTGTTAAACTTCCACCCAATTACTGCGAGACCCAGAAAACCAAACCCGAGAAGAAGCGTGGTAGTCGGCTCGGGTACGGAACCCACATTAACGGTGATTTCGATTCCGGGATTACCATTGCCGCCACCAAGCTTATACTCGTAAAGTTTGTTGTCGTAACTCCAATACGGATGAAATTCGCCGTCGGCCGTACCGATAACAAAACCGCTATTGCCGGTGTGGCTTAAGTCTCCGAGGGGAAAGTAAAGTAAATTGTCGAGTACCGTGTCTTTATAAGCGAAATAACCCGGACCTCCCGTCACGAAACTCGTAATAGCCTTGCCATTGCGCTCCCCAGTCACCCCTGTGATCCAATATTCGCCGGGGTTAGCTGTCGGGGTTGCTGTAATAATACTCTCAACATCCACCAGGCCAGGTATCACGCTATCATAATTTAAGATAAAGCTCACAGCTTCCGCGGAAATAGGGAAACAAAACGCCCAGAACATTACTGCAAAAATTACTAGACACTTTTTCATGTCATCTTCCTTTCACTTTGTCTTTCAATACAATATCCATGGAACATCGGTATATTTGGAACATCGGTATGTTTTCGGAAAACTTAAATCAATAATCATTGATAACAGATTGAAATCCAGCATTTGCGCCAAAAATAATGATTTGTGGACTACAGGATGTACGCACAAATCTGATGAACAGCAATTATAATACTATTGAATCTCTCCGCACCAAGCTGCGGAGAATCTTCGATTCTTAAGGAACGGTATCGTTCGTCATGCGCTCGCTACCGAATTCAATTTATGCCCATTGCTTTTTACATGGATATCAAATATTTTTACCGGTAATTCCCATCTGAGTCAGGTAAATGACAAACACATGGAAAACATCATAGGAGACGACACCAGATGTTTAAAAAAATCATTACACCGAGAATATCCGAAACGAATATAACAGGACATATCGGCCACACAGTAATTCCGGTTTGGCTGGAAGAGGGCTATGAGGAAATCATTCTGCTGTTCAGCCGGAATCTCGCCGAACCAAGCTTGATCACGGTCAACATGAATATGGATTTTCTGCATGAGATCTTCTTTGGCAAGGATGTGGAAATCCTTACCAGTGTGAAAAAGATTGGCACCTCAAGTTTCGTCTTGCACCAGGAGGGATATCAGGACGGGAAGCCATGCGTTCGAGCTTCGACTACGCTGGTGCACTTTGATTATTCGACCCATAAACCGGACCCGATTCCAAAAACTTTTCTCGATATCCTCAATGAGCATTTGTCGGTAAGCTCATGAACTGCCGCGGGTGATTCAGAATTGTGAAGGAGTCCGGTTGACTTTATCCGGTATAGATTTCCATCTGGATTCCCCTCTTGTGTGCTTTACCGATAACTGAGGCGTTCTCTTCGCATGTAAAGGAATAAGCTTCGATGAGGCTTTCCGATTTTGCCTTGACAAATTATTTGCCGAGGTTATCTGCGCAAGGTTCTTGGGGAGAGAAATAGTTTTGCCTGTTGCCTTGTTGGATGTCAGGTCAGCGGCGTTGGAAATGGGGCAGAGTGTGAATGTGAAGAGGGCGATAAAAATTAGCACTTGTTTGGATACTCCGGAAACTGACATGATGCGTCTCCTCATACGTTTAAATGTTGTTCATGCGTAAAAGCTTTCTGCTGCAATTATTGGCACAATGTTCTCCACAACTTGATGACAATTGATGCAAACCATATACCAATATAGCTTTCCTAATGCATCACAGCCAATCGTCAGATTTATCAATAATTTAGATTGATACTATAGTTTGGCGCCTTGAGGTGAATACTGCCCATTAGCTTCCTGACGCGGCAAAATATTCCACTCGTTACAGTTAAAGGAATTTGGGCGAAAAGCCGATAGACACAATTGACGCCGGTAAAATTGTTAGGCAAGAGAAGCGGCCTAACTTATTCTTGCGTTCTTTTCAGGGGAATGTGTATCCAAGAGCAATAAGATCGTTTTCCCAGGGATGAACCGCGACAAGAATCAACGAGGATTAGTGGGCAATATGGGCTTTCCCAAGTGGTTGGTAAGATCAAGGAAGGGTCATGTCAGTGGAACAGCGAGCACTGTTGCACAAGGCTGGAAGACCATCAAGGAAAGAAACCCCGGGATGAGCCTATGGATATTGCACATACTTATGTCAGGAAACGTTACACGACGACCGGGAACCTACATTTGGCAAAAGAAGTCCCCCGTATTCTGCGCAACGTTAATCCCCTGAACCTCTCGTGGGCAATCTTGATGGTTGAGAACAAAGATCAATCTGTCAATCTATATGATCGCATGTCCGAATGGCAGCATTTAATGATACAGGAAATAAGAAAACATGGGATAGACCCGGAATAAAGGTTTCTTCCAGTTATTCAACAGCGAGGTGTGGAGGCGCAGGCCTCATACCCTTCAGGAATTCGTAGGAGGCTAATGTGATAAACCGCAGGAAACCGGAAGCCCTCCTCAAGGGTTGGGTGGAATTGTCATCCCTGCCCTTCATTTATATCAAAATCAATAATGCAATCAATGACCACCGGTCTTCCATAAAAGATATCAGCGATATAATAAGCGGCGACCCGAGCCTTACCACCCGCTTGCTCCGGCTTGTCAACAGCGCGTTCTATGGTTTTCCATCGAAAATCGACACGGTCAGCCGCGCCCTTCTTGCAGTGGGTACGAACCAATTACGCGATCTTGCCCTGGCGACTTCCGTACTGCGTGTGTTCAAAGGGATACCGGAAGGCCTTGTCAGCATGGAATCGCTCTGGAGGCACAGTGTAGCCTGCGGCCTCGCCGCCAAGATGGTCGCAACAGCCGGAGGGCGCGAGGCGAACGTGGAGCGTTTCTTTACGGCAGGCATCATTCATGACATAGGCAGGCTCGTCATATACAAGATGATGCCGGGCGCAGCACAGGAAATGATGCTTCGCTGCAGGGTCCATAACGAGCCATTGTCTCTGGTTGAAAAACAAGGGATTGGTTTCGACCATGCGGATTTAGGACGTGCGCTGGCGCAATTATGGAATCTGCCGGCGAGCCTGGAGGAGATGATCGCCTGCCATCACTCTCCCTCGGATGCCAGGCTATATCCTGTCGAGGCATGCGTGGTCCACATAGCCGATTATATAGCCCATGCAATGCAGTTGGGAGACAGCGGAGAACAGTATATCCCGCCTTTAGACAAGAAGGTGTGGAACCTCGTGGGAATTCCCGAAAGCGCCCTATCCTACATATCCGATCCATTAAGGGCGGAGTTTGAAGACGTCGTGCAGTCGCTGTGGGAATTGTAGATACAATAACTGCCGGGACCACATCCTGCAACCTGATCGGAACTAATGCTATCAAAGGAAAGAAGGAAAGGCGCTCATCTGCAAGCAGCAACACGGATTGTCGTCGACGAAAATCAAATTCGAATGGTGATGAAACTTGCTAACACCTACAGCTGTTCAGCAGTCGTCATTTTCAAAACTAACGATTACGGATGGAAAGAGTAGCGAGTCGATGCGACTAAAGACAACGCTGATTCTATGGCTTTACGACATAGTACACTTGCTCCGTCAATTTGTGATCACCGTACCATATCTCAAAGTTCCATTTACCGGTAACAAGTTCGTAAGGGTGATCGAAACCGTATCCTTCTATTGCTTTATCAACTATTCCATCTGCAGAAGTCTTGTATGATAGATTGATTTCATAGCCCTTAGAGATGGTACCGTCTGGTCTGCGCATAGCTGGGTAAGTAACAACCTTACGAAAATTAACATTGGTCATGGCAGGCAAACCAGTCACTATGAACATAAAGCCAAATCTGATGCCAAGTGTCGCCGGAATCTCATTAGACTTCGTTTGAAACTTGACCGTATCTGCGAGAATTCGTTCTGTCACACCGGAAGGTGTGCCTGGTGCGTTCACTTTTTTGCCTGGTGCTCTTGTATACACTCCCGAATCAGTAACGATGCATTTCACTTCTTCTTGAGACGCTCCCATTGCTCCTGAGGTACAAAATAACTGGAGCGTCAAAAAACACAAACACAATACCAAGATGATTCGATTCATAAAAGATTGCTCTCCTTTCTAACTGCGCACTCCACCTATTTCTGCATATCAGCGTCAAGAAAAAGCAGACCCGTCTTGACTATCAAACAGCCTCCCTCAGCAGACACAAGCGCTACTATTGAAGACGCGAAGGTCGAGTCTTCATACATGGGCGTGCCGCCAAGATCTGCATAGTATTTCCACTCTTTGAACGTTGTGTCGCGTAACTTTGGGCAAGACTCTTTGGTAGCAAAAAACTGAACGAAGTTTATATCGCACGTTCCAGCGGGCGTCGGGGATACGGCTAAGGCGGCAATAGACTTTCCGTCCGCATATGGTTTTGAGGTAATCGTAAAGGACATATGTTTATCGATAGCTACCTTGTTCCATAAATTTAGATAAGCAAAGTCATCTTTATCATACATGAACTTTGTCATGTCACGAACCGCGCTGGCGCAACTACGTACCCCCAATGATTTCAGTGCTTCAACCGAGCGATAGTCCTCTTCTTGTGCGTAAGCCGGCACTATCGAAAGGCAAACAGCGAGAATCGTAAATACCTTCAATATGAGTACACGCATTCAGTCCTCCTTTTGTTTTAGAGTTGTCAGCGCAAAAGCTGAGTACATAAAATCCCTAAAAACACAAGCCCCCCTCACTTTCGAGAAACGGGTTTCAATATACAGTCCACACTACCCCCACACAAAGGTTAAAGGGTTTATGAAATTTGGTCTCTGACTTTATATATTCGTTTCGATTATCACGATTCCCATTTGAAATCTACAATGAAAATCAAAGATGGCAATTTGTGGACTTCAGGAAGGCAGCCGGATTCTATGCGAACAAAAAATAAGCTGTCGAGCCTTTGCATGTTTCAACACGTACTGCGTAAGATCGATCAGTGCAAATATGAAATGTGCCGCTCTGGTCGCCACCTATAATTGTTCGGCAGCGGGCATTTATCAGAACTGAGCATTGCGATAGAAAGGGGGTAACGATGAGACTAGATGGTGTGCTGCAACGCGTCCGATGGAGCACATTGCTGGGCTTTTACCACATACAGATTTTGCGACGTCAGAGAAATAGAGCAAAAGGTAACCATTTTCTCTCATCATTGAATATTTTTCTCATCCCTTCTATTTCTCCAGACCGACTACGCCGGAATTTCCAGTATCAGAACGCCAATCAAATCTCGCCTTATCATTGGAAAGAAAAGTTACCCGTACATTGTTTTCACGCCACCCCCAGGGGTTCTGTTTGTAAATGGCCTTAAAGGTCAGAACACTCCCAGACGTCCACTGAAAATTCGTCCCATCCCATACTTGAAATGTTCCACCGGTACATTGGCCGATGCCGCTGATCGAAACAACTTGCTCTCCAACCTGAACGACATTCCATATTGTTCCGGTACAACCCCCGCCAACTTCTTTCCATTGGCCGGCGATATTAGGCACGCTGCCTTGAACATTTGAAGCACTTGAAATATTTACCGCTTTGATACTGGAAGGGGGTTGATTCAAATTCATTGTCTGGTTTGAACCATCATTGTAAATAATTGTCAGATTGCCTTGAGATCCGGCAGAGCATGGAATGGAAAGGAAGAATGTTATTAAGATTCCCATCATCCGGGACATTCTCTTTACTCTAATCATGATCTTTTCTCCTTCTTTTCAATGCTGGTATCTATTTTACGACTTCTCGTTTGATCTTGACCTTAATAGCCGCATCTACGCCAACCTCTAACTTTCCAAAAAATGCAATCCCGCCTTTTCCAGTGAAGCCCATATTTAGCTCTATTTCATCAACGCAGTAGCCCGATTTCGACTTGGGCAGATCGTCCATTATTTGTTGGAAATCAGCCAATGTCTTCTTCAAGTTGCTTGATAAGACAGACGAATCAACTTCATAAGCCCGCAATTCGCTGAGTCTGAGTGCCGGGGCGGCGACTGCCGGGGTACCGAGTGCTGGGGCGGCGACTGCCGGGGCGCCGAGTGACGAGTCGCCGACTGCTGGGGCCCAAACTTGGATTATAGACATCTTATGCCTCCTTTTGTTGGTTGGCGGCCTAACGGCGGAACTGAGCGACTGCGATGCCACCATTAATTAGAAGAAGTCCCTTCGAACCCTCATTGATAATTCTAGTTTGCAAATCGGCAAGCAGGTTAGTGCGTTCCGCTTTCAGCCTCGCGCTATTGTGTTGGGATTCCCACCATATCTTGCTCTTCTCAATATTTTTATCACTCATGGCTATTTTCTTCGCTTAAGCATTCGCATCTATGTTCTTGAGCATTATGGAAGGAAATCTACACTTTCCTATGGTCTATGTCAAACGTGGACTATAGAAAGTTAGTAACAGAGGTCGTCTGTTTCGTTCATCTATGAGTCTCCTGAGATTGTCATTAATTCACACCATGAAAGATAAATAAGGTATTCATAGCCCCCTGGTCGCAGATGCGTCTACTAGCGCAAAATGATTATTTACTATGGAGTCTTGCAATGCTATCTTATTGACAGCAGCGGGCAGGAGTAATAAAGGCCGCTGGAGATTATTTCTCCTAATGGCTCAGAAAGGAGAATGCGCATGTTCAAAGAGTTCAAAGAGTTTGCGATGCGTGGCAGTGTAGTCGATATGGCTGTCGGCATTATCATCGGCGCTGCTTTCGGAACAATAGTAAAATCTCTGGTTGATGAT
>JBEKXK010000149.1:0-6902 GCA_049512055.1 Syntrophales bacterium | reverse complement strand
ATAGAAAAAGCATGTGAACTGAACGAATACGCCAAGAATATCTACCTCTGTGAGCGTGTTTGAGGGATCTGCAGCTACATCCACAGCGTGTCTGTGGTCGAAGCGATGGAGAGATTGTGGCCGGTGGAATTATCAGCCCGGACAAAATACCTGCGTACAATCTGGGCGGAGATGGCGCGCTCCCATAGTCACCTTCTGTGGTTAGGGCTGTTGGCAGACGCCTTCGGTTTTGAAAGCATGTTCCTGCAGTTCTGGCGCATAAGGGAGCGGGTCCTGGATCTCATAGAGATGACTGCCGGACACAGAGTCATCCCCTCAGTCAATATAGTCGGCGGTGTGCGCCGGGATATAAATGCGGAGCAGAAAAAGGTCGTCCTGGACGCGTTGCCCATAATCCGCAAGGAGAGCGAGGACCTGATAAAGGTCGTGATCAATGACTATACAGTGAAGTCCAGAACCGTCGGTGTTGGCGTGGTAACGAAGGAGCAGGCCTTCCTGTTGGGATGCGTCGGCCCCGTGCTCAGGGCGAGCGGTGTCGGCGAAGATGTTCGCTTGACCAAGTACCATGCGTACGGCGAGCTCAGCTTTGAACCTATAGTGGAAACCGCGGGAGACTGCTATGCCCGTGCGCTGGTAAGGGCGAGGGAACTCCTCCAGTCCATCGATTTGCAGATAGAAGCGCTGAATAAATTGCCAGAAGGCGAAATAGCTACCAAGGTAAAGGGGACTCCCCCGGCCAACGAGGCGATCATGCGCACGGAAGCTCCGCGAGGAGAGCTTTTCTATTATGCGAAAGGAAACGGCACGCGCAATCTGGAGCGTATGAAAATCAGAACGCCGACCTATGCAAATCTCCCCTCGTTGTTGGTCATGTTGCCCGGAAGTCAATTGCCGGATGTGCCGGTGATTGTTCTCTCTATTGATCCATGCATCTGCTGTATGGAGAGGTAAAAGGCGAAAGGAGTGTGTGAATAGATGCCCTTCATGTTACCGACCATTTTGAAGAACCTCTTCACCGGATATGCCACCCGGATGTATCCGGTTCAGGTACGGGAGCCTTTTAAAAACGCCCGGGGCCACGTGGTATTCTTGGACGATAAGTGTACTATGTGCGGGGTATGTGCCCTTCGCTGTCCGTCAGTCGCCGTTACAACAGACAAGGAAAAGAACGAGCTTGCATTCTACCCGTTGCGGTGCATAGTCTGCGAAGTTTGCGTGCAGGCATGCCCCTCTGATGCCATAGAATTGATTTATAAATGGCGTCCCTCCCTCTATGACAAACCAGTCGAGTTGCATAAGTCTACCCGTCTGGCGCATCTGCGTGAAAGCGCGGACAAAGCCAAGGAAGGAACGGAAAAAGCGAAAGACTGAAGGTCAACTTCACGGCGGGAAATAATGAAGCAGGCAAGACGTACTCGGCGCCTTCCCTGCTTTTTTTACGGCCGTGTATGTTCAGCTTAACAGATTCGAGGAACCAGTTCACCCATCGGCAGGTCAATTTCCCTTGATCCACCGATCACGGTATTCAGCAGGAGACGCCCGCGGCCCTTTTTGCCCACTTCTCCTATGACGGCGGCGGCTCTGCCGTATTTGTGCGCCGCCATTACCTCGAGGACTTTCTTAGCATCTTCGGGCGGGCAGAAGACGACCATCTTTCCCTCATTTGCCAGAAATAGCGGATCGACGCCAAGAATCTCACACACGCCCCTCACGTCTTCCCGCACCGGGATATTTCTTTCGTTGATCATGATTTCGCAGCCGGACTGGTCTGCAATTTCGCACATGATTGCACCGAGACCGCCTCTTGTTGCATCCCTCATGCAGTGAATATTGGCACTGGTACAGAGGATGCTTTCCACGAGCGAATTCAGCGGGGCTGAGTCCGATACGATCTCGGACTTAAAGCCCAGGTCCTGCCGCTTACACAATATGGCGGCTCCATGATCTCCAATCGTCCCGTTAAT
The DNA here is from genome assembly GCA_049512055.1 of Syntrophales bacterium. Lineage (GTDB taxonomy): Bacteria > Desulfobacterota > Syntrophia > Syntrophales > UBA2185 > Fen-1135. The sequence goes on along the minus strand of JBEKXK010000149.1, from coordinate 4,938 downwards.
GATCACTTTGTCTCCGGGCATCACACTTCGGGGAGAGATTACCCCTTGATACTTGATAAGGCCGATCCCGGAGACGTTGATGAAAATTCCGTCGGCGGCTCCCCTCGCCACGACCTTGGTATCTCCTGTAACAATCTGTACGCCCGCGTTTACCGCTGCCTGCGCCATGGATGCAATGATCTTTTCCAAATCATGCATGCTGAAGCCTTCTTCGAGAATGAATCCGGCGCTGAGAAAAAGGGGAATTCCTCCACACACGGCAATATCATTAACCGTACCGTGTACGGATAGAGAGCCGATATCGCCGCCGGGGAAGAAAATAGGACTCACCACATAAGAATCAGTGGAAAAACAGAGCTTAATATTGCCTATATCAAAGACAGCGCCGTCTTCCATGCGCTCGAGATACGTATTTTTCAATTTGGGGAGGAACGTATGGGCAATCAACTCGTTCATCAATAAACCGCCCCCGCCATGATCCAGTAGAATCTTATCATATTGCATTGTCAGATGCCTTTCTGAAACTATGGTTGATTTTCTAAGAATTCAAGAATTGGACAAAAAGGGATAGCTTTGTATAATATGCCTCGGGCAAAAGCCTGCGAGGGCAGGATGCGGCGGGAAGGGGACATTCTAATGAGCCGTCAACTGCTAAGTTGAAGGATCGTCAATTTGCTTCACTTTCGATGATCGCTTTGAGGCAATCCAGCATCTCCCGCGCCAGCTCCTCATCTATCTTATGAATGGCGTAACCCGCATGGCAGATTACATAGTCACCGACAACTGTATCGTCATCTACCAGGTCGAGGCGGGCTTCCCGCCGCGTACCGCTGATATCGATAATAGCGAGCTTATTCTCATCTATCGAAATTATTTTTCCGGGAAATCCGAGACACATTATCTATTCTTTCTCCTGTTTCATAACATCAACTTCTTCAATGTTTCTCTTCACGAAGCCCGATCTGCGCAATTAGGGCAGATGATGTTATAGATTTTTTTCTTTGGGAAAGTATATGGATTTGCAGACTGCGTGTCAAGTCAATATATCTTCCATGGAATAGCTGATGTGACGGATGGGCACCGAACCGCAAGTGGAGATAACGTCCGGACGGCATCCCTATGTGGGGAAAAAAACAGAATACCTGCACCAATGAATAAGCCCCGTAACGCTCGTCCGTTGCGTTACGGGGCCTGAAAGAACCATGAATAATATGACTTATTGCTCAATATCCGAGATAATCTCAGACATCCTTGCGCTTCAACCACGCCTCTCTATAGAACCTGCCGATGCCGGCAAACAGTGCCAGAAAAAATAATCCGAACATGAAGCTGGGAGACGTGCCTACAAGCTCATCCAACAATTTCCCCGCATAGAGGAAAAGAAATGAGAGAATCACGATGACATATCCCCAGGCACTCATTATGAGCACCGACCGGTAACTCTTCTGCTCCCGTGTTTTTGTTATTGCTGCCATACCGATTATCTCCTACATCACTCCTGACAATATGTCTTACCGTCAGGAACGACAATCATGCCACGAGACTCAGCTCACCACAGTCTTGATGGCGGTGATTACCGGCACGGTGAAAAGGGTGATGAGCATGGTATACAGGCAAAAAACGGCCACCAACTCCCGTGTGTACATCTTCTGGTACTTGTGTCTCAGGGAGATAATTGTCATCCCGCCGACGATCAGACAACCAAACTGGAAGTACGGGAAGTCTCTCACAGTTGTCGCCGCATACTCGGCGAATCCGAAGGTCGCTGTAACCAGCAAAACAAATACCGAGAGAGCCAATGTCTCTAATATCTTTTTCATATACTGTCCTCCTGCGTTTCGTTATTCCTTTTGACATGTAGTAATGAAATATTCATGCCAGTTTTCATAATACTCCTGCGATACTTGTAAGATGCTGAGAATGTGAAGCATTTGTCATTGATTCAATCACATACCCCGACTTTTTAGGCCTTGCATTGGGCCCGATATTTAAAGAAACATTCAATCGCTTTAATGAAACGAGAAATTAGCGCCCGCCGCACAGTGCCATCGCGAAGCGGATAAAGGGCCTCATAGAAAGCTCTCGTTTCAATTGCTGCCGCGGGCTTTGCTGAGATATGCGCGGATGAGAAAGGTGAATATATAAGCGGATGGACGGTTCAAGCGGGTTTATTGCCGGTGGACAATTCCCTTATCGCTCCCCAGACGGCATCTTTTCCTTCGCCGGTTCGAGCGGAAAAAAGGATGGGATCTGCGTTCAGTCCCAGTAGTTCCTTTATCTTTCGCTGACAGACCTTTGCCTGGCTTCGGGAAACTTTGTCTATCTTTGTCAGAACGATTGTGGGAATTATCTCATAATGGCGGAGCCAGTCGATGAGCGTGAGATCCTGCTCCGAAGGGAATCTTCTCACATCGAGGATAACGATGACCGACTCTAAGGACTCTCTGTGCATGAGGTACGCTTCGATCATCGGACCCCATTCTTTTCTTGATGCAATCGGCGCCTTTGCATAACCATACCCAGGCAAGTCTACGAGTGAGATCTGATTGTTCACTATGAAAAAATTGATGAGCCGTGTGCAGCCGGGCGTGCTGCTTGTCCGCGCAAGGTTCTTTTTCCTGGTGATGGCGTTGATGAGAGAAGATTTTCCTACGTTGGATCTGCCGGCAAATGCAATCTCGGGAAGGATTCCATCGGGATATTGGGAAGGTTCAGTTGCAGATTTGATAAATTCCGCAGATACAATTTTCATAATCGTGTTCTAACCACGAGCTGATTCGAGACGACATTTCGCGGAATTTGCTTTCATCCGTCAAGTTCAAGAGTGATACCGTATTTTTCCAGCTTCCTTTCGAAAGTCGGCCGGGAGATGCCTAGTATTTCGCATATCTCCCCCTTTGTCTTGTTGCCGCTTGCCTTGATGATTTTCCGGATGTATCTCTCTTCGATCTCATCGAGTGTCGCTAATTTCCCCGTTTCCATTAAGCCCATTCCGCCGGTTTCTTCAGGCGTGCATTTTGTTTCAATATCATCGAGAAGCTCCGGGAAGTCTCCTCTCCCGAGAATCTGTCCCTTGGCGACGACAACGGCTCTGACAAGGAGATTCTCCAATTCTCTGACATTTCCGGGCCAGCTGTATTTGAGAAATGTATCCATCAACTCGTCGGACACGCCCAGGATGCGCTTATGAAGATCACGGTTAATCTTGGTGATCAGATAATCGACGAGGGGCGCAATGTCTTCCCTCCTCTCCCTGAGAGGAGGAATATGGATGGATACGATATTAAGGCGATAAAAGAGATCATCCCGGAATTTCCCTTCCTTCACGAGGGTCTTGAGGTCCTTGTTCGTAGCAGTGATGATCCTTGCGTTCACCTTGACACGGTCCTTGCCGCCGACCCTTTCGAACTCCATCTCCTGAAGCACCCTCAAGAGTTTCGCCTGTAGGTTGATGGACATCTCACTGATCTCATCCAGGAATACCGTACCGTAGCGGGCAAGCTCGAACTTTCCCAATTTCCGGGCGAAGGCGCCCGTAAAGGAGCCCTTCTCATGTCCGAAGAGTTCAGATTCGAGGAGGGTTTCCACTATGGCGGAGCAGTTAACCCCGATATAAGGCTCATTAGGCGATGTGTTGTTGTGTATGACCTTGGCGATTAGCTCCTTTCCCGTTCCGCTCTCACCCTGTATCAATACGGTCGTCTTGCTCTGGGAGACTACGCCAATAGTCTTGAATATCTCGCTCATGTCCTTGCCCGTGCCGATGATATCGCCCACTTTGAACTGCCGGGAAGGCTCCATGAGGAGGCCATTTATTTTCTTTTCCATTTCTATGGACTTGAGGGCCTTGCGGATAGCTATATCCAGCTCGTCAACGTTGATGGGCTTGCGGATATAATCGAAAGCGCCCTCCTTCATGGCGTTAATCGTGGTGTCCATGTCGTGATGGGCGGTAATCATGATTACCTTGGCGTCTTCGTCGTCCTCGCGCAAATCTTCAAGAACAGTGAATCCGTCAATATCCGGAAGTCTAATGTCGAGGATAACGACATCCGGCGAGGTTTGCACAAACTTATTCAACCCGTCCGTGCCGGTCATGGCCGTGTGCACCTCATGTCCCTCTTCGGTCAGATAAAGGTCGATAGTTTCGCAGATAGAGCTGTCGTCGTCGATTATGAGAATCCTAGCCATGCGATTGTCCCTCGGTATCGTTAACAGGTGTTTCAGAATTCTTTTTGCTCTCTTCCAAAGGCAGAGTAACCACAACTTTCGTTCCTTCGCCCTTCCTGCTGAATATTTCTATGGAACCGTGATGCAAATCGATAAATTTCTTAACCTGCGTCAAGCCCAGGCCTGTCCCGTATCTTTTCCTTGTAAAGAACGGATTAAACAGGTGAGGCATATCTTCTTCCTCGATGCCGTAACCGCTATCGTCTATTTCAATTGAGATATGCTTGTGCTCGTTTGTGACAAGCCTCGTGCTTATCCGCAGCCTGCCCCCTTCTTCCATTGCGTCTATGGCATTGAGATATATATTCAAGAATGCCTGCTTTAGCATTGCTGAATCAAGATTTATCGGCGGTATGCCCTGATCGTTATGAAACTGCACATCTATCTTTTTGTCATACAGTTCTTTTTCCACCATCGATAACGAACTTTCAAGGAAAGCGCTGATATCTGCAGGCTTCATCTCCGGTTCTGCCGGCTTCGCATAAATTAGGATATCATTAACTATCTTCTCGAGATGTTCAACCTCTTTCTCCGCTATCTTGAACCGTTTCAGATCATTCCCGGTGGGATTTAATCTTTTTTCAAGAATCTGGAGGCTCATCTTGATGGATGAGAGCGGATTTCTTACTTCGTGGGCAATGCCTGCTGAGAGCTGACCGACAGCGGCGAGCTTCTGGCTGTCATAAAATTTCTTCTCAAGGTTCTTAA
>JBEKXK010000148.1:0-7110 GCA_049512055.1 Syntrophales bacterium | reverse complement strand
GACACACCCCCATCTTCTCTTTTCTTTAATAACTGAAACTCTTCGGGGTGTCCACTAAAGCGGGGGAAGACCAAACAGAAATAACCGCTCTCTCATAAAAGATGTGCTGTTCTCTCGAAAGGACGATCACCGGACACGTCCCCACCATAATCATATGCGCGCCAAACAATATCTTGCGGGCATTATTCCTTTGACACACACGGTCGCCCATCGTATACTTTTACCTATGGGGCGGAGAGGTTCGGGGGACATTTGGAATCAAGGCGAATTGAGGTCGAAGGAAATGATTCAGGATCATCTTGACAAAATTGAAGAGAGGCTGAAGCAGTGCGAAGCGGTTAAAGAGAGTGACAAAGCCGAGCTCTTTACCCTCCTGACGACCCTGAGGAAGGAAATTACCGACCTTTCTCAGACTCACTATGAGCAGGCGGAAAGCATAACAGGATTTGCCGAATTATCAGCCCGCGAAGCCACACGCCGTGAAAAAAATCCGGCGCTCCTCAATTTGTCGATTGAAGGTCTGGCCTCATCGGTTCAGGGCTTCGAGACATCTCATCCGAAGCTAGTGGAGATTATCAATACCTTCTGCACGATGCTCTCTAATCTGGGAGTCTAGAGTCCATGCCTGGCCACCCATCCCGTGTGGTTGTTCATCTGCTCCTGAAATTTACGATCGCCCGCCCAAATCTATTGTCCATGACAACCCTCTAATCCATAGATCAGTCTCGTGATCGGCATCACTGACCGCTCTGTTCCTTCCTCAGTTTTTATCCTATAGGTGAATGGGCAATGATGTCAAGACACAAGGACAATTGAACAAAAAAGCCCTTGATATTTTGGATAGTTAAGGATAGCTTAAGCAGCATAAAAAAACCATGAGTGCCATGTATTGCCTTTCATCGCCGCAGTTTGCGTTGGAGAGATGTAAATGGAAGAGCCGAACAAAGACGTATACAACCAGGATCAAATTGATATCAGAGACGTTTTGTCATCTATTCTGGATTCGATTCCCCATGCGGTTGTCGGTTTGAGGAATCGCCGGATCATTTTTGCGAACCATGCGGTGGAATCCGTCTTTGGCTGGAAAACCGACGAGATAATAGGAGAAAGCACACGGATTTTATACCGAAGCAATGAGGAATATGAAGAAATCGCAGGATATGCCTATCCAGTTCTTGAGAGGGAGCGGACATACAGCATAGAATATCCCTGTCGGCATAAGGATGGTCGTGACATTATTTGCCTGGTAAGTGCATCAAGAATAGGAGAAAGCCTGAAGGATAGAATGATTGTAGTTACGTATTCAGATTCTACTGATCGGAAGCAAGCAGAGGTGGCGCTACGTGAGTATGACGCGCAACTTGAGAAACTGGTTGAAGAGCGCACAGCAGAACTATCAAAAACAACATCACTTCTTCAGCAGGAAGTTATCGAAAGGAAGTGCACCGAAGGACAGTTGAAAGAGGCACATGCCCGTCTACTGACAGTTCTTGATGGTCTGAATGCTGCAGTGTATGTCATTGATATGACTACGTATGAGTTGCTTTACATCAATAAATATATGAGGGATTTGTTCGGTGACATAACTGGTAAAATTTGCTGGCAAAGTATTCAAAATCAGCAAGGTCCCTGTGATTCTTGTGCTAATGAACAATTATTAAAACCGGAGGGGCAATCTAAAGGTGTTTATATTTGGGAACAGTATAATGCAACATTAGGAATATGGTTTCTAAATCAGGTTCGAGCTATAGAATGGATAGATGGACGCATGGTATGGTTGGAAATCGCCACTAATGCCACCAAACGAAAACTGGCAGAAAAGGCTGTCCAGGAAATTCAGCTCCAGCAGAAGGCTATCCTCGACAACATTCCTGATATGGCATGGCTGAAAGACAGGGAGAGCAGGTTTATCGCAGTGAATGAAGCCTTTGGCAAGGCTTGTGGTCTGAAGCCGGAGAATTTAGTTGGAATGACAGATCTGGATATCTGGCCCACAGAATTAGCTGAAAAGTACAGGGAAGATGATAAAAGAGTAATAGAGTGTGGCAGACGTAAACAGGTCGAAGAGCCGTTAGTGGGTAAAGATGGACGAGAGAGATGGATAGAGACAATTAAGACGCCGATATATAATGACAATGGTGAAATTATAGGAACTGCAGGAATTGCACGTGACATCACAAGACGCAAACGAGCGGAAAACGAATTGAAGAATAGGGAACGGGAACTGGAGGCCAAGTCACGGAATCTTGAAGAAGTCAATATAGCTCTGAAGGTATTGCTTAAACGGAGAGAGGAGGACAAGACGGAGCTTGAAGAAAAAGTTTTAGCAAACGTAACGGAACTTGTTACCCCCTACATTGAAAAATTGAAAAGAACACGAACAGATATTGATCAGATGGCATATATAAATATTATTGAAACGCATCTGGACGATATCATATCACCTTTCCTCCGCAATTTAACATCCAAATACCCGAATCTTACTCCGCGGGAAATTCAGATTACAAATCTCATAAAAGAAGGAAAAACTACTAAAGAAATAGCAGAGATATTGAATTCATCATCGGGAGCCATTGATTTTCATAGAAATAATATAAGGAATAAACTTGGACTAATAAACAAAAACGCCAATCTTAGATCCTACCTTCTTTCTTTATCATAATATAAGCTTTAACCTGATATTAACCTTATAATTTGTTAGTATTGCATTCTTGTACAGATTATTTTATCAAAACTGTAGTTACGATATGCAATCTTCACAAAGTTCCCATTTCTCTATTATACTGAACTTCAAGTAAAATTTCTTAAGGCCTCAGGATATTTAAGGAAACAAGAAACCATAAATTCAAAGCGGCACTAATATCAGGAGTAATTATTTTTTTAAAAGAATTATTCTGTCAGTGACGCTTCACGAAATCATAGAGACCACATAGGGGTGCTAGACCTACCAGAGGTAACTCTACGCGTTTTATGGATATGCCGGCAAGCCATTTACTTTAGAGAGGTAAAAACCGGTCGGGTCAATGCCTCTGAGTTTTATGGATGTGTCAGTAAGCTATTCACGGTAGGCAATCTTTTACCTGACGGACCAGGATAGCATCCCTTTTGTGGCGCTCTGTAATCACCCGGAATTTCCCTTTTAAGTTTAGAAAATAACGTTTCCTAGTTTGTCTGGTTTACGTAGGAAGTCTATGTATCATCGAAAGGAGGTGAAAGTTTTTATAAGAGGGGTGCAATTATTATAAAACCCGATTTCCATTAACATAATTGATATTAAAGAAGGAGGTAAAATATGGCAGTCAGTTCGAAGTTGAAATCAGTTAAAGGCGAGAAGCCGAAACTGCCCAGTCAGATACCGGTAGATGAACTGCCCTACTATGCCACTGCGTCGCAGTCTGTGGTTCCCAAAGCGAAGGAAGTAGTAGAGAAAAAAGGGGTCAAGCCTATTACGTACAGCTGGGATAAACTTACTAAAGAGCAGCAAGATGCTATCTTGAAGGTCTGGAAACTGGAAGCACTCACTCCTGAGGAAGAGAAGATGCTCCCTTACGAGGAATGGGGTCGCTACGTTTTCGATCCCAGGCGGAGGTTCAAGAAGCCGGAGGCGCTTGATGGTGTGAGAGTCCTGGAGGTATGCCGCCCTGACTGGTGGTCCCTCGCCCTCCAGGTCGGTGTTTCCTTTCTGGCGGAACACGGTGCCGAGGTGATCAAGATTGAGGATCCCAAGAAAGGCGATCCTTTGCGCTGGGTCGGCCCTGCGGTGGAAGAGGGAGGTGCTATAAAGGCTGAGGGCGAGAACTATCCACCCCACGGTTCTGCCCTTTATGCCATGGTTGAGACCCGCAATCGCTACTGCATTTCATTGGATCTTACAACAGCAAGAGGCAGAGAACTTTTTAAAGTTTTAGCAAAACGGGCAGATGTTATTATGGAGAATTATGACCCAGGTTATTTAGATTCCCTGGGCATTGGCTATAGACAGTTGAGGAAGATCAATCCCCGCCTTATTTACGCAGCGGTAACCGGTTTCGGTTCCTTTGGCGCCGACTCCTGGCGGAAGCCCTTTGAGTCAGGCCTCCAAGTTATGACTACGGTTCCTTCCTTCGCCGGTCCATTCGATATAACGAAACCTACCCAGCAGGAGGCTCAGGAGACAGGATACCTGCCCTCCCGTGCCGGGTGGCCCCTGGGCTTCTATACCGGTGGGATCAGCGCTGCGGTAGGTGTTGCCGCTGCCCTGTATTATCGTGAAAAGACCGGAAAGGGACAGATGATCGATGTGGCCAGCTACGCCCACTGCCTGCGCTGGTGTGACTGTAGTTTTCCATGGTACTCCATGACGGGCAATATCAGAAGACAATTCGGTAATTTCGACTTTGAGATCAACCCCTACGGGCTGCACAGGGCCAAACCTGATGCGTTCGGGGACAGATTCTCTGTTATTGCTGCTATCGGTCCTGTATGGCCACGATTGTGCGAATGCATGGGCACTGACAAAATGAAGAAATGGGAGAAGGAACTCCCTATGAATTCGGATCGTATACAATGGAAGGCACAGGTGGAGATCAACAAGGAGATTGATGCGTGGACCGCAAAGAATAGCCTCGATGAGATCGATCAGGCAGGTATGAAATACGGCTTTGCCGGCGCCGGTTGTAGAAACATAAAGGAAATCTGTGAAAGTCCCCACTTTTTAGACAGGGCTTCAGTAGAAGAAGTGGACGATCCTCTCTATGGGAGAATGCTTGTCCAGGGTTGCCGTCCTAACTTCCACTTGACCCAGGCCAGGATCAAATGGCTCAACAAGCCCATGGGCTGGGATAATGAGGAGATCCTGCGCAAATACTGCGGCCTGTTTAAATCAGACTTGGAGCAACTAATAGCAGAAGGGGCAGTCGGAAGGAAAGGAGGAGGTTACTAATATGGAACAATTAGCACGCTATAAAAAGGACGTACCTCCGGAGCAGATGGAGGCTGTATGGTATGATTTCGATCAGCTTAGTTCTGCACAGAAAGCCCTGGTGATGAGGGCCAGGAGAGGTGAAGACCTGACCGAAGATGAAGAAGATGCCCTTCCCTACGAAGAGTTCTGCCGTTACCTCTTCCATCGCAAACGCGTATTTAAAAAAGATAAAATCCTTGACGGGATTCGGGTGGTTGATTTTACGACCCTCATCCTTGGCCCTTCCCACTGCGCCATGCTGGCCGAGATGGGAGCGGAAGTGATCAAGCTGGAACTTCCCGGCCGTGGTGACACAATGCGGGCCCTTGCTCCACCGAAGGATCAGGGCGGTTTCCCTCTGTGGACGGAGGAAAAGACCGGCACCAAGGCGCCCGGTATCCTGGGGAAAGGGGTTGTTGCGGAAACAGACATCGCCATGGCGGGAGGTCTCGGATGGACAGACTGCGCGAAAAATAAGCTCCATACCTGCATGGACATCCATCCCGGTGAAGGTGGGACTATATTTAAAGAGCTGTGCAAGCAGGCAGATATTTTCGTTGAAAATGTCCGTGGTGGAACCCTGGACAGGTGGGATGAAGGTTACAAGCAGCTCCGGGAGATCAATCCTAAGCTCATTTACCTCACCTCCAACGGACCGGGACAGTGGGGCCGCGAAGACTTGGTGCGGGCTTCCTACGATATTCTCGCCCAGTCTATGGGTGGGAGCGTCTTCATCAGCGGTCATGATCCCGGTGATCAGATGAAAGTCCCCATTTGGGTTGCCGACTATATGGGCGGCACTTTTGGTCTTTTTGCCACTCTGGTGGCCCTGTATGCACGGGAGACACTTGGTGTGGGGCAGATGATCGAAAACTCCCAGGTGGAAAACATTACCCGCGCCCTCGGTCCAGGGGTTACCTGGTACAGTCTGACAGGCTATGTTCAGACACGCTGGAGTAACAGGTTCCGCTGGATTTGCCCCGACTGCATTGTGAGAGCAAAGGACGGCTTCATTGCCATCGGTGCCGATGATGAGGCCTTCAAGGCGCTCTGCAACACCATGGGCGGCAAGGCCGTGGGGCTGCCGGGAAAATATCCCACCAACATGGACCGTGTAAAACTCGCGGCTCAGGAAGAGATCTATGAAGCAATCGAAACCTGGGCGGCTAAACATACGGTAGCGGATATTGATAATCTCGGCAGGAGACATGGTTTTGGTGTTTGTCCCGTCATGGATGCGAAAGACGCGTGCACGAGACCTCACTATCGGGAGAGAGGAGAGATCGAGTACGTCGAAGATCCCTGGTATGGTCCTATGGACATCCAGGGCTGCTTCCCCCTGTTCTCCGAGGCTCCAAGTTACACGGAATTCAGCGGTAAGCCCATAGGATGGGATACGGAGTATGTACTCCGCCGCTTCATGGGTTACGATACGGAGAAGATTCTCTATCTCGAGAAAGAGCACGAGATCGGTAAGATTGCAGGGGCGGAGGGGCGTCGCGTCGCATGGCCTCCCAAGCCCAAGAAGTAAAACTTCAGACAACGAGATGGGACCTGAGTTGTCCCTTTTTTACCCCTGAAAAGATCAGCATGGTAGAGGACATCGGAAAATGTTGCGCTAACTGTACTCTACTGGCACGTGCATGAAAAACGCTTTGCTAAGGAAGACGATGGATGATCAACCTATGGGGAATTTGTGAATATGACGGAATTTTTACAACACAAATGGTACAGTGGAACTTATATTGCGAGTATTTTAGCTGTAACGAATTTCAAACAGAGAAATATACCAAGAAATGCTGTGCCAATTGCGTATATTGGGTTGCCGCTGACGAACGCCTTACGGAGCGGGAGAAATGATCAATATATGGGGGGCATGCGAATTTGGAGAGATGACACATGATCCCTTGAGGAGGTGGGATTTGTGCTGCAGTTCCTTTGGTCCAGTGGAGGTGAAACGAGTGGACGAAATAGAAAAATGTTGCGCTAATTGTATTTACTGGCTTGCTACCGACGAACATCTTGAAAGCGACAGAAAATAGATAAGAAAGGAGGGTTTAGATAATGGCGGAAGTAAAAGCTACTCAGCCGAGATGGGTGCCTCTTTTATTAGGATTATTGAGTAGTACGACGTGCGGCGCCCTTTTGTATGCATGGAGCGTGTTCAT
>JBEKXK010000147.1:0-7358 GCA_049512055.1 Syntrophales bacterium | reverse complement strand
GCTGTTAAATCTGTTCACCAGGGTGTCTCCTTTCAGGTTTCGTTTTCTTTCCGCAAAGAAACTTCTACCTGATTGTGTGCACCCTTTTCAATTTCTAATATTTATCTTGGACGGATATGATAAATGATATTTTCAAAATACATCCATAATGAAGAGCACTGGCTTTCGAGGCTGGACGCAAGAGTGAAGCTTGTCGTGACCCTGGCCATTCTGGTCATGGTGCTGAGCTACAAGGGATTTGCCTTTCATCTGCTTGTCACAACACTGTGCCTTTTTCAATGCTGGCGGATGAAAATACCGTGGCGGGTCTTCCTGCTCCGTTTTTCCGAACCAGTTTTTATTGTGCTGGTCATACTCCTTCTCAAGATATTCTTCTCCGGGGGGGAGAGTATCTTTTCCACCGAAATAATGGGAATCCAGATCACGGCCTACAGGGAAGGACTCGCAGAAGGGCTGTCCATCGCGAGCAGAATTATAGCAGCCATATCGATTATGGCAGTAATGGTATTTTCTACTCCCTTTACGGAATTACTCGCGGCCCTTTCCTGGCTCAGGGTCCCTCAGGGATTTATCGAAATCCTGATGTATGCCTACCGGTATATTTTTGTTTTGATCGAGGATGCCGGAGTGATCTATGATGCACAGAAAAATCGTCTCGGATATGCCACCCTCAATCGCCGTTTCAGTTCCATCGGCATCCTGGTCGGGTCCCTTATCCTCAAGGCATTTGAGCATAGCCAGAACATCAGCATCGCCATGGTGCAGAGGGGCTACGACGGCCATATCCCTTTATTGAAACAAAAACCTTTCAGCCTCGCAGAGGTTGTCATTTCCTTTCTGTTCGTCACGATGATGGGATTCCTATGGCAGATATGACCAGGCTCTTGCTGAAAGATCTAACGTATACCTACCCGGACGGAACTGAGGCGATTTCCGGTATCAACCTCAGTATTGCAAAGGCTGAATTCACGGGCATCCTGGGATATAACGGTTCCGGAAAGACGACCCTCCTGAAAATCATGGATGGTCTTCTCAAGGATTTTCAGGGCAGTGTTTTTCTTGACGGTGTCGACATCAGAGGTCTCGCACCACGGGAGATATACAGGAAGATGGGAATCGTTTTTCAGAATCCCAATGACCAGCTTTTTGCCCCCACTGTATTCGAGGATGTGGCCTTCGGCCCAATGAACATGGGCTTCACGGAGAAAGAAGTAATAGAAAGGGTGACGGATGCCCTCCGGTCGGTCGAGATGGAGGATTATGCAAAAAAATCCATCCACCATTTGAGCTTTGGCCAGAAAAAGAGGATTTGTATCGCGGGACTCTTGTCCATGGGTCATGAGATACTGCTCCTCGACGAACCGACGGCAGGGCTGGACCCGTTCGGTGAATACCAGATGATGAATCTCCTCACGAGGCTCAACAAGGAAAGGGATGTTACTATTGTCATGGCAACCCACAGCGTGGACCTTGTCCCCGTATTTCTTGACCGGCTCTATATACTGAGCAAAGGCCGCATCGTCAGGGGCGGCACGCCTGAGGATGTTTTTACGGCGCCGGAAGATATGAACCAGGTTAAGCTCAGGATGCCCCACATAGCGGAATTGATTTACCGGTTAAAGCATGAAGACAATATTCCCTTCAAGAAGATCCCTCTTACGATCGGAGAGGCGAGGAGGGAAATGATAGAGGTGTTTCAAGGGTCAAAAAATGAGTAAGCTCAGGAGCGGCTTCACTACAGGGACATGCGCGGCGGCGGCGGCAAAGGCAGCAGCCAGGTTTCTCTTTGATGGTACTTCTCTTAAAGACGTGGAGATCACCATCCCTGCAGGTGACCGCGTGGTGATACCCATTCTCTATGTACGGGGAAACCACGGAGCCGCGGAGGCAGCCGTCCGCAAGGATGCAGGGGATGATCCGGATGTTACAAACGGAGTGACAGTCATCGCGTCAGTTGCAGGGATCGAAGGCGATGAGGTGGTAATCGCCGCAGGCGAGGGCGTGGGCACGGTGACCAAACCGGGGCTGTCCGTGCCTCCGGGGGAACCCGCTGTTAACCCCGGTCCCCGCCGCATGATCCGGGATGCCGTGCGTGAAATCACAGGAAGCGGAATAAGAGTTACGATTGTCATCCCAGGAGGAAAGGAAATCGCGGCCAAGACATTTAACCCAAGGCTCGGCATAATCGGCGGGCTTTCCATCCTGGGCACGTCGGGCAGGGTCCGTCCTTTCAGTTGCTCCGCACTGCGGACATCTCTTAAGTGTCTTCTTGACGTGGCCGTTGCCTCCGGCATCAGGGCCCCTGTCTTCGTTCCCGGTCATATCGGGGAGCGGGCGGCAAACAGGAACTTTATTCTGACCTCCGGGCAGATCATCGAGGTAAGCAACGAATGGGGCTTCATGCTCAATTGCGCCGCCAGGCAATGGTTTGAAGCCATCATGGTCCTCGGCCATCCGGGGAAACTGGCAAAGCTCGCCATGGGAGAATGGGACACCCATTCAGCAAGATCTAAAAGCGCCCTGCCCTTTGTTTCTGACCTGACGGGAGATGTCCTCGCAGAAAAAATACAGGGAATACCGACGGTGGAAGGGCTTTTCTCGGCACTCTCCAGAGAGGAGCGGCAAGAACTGGGGAATATACTCGCAGGCAAGGTGCGCATGGCCGTGAGCGAGCGCGTCGGCTCTCATGTGGAGACTGCTGCTGTCCTCGTCAATATGCGGGGAGAAATAATAGGAGTGGACGGAGATTTGAGGAGATGGAAATGAAGAACCCCTCTCTCATAATTGCGGGATGCGGCCCTGGCTCGCCGGATTACCTGACGCCTGCCGCGAGAAATGCCATTGAACAGGCCGAGGTGCTCGTGGGCGCAAGCCGTCTCCTGGAACTTTTCCCCAATCACGAGGGAGAGAAGATTCCCGTCGGAGCCGATATTAAAAAGGTTTTGGGTGAAATCGATTCCCGCAGCAAGAGACGTATCGTCGTTCTCGTAACCGGCGACCCCGGTCTCTGCAGCCTGGCCGCACCTATTCTCAAGCATTTCGGGAGAAACCGTTGTGAGGTCATACCGGGCGTGAGCTCCATCCAGGCGGCTTTTGCCGCAATCGGGATAGACTGGCTGGATGCAAGGATTATCGATGCGCACGGGGAGAATCCGCGACTCAAGCCGGCAACGCTTACGAAAGAGGGAAAGATCGCCGTCTTCGCCGGAAGGAAAGATGCGATAGCCTGGGTCGTGGACCTGGCAAAGGCCATCGGGAAAGGCCGCCGCATCTATCTCTGTGAAAATCTCACCCTCGATAATGAGAGGGTACGGCAAGTAGAGCCGGGGGACCTGGAAAAAACTGAGGCTTCGTCACGTACCATCGTGCTTATAATAAAAGAGGAATTCTTTCGATGAAACGGGGAACACTTTACGGTATCGGGGTTGGCCCCGGTGACCCGGAACTCATCACCGTGAAGGGCGCAAATCTCATAGCCCGGTGCCGTCACATCTTCGTGCCGAAGGCCCGGACTGCCGCGGAGAGCCTCGCCTTATCCATTGCAAACCGTTACCTCTGGAAATCCTCCGAGGTCCATGAGCTCATCTTTCCCATGACATCGGAGCGGGAGGAGCTATCACGCAGGTGGGGCGAGTCTGCGCGGAAGATCATCAGTGTCCTCGAAAAAGGTGAAGACGCCTGCTTCCTGACCCTCGGCGATCCGCTTCTCTATTCGACCTACATCTATCTCCTCCGGGAGATCAGGGCAAAAATCCCGGATGCTGACGTTGTCACAGTACCGGGTGTTACTGCTTTCAGCGCCGCCGCGGCCCTGGCGGAATTCCCCGTTGGTGAGGCCAAGGAGCCTGTCGTAGTCATCCCCACGGCGGATGATCTGAACGAAGTGAGACAGGCATTGAAAGAGAAGGGGACCGTCATCCTCATGAAGATCGGCAGGCGCCTGCCGGATATTCTGGATATCCTGGAAGATGCGGGTTTTATCGACCGGAGTGTATTTGTATCCCGTGCGGGAATGAGCGACCAGCGCGTGGAGACGGACCTGCGCGCCCTCAGGAACGAGAAACCTGAAGCCGGCTACCTGTCCATCATCTTAGTGCATACAGGGGGAGAAAAAATTTAATGAAAGTATTTTTCGTGGGCGCAGGTCCTGGCGATCCGGAGCTTCTCACGCTAAAGGCTGCACGGCTCTTGACAAGCTGCCGCATCTGCATCTATGCCGGTTCCCTCGTAAGCTCGGGAGTCATGGACCTCGTGTCAAAAAATACCGAACGGTACGATTCCGCGACCATGTCCCTGGAGGAGATCATCCGGGTCTGCCGCGATGCGCAAGAAAGAAACATGGATGTCGTCAGGCTCCATTCCGGCGACCCTTCGATATACGGCGCTATCCGTGAACAGATGAACGAGCTCGACCGGCTGGGCATCCTCTATGAGGTCGTCCCCGGCGTAAGCGCCTTCCAGGCAGCGGCTGCCGCATTGCGGGCGGAGCTGACAGCGCCGGAAGTGGCGCAGACAATCATTCTCACGCGCACAGGAGGCCGCACGCCCATGCCGGAAGAGCAGAAGCTTGAGAACCTCGCCCGGTCGCAGGCAACGCTCTGCATATTCCTCTCCGGCCATAAAATAGAAGAGGTCACAGCCAAGCTTACAGCATCCTACGGCGGGGATTGCCCTTGCGCCGTCGTCTATCACGCCTCCTGGCCTGACGAGAAGATTATCGAAGGAACTTTGAATGATATTGCCGGAAAGGTGCGCTTTACCGACATCGGGCAGACATCGGTGATCATCGTAGGCAGGGCACTTGGCCGCGATATCCCCGCATCGAAGCTGTATGACGCAGCTTTCACCCATAAATTCCGCGAAGGGAAAGAACCATGAAGACGGCCATCATTAGCCTCTCCGACGAAGGCGCCCGCATAGCGACAAGCCTTAAGGATGGATTAGGCGATGCCCAAATTTTTCTGCACGAAAAGGTGTCAAATACATTCGGTGGCCGCAAGTTCAAGAGCATCATCACGCTCACAGGGCAGATATTCAACCGCTATGACAGCCTCGTTTACATCGCGCCGTGCGGCGTAGTGGTGCGGGCCATTGCAAAAACAATAGGACATAAGGCCGCGGACCCTGGTGTGGTTGTTGTCGATGCGGGTGGGAGGTTCGCCGTGAGTCTTCTGGGCGGCCACGAAGGGGGAGCCAATGACCTGGCAATTGCCGTCAGCAACATCATCTGGGGAGAGCCAATAATCACGACGACAACGGAAGCCCTGAAATCAGTTATCGTGGGAATCGGCTGCCGCAAGGGGGTGAAAGCTCCCGAGATCATAGAAGCCGTGGATGCGGCACTCAGGAAGGCAGGTCTCGCGCGCGATGATATCCGGCTCATCGCTTCAGCAGACATCAAGAGAAACGAAGAAGGCCTGCTCGCGGCAGCACAACTGCTGGGAATACCGCTGCGCTTCATAAGCTCGGAAGAAATCCGCTCATCCGGGAGAAAGTTTACCCGTTCTGCATTCGTGGAAAAAAAGGTGAACCTGCCTGCGGTCGCCGAGCCGGCCGCCATTCTGGCAGGGAGGAGGGCACGATTAATACTTCCAAAAATGACATCAGGCCCGGTGACCGTGGCCCTGGCAAGGGAAAGCTTTTCGTGGTCGGCATCGGCCCCGGAGGCCCTTTAGACAGGACGCGGCGCGCCGAGGAAACGATAGCCCTGTGCAGCGTCATTGTGGGCTACAGCCGCTACCTGGACCTTGTCCGTGATCTGACTGCAGGCAAGAAACTCATCTCGTCGGGAATGACGAAAGAGGTTGAGCGATGCACGATCGCCCTCGAGCGTGCGAGGCGTGGAGACCAGGTGGCCTTAATCTCCTCCGGTGATCCCGGCGTCTACGGCATGGCGGGCCTTGTGCTTGAGATTGCCCAGGGAGAAAGTGCATCTGTGCCTATAGAAATCGTGCCCGGTGTGGCTTCGGCCAATGCCGCCGCTGCCAGGCTCGGAGCGCCCTTGATGTGCGATTACGCGACTATCAGTCTCAGCGACCTCCTTGTCCCCTGGGATGTTATACAAAAGAGAGTTGAAGCGGTAGCCAAGGCCGATTTTGTCGTTGCCATCTATAACCCGCAAAGCGCGACCCGAAAGAAACAACTCACAACAGCCGCCGCCATCTTTCGAAAATACAGATCGGGCGCAACACCCGTAGGCATAGGCACCGCCGTGGGTACAGCAAACGAGAAGATAGTGCTTACGGACCTCGATCATTTTCTCACGCATGAGATAAATATGCGGAGCATCGTCATCGTCGGAAACAGCTCCTCCAAAGTCTTGGGCGGTTGTTTTGTTACCCCTCGGGGCTACAAGGTATGATCCTTCTTCTGGGCGGCACATCTGACACGGCTCCCATCGCCAGGGAACTGGCAGAAAAAGGCTACAAGGTGCTCGTCTCGATGGCAACAGATATTTCGCTGGAACTGAGTGCGCACCCCAACATCAGCCTGCGCGTAGGAAAGCTGGACGAGGAACAAATGGTCCGCCTGATTAGCGAATGTAACATCGACGCCATCGTCGATGCGACACACCCTTATGCAACACTTGTCCGGACGACGGCGAGGAGCGTATCGCGGCGCCTGAATATTCCCTACTTTGCCCTCAACCGACCTACGGGCATCCCCGATGGCAAGACCGTTATCCCGGCTGCGAGCCACGAAGATGCGGCGAGGATCGCCTGCACTGCGGGTCGCACGGTATTTCTCACCACAGGAGTCACGAACCTCAAACCATATGTAGATGAAGCACGGAGAACGGGGAGCAAACTGATCGTTCGAGTTCTTCCCGCAAAGTCGTCTCTCGATGCCTGCCGCGCTCTCGGCATCGATGAGAAATACATTATCGCCAAGAGGGGGCCATTCTCCGTCGATGAAAACAGATCAGCTATGAAAAGGTTCGGCGCAGACGTGCTCGTCACCAAAGACAGCGGCCCTGCCGGGGGAACGCCGGAAAAACTGGAGGCGGCCCGTCTTGAAGGCTGCGCCGTTGTTGTTGTGAAGCGGCCTCATGAGCCCGCTCATAATGCCTTCGAGAAACATGCCGATCTCATCTCCGCCGTCATGGCGCGTGTTCCTGCGACGGATGGGCGATTTTGAAAAAGAGGCAATAGGTTTTTTCATTTAGAACTTCCTATTATACACAAACCGTCAATTTTGATTAAGATACGTCTTTCAATCTGTTATCATTTATCATTAATCATATCCGTCCAAGATAAATATTAGAAATTGAAAAGGGTGCACACAATCAGGTAGAAGTTTCTTTGCGGAAAGAAAACGAAACCTGAAAGGAGACACCCTGGTGAACAGATTTAACAGCA
>JBEKXK010000146.1:0-7359 GCA_049512055.1 Syntrophales bacterium | reverse complement strand
CTTCGTAAGCCTTCAGCCGGTCATCCGTGTACATGGGCACACCCTTCCAGCATGTCGGATCATGGTAACCGTAATCGACACCCAGTTTTGGGCTCGGCGTAAAGCCGAGCTTGGGTTTCAGCCGGTCCAGACCAGCCTGGCCGAATTTCGACTTGTATTTCTCGATGTATGCGGCCTGGTCTTTGCAGCCGTAGACCCATTCATCGAGGAAGGCAGGCAGGAGGTCTGCGTACCGCTCGTATCTCCCCTGATACTGGCTGAAGCGGATATCCAGGCCGTAGTAGCCGCGGCAGGCCGATGGATGAGCGCCATACGGGCAATGGACAACGGCCAGGGTCTTGAAGTAGGGAACAATCACGCGGTCCGGATCAGATCTGGTTACCTCCGGCTCCACAATCTCCTCAGCCGTAACGATTACGCCCCGCTTTGTTCCGTTGGCGCCGAACTCGTCGGTGACGCCGCGTGTTCCATAGGATATCACATTGCCGAGACGGTCGGCCTTCTGTGCGTGGATGATGCCCACATCGGCACGCCAGGCGCGCACAACATTTACCTTCTTGCCGGTGAAAGGATCATCTATTACCCTGAGATCCATCGTGTTATATTTTTGCATATCCGTGCCGATATTTCCCAGGATGGGCATGAAGGGAATGCCCATGAAACCTGCCATCATGGCGGTCGTCGCTCCGAAGTTGGAGATGTCATACCTCTTGAGCTTGCCTTCATTGAAGGCGCGGCGAACGGCATAGGGCGCTTTCACATACCAGTTCATGATCCATGCAGAGTGGATTTCCTTAACACAGCCGGCGCCCACCATAATATCCAGCCCCCCCACGTCCGTCGAGGATTCAATGGTGGTGAGGTTCCTCTTCTTCTGCCTAATGATTTCGTGAGTTATCGCCATGGGGACCATGATCTGGAAGCCCCCATAGTATACTACATCGCCATCATGGATGAATTTTGCTACCGCATCCTTGAGCGTCATCCTTTTGTCGATATCTGCCATGTAATCCTCCTTTTCTTATTAAATAATAAAATAGAGTTAGTAATGCCAACAATTAACGGAAAGCAGCTCATACCTCCTTCCTAGGGCTCCACAAACCCCCGCTCAATGCGTCTCTCATAACATTGACGGCATAGATAATAAACGCGGATATTTCCGCAACCAGTTCCATAAAGTTGTAAAAGAAAACTGCATTCAGGACAACTCTGCAACATGCATCTGTTCTCACAAAACGTGAAGCTTTCCTCAGGCTGACCGCATTCATCGCAGTCACGGGGAAAGATAGACATTGTTTTTCATCCCGTTAGCTTCTTGTTTTTTTCTTAAAGCAAGCAATGGTATCGCAACAAGGTAAAGCGGGCAGCAGAATAACCAGATTAAGGTCGAGAAATAGAGCATCTCGTACGCCAGATTTATCCGGTCTTCGAAAGACCCCCTATCAATAGAGGAGTTCTCTGTACCAAAATTTGATTCGTTATGTCAACTATTTTCTGAACCCTAGGAGAAATTTTTTTGATCAAATCTGTCTTTGGGGTCGGGGACGTATAGAGGATATAATGCAGCTTTTCCAGTAAAATCTCCCTTGGTGGACATGCAAACAAACAGGTGATGACCCTCTCGACCCTTTCATCGAATACGATAGACATTCGCAGGCATAGCGGCAAAATGGTCAAATATATTTTAGAAATTAGGGGATGGTACTCGATCCGGCAGAAGGTATTGCGGGAGCCGTGTCACCGGCTGGAAAGATCAAGCATCCTTCTAAAACCGCAAGACCCACGATCCGTCGTTTGGCTAAATAGTATTTTTCTCGCTGAGCCAGGGTCTCGTATTGTCGAGGAGATAATCTGCGATGTTCTCGTATATGCAGTCCCGGCAAAGATGGACAAGCAACATGCTTTTGATTTGTCGAAAGATCAGGAGTACGTCCGTGTCTTTATGACAGACAAAACATCGGCCCGGCATGTCTTCCTCATGAAACTGGTAATCTTTTGCGTCGTCGTATGTTATGGGCATGTGTTGTTTGTCCGGTAATGGTCCATTGAAATAGAAAGACTTCCGAAGAGGCCCTATGCCGGGGTCTCGGGCAGTTTCTCAGCCCCGGGATGGGAAACGGGAAATTTCAATATACAGGTTGTGCCTTCGCCTTCTTTCGATGTGGCGCCTATTTCCCCGCCGTGAGAATCCATGATCTTCTTACAAAAAGTCAGTCCGAGACCGGACCCTCGGTGGCGTTCTTCCTTGCCCCCTGCTCTGAAAAACGGCTCAAAGATAAAGGGGAGCTTGTCTTGGGGAATGCCAACCCCTGTATCTGAAATGTTCACAGTAACATAGCATTCGCTGTTCCGGGCAGAGACAGATATTTTCCCGCCATCCGGCGTATATTTTGTGGCATTGCCTATTATATTGATGAATACCCTGACCAGACTTTCCTCGTCCCCGACAATTTGGAATAAATTTTCCGGCACATTTACCTCCAGAGAAATACCCCTTTCCTTGCAGACAGGCATCATTTCCTCCGCGCTACGCGAAATGATGTCTGATAACCTCAAGGGCTCCTTCTTTTGTGCAAGGGTACCGGTCTCTATCCGGCTGAGATCCAGCCAGTGTTCAATCAATCCTTCAAGATTCTCAACGCGCGCGCTGCATCTCTCAATAAGGTCCGTGACGTCTTTATCGAAGCGATCGCCTGCAACTGCTTTGAGAGATTCCATGCATTGCCTGATGACGACCAGAGGGGAACGCATTTCGTGGCTCACAAAGGTGATGAAATGCCTCTCCATCCGCTCCTTTTCTTCCCTCAACATCCTTGTCTCTATCCTGAGGTTGCGATGCTCAAGGCCTCTCTTTGCTACAGCCCTCAACTGGTCAGGGCTGAACGGTTTCGGGAGGTAGTCATAGGCCCCTTTCTGAATAGCTTCTACGGCGGAGACTATAGTTGCATAGCCGGTAATCATGACAAGGATGATGTCAGGTATATCTCTGGAGAGGATCTCAATGATTTCCATGCCCGATATACCCGGCATTTTAAGATCGACAAAGGCTATGTCCGGTTTATTCTCCCTTGCGATTTTGATGCCTTCGACCCCCTCCCCCGCAGTCAAGACGACATACCCCGACCTTTCGAGCGTCTGCCTGCATCCATCCCGCAGGGATTCCTCATCATCAATAATCAGAATGAGAGGTTTTTGAACATTCATCATGCCGATTATTTACCCAGCGCCTGGGCAATATATCCGAGGAGATCATCAGCCTTCACCGGTTTATGTAATACCCTGTTCACCTTGGGAAACTCTGCCGGCGGTTCGAATGACTGGTACGGGCCCTGCAGGTCCACGGCGCTCAACATGAACAGCGGTGTATCCTTCCCGGTATCTGTGGCACGGATTTTTTTCAGTACTGAGAAGCCTTCACCCCACGTCTCCATCATCATATCGATAATGGCAAGGTCAGGGGTCACCGATTTCCACATCTCAACCCCGCTCTTCCCGTCTTCTGCCAGGAACACCTCGTACCCGCCCTTTTCGAGAATCAGTTTGGTGGCGAATAGAAAATCTTTGTCATCGTCTATCAAGAGAATTTTTTTCTTTGTCATCGTTCATTACCTCCATTTTTGATTTTTGTAATTAATGAGAGCAAGGATGATGCCAGATTGTAACTTATTGATTTATAAAGAAAAAATATAGAGAGTGGCAGGAAAAGCGAAACTTTGAGGGGCGAAACTCCCCCTCTCTGAGGCGGATAACCCCTTGCGGCAATGTCTCTGCTAATGATGCTCCATCTTTATACCGTAATTACGCATCTTTATCCGGAGGGTCTTCCTGTCAATGCCGAGGAATTTTGCCGTCTTATTGATCTGGAAGTGAAAGTGGTTCAGAGCCTTTACTATGTGTTCCTTTTCCACATCTATCAAAGTCATCCTGCCGGTAGAAGAATCCACCACAGGGGCCTTTGCCTGATCGTCCTGACCATAGTAAAATATGTCAGACAGATTAACGACCTCATGGTCGCACAGCACACACAGACGCTCGACGATGTTCTTTAGTTCCCGGATATTGCCGGGCCACCTGTATGATACGAGCGACTTCTTTGCCTCTTCCGACAATGACCGTACCTTGCTTTCGTACTTCGTTATGAATATATCAAGGTAATGCTGAGCTATGGGCAGGATGTCGGCTTTGTGTTCTCTCAATGGTTTTATGAGGAGAGGCACAACTGAAAGCCTGTAAAATAAATCCTCCCTGAACCTCCCTGCTTCAATTTCTGCGCGGATATCCTTATTCGTTGCAGCAAGCAGCCTGACATCTATCCGCTCCGGTGATGACCTGCCAACCTTGGGTACCTCCTGTTCCTGAATTACCCTAAGGAGTTTCGCCTGAATGTTAAGGTTGATGTTGGAAATCTCGTC
Source organism: Syntrophales bacterium (assembly GCA_049512055.1). Taxonomy (GTDB): domain Bacteria; phylum Desulfobacterota; class Syntrophia; order Syntrophales; family UBA2185; genus Fen-1135. The sequence continues at coordinate 2,947 of JBEKXK010000146.1, read as the reverse complement.
AAGAAATAATGTTCCCTTATCCGCCATCTGGAAGCGGCCCTCACGCGACTCCGTCGCGCCGCTGAATGCCCCTTTGACGTGTCCGAATAGTTCGCTTTCCATGAGGGTCTCAACCAGCGAGGAACAGTCGACGGGGATAAACGGCTGATTGGCCCTCCTGCTGAGGTTGTGAATGGTGCGTGCCACAAGTTCTTTTCCTGTTCCACTCTCCCCCGTAATGAGAACCGTGCTGTCAGTCTGCGCTATACGGTTGATGGATTCCTTTAGCTCTTTCATGTAGTCGCTCGTGCCTTGGAGCAGGGAAAGTCCTTTTTCCGCGTTGCCCTCCTCGCGCTTGAGGGCATCCTCGACAGCTCCTTTCAGATCGGCTGCAGAATAAGGCTTCGTCAGGAAATTAAAGGCGCCCTGCCTCATTGCCTCAACGGCAATGGGGATGCTGCCATAGCCGGTGATGACAATTATTTTTGCAGAGATGTTTCTTTCTGCTTTCAGCTTTGCGAGAATCTCCAAGCCATCCATCTTGGGCATCCGGACATCCAACAGTATCACATCATAGATGTCCTTGAGGGCCATCTCCAGCCCCCGAAGTGCATCTCCCGTGCATTCAACATGGTACCCCCTGCGTGACAGTACCTGTGTGCATGCGTCCCGCATGGACTCCTCGTCATCGATAATCAGAATCTTCTTATCTTTCGAAGTCACTGTTTGGTCACCTTTCTCGTTTCATCAGATTAACTGTAAATACGTCGTCATCCATGCCGCTTTATCTGTGCAAATATGCGGGAAGGGAGATAATGAAAGTCGCTCCCTTTCCGGGCTTGCTTTCCGCATCGACAAAGCCATTATGCTTCCTGATGATACCATAAGCTATGGGAAGTCCGAGGCCTGTCCCTTGGCCGGGTTCTTTTGTTGTAAAGAAAGGTTCAAAAATATGTGGGAAATCTTTTTCTTCTATTCCTTTGCCGGTATCTGCAATCAGGATCTTCACAGAATCGTCGGCGCCCTGCATGGTGGTGATCGTTAACGTTCCGCCGCCTTTCATGGCATCGGCGGCATTGATTAAGAGATTCAGAAAGACGTCTTCCAGCCTGGACTTGTCGCCCATCACTTCGGGGAGGTTTTCTGCGAGATGGGTGTTGATTTCTATGCCGTGGAACATTGCCTGGTCCTTTACCAGACTAAGGGAACTCTCTATGACGCCGTTTATATGGAGAGGCAGCATCTCGCCTGTCGGCGTCCGGGCGAAGTCAAGCAGGCTCTCGACGATCCTCTTTGACCTGTTCGTCTGATAGATTATCTTCTGCATATTTTCCCTTGCAGGAGAGTCTTCCGGAATATCTTCAAGAACAAGGTTGCTGTAGAGGAGTATGCCGCCCAGCGGGTTGTTTATCTCGTGGGCCACGCCTGCCGCCATTTCACCTAATGCCGTCAGCTTCTCCGTTCTCGCCAGTTGCTGATGAGCCCTGTGGAGCATTTCATTGTGGTTCTTCAGGGATTTCGACATATAATTGAACGCTTCATCCAGCATGTCAAATCCGGATATTTTGTCGGGCGATAATTTATAATCGAGATTGCCGGCGGCTATAGACTCCGCGGCCTCCTTCAGCATGCGTATGCGTTTTATTATGGTGTCCCCCAGTCTAAATGAAATGATAAAGGCGATGATCATGCCGAGAGATGTAATACCCAGGTTGATCCAGATGGTATTCCATTTTATGTCCCTGTACTTTGCCTCCAGTATGCCTACATAGAGCGCCCCTATGAGCTTCTTGCTTATGTCGTAGATGGGGGTATAGGTGGTTATGTACCAGTCATTCACTACGAATGCCCTGCCGACCCAGTCTTTACCTTCCACTATTACCCTGTCATATACTTCCTTGGACAAGATAGTGCCGACGGCCCTCTCGTCGTCTTTCGTCATAACATTGGTGGATATTCTCACCCCACCCTGAAATATCGTTGCGACACCCATTTCACGGCCTTTGTACTTTTCACCCTGGTACACGGTATCCTTTATTTTGTCCACGATGGCATAGTCCTTGTTAAGGAGAACCCCTCCGATTACGGCACCGATTAATCTCTTGCTCTCATCAAGGATTGGATATGCTGCCATCATTACCATGCCCTGGGAGAGTTGCTTCTCACTCGATTCAAACGAGAGAGGAGTTTTTATGATTTCTATCTTGACTCGCCCGGCAAGATCAGGATTTTCCCTGAGAATATCATCAATGGGCATGAGTTCCGTAGACGCCTGTGTAGACTTCTTTTCTATGCAGTTCTTTACGACCGGCTCCCAGAGCATGCTGTCCCCTCTGATTTTCGGGTTTGCCGCCCTATAGAGGACACGCCCTTGGTCATCGATGACCGAGAGCATATCAAGGAACATGTCGCCGTCCTGCGCCTGAGTGCCGCGCTCATGCCGGATTAAGCCTCTCAAGTTTTCCATTTTAGAGATGTCATGGTTGGCTATCGTTATGTGCAGGTCTACTGCTTCTGACGCAAATTGAATCTGGGAAGTTATCTTTTCCAGGGTCACTCTGTAGATCAGTTTGGCCGTATTGATGTCCTGTCTGACCCGGTTTTGCACTTCGTCTATTGTACTTTTATTAATCGTCCATATGCCGATCACGGTGGCTATGAACCCGGTGAGACATGTGGCAATCAGGAATCCCACTATCAGGCGGCGCCTGAGATCCAGCTTGAAAAGTTGACTCACCAGCTTGTCGACAAATTTCATCGTGTATTCCCCAGGGTCCTATTCCTGTAACGTCGCTAGCCTGGCAAAATTATATCACGACACAAATATTATGACAATCAGTCTCATGATAGCGAATTGCCTCACATTAAATGTTACCCAAGGTAGTGAATAAAAGAGATCGTTGACTCATAAATAGGTGTTACCGAACACCGACTCCAAAAAGGAGGATAACTGATGAGTCCACGATCG
>JBEKXK010000145.1:0-7395 GCA_049512055.1 Syntrophales bacterium | reverse complement strand
TGCCTGAACAGTTGTCATATCTGCCTACTATATTTGTTGACTGAGATCAAAAATGAATGAAAAGCCTGTAACCTTCAAGACGCAGGAAGGGATCTTTGATCTGACTGCCTCGGTCATGAAAGTGGGTCAAGATTTTGTTGTTGTCATTTGGGGAGGGGAAAGACCCCATATCGGTGCAGCGGCTTTAGCCCAGTCCCGGCAAAGTCTCAAGGATCCTGAGAAGAAAAGCGCCACTGCTTCAGTCCTCAGTATCCTTGGGCATAAGGAGGACACCGTCGTCAAATCCGTGTCGGAACGACTGGCAGCTGTTGCCGATCGTCCCGTAGTGGTCACTGCGGGGATGCACTGGGACAGCCTGAAGGAGTCAGATCTTAATCAGATCCTTAAAAATATAGAAATACTTACGCAGATGATAGAAGCGCATTTGCGAACCTCACGTTGCTGAGAATACAGAGATTGGAGGTATAATATCCGTGCCAAAAAGAATGATTATTGCCATTACCGGGGCAAGCGGAGTAATTTACGGAATTCAGATGCTGCGAGCCATGCAAGAAACTCCTTATGAAACACACCTGATTATTTCCGATGCCGGTTGTCGCAATATTGTGATTGAGACCGGTCTAAATCCTGACGAGATAAAACAGATGGCTGATTACACTTACAGCTACACCGACGTAGGTGCTGCTCTGGCCAGCGGGTCGTTTATCACGGAAGGCATGACGGTGGTTCCCTGCACCATCAAGACCCTTTCTGGAATTGCCAACTCTTACACCGATAACCTGATTGTCCGCGCCGCAGATGTTACTCTCAAAGAAAAAAGGAAATTATTGCTTGTTGTGAGGGAGACTCCGCTGCATGTTGGGCATCTAAGACTGATGACTATGGCTGCCGAAATGGGAGCACATCTCTTGCCGCCTATTCCTTCCTTCTATCATCAACCCAAGACCATCGAGGATATCATCAACCATACGATCGGGAAGATCTTCGACTATTTCCATATTGAACATAATCTATTCAAACGGTGGGGTAGTTAGTCGCGATCAGTTCGTAGTGCTTTCATTAAGTCCGTTTCTTTCTTGCAGGTGAAGATACCTTCTTCATATAAGCAGGGAATTGAAGCTCTCCGCAGCAAGCTGCGGAGAGCTTTCGATTCTTAGGGAACAGTATCATTCGTCATTCGCTCGCTACCGAATTCAATCTTTTTGCTTTAAGGCATGATTCCCTCCAGCGCCCTGCGATACATCAAATCTGCCCGCCGAAAGAAACAAGCAATTGGTATCCTCTGCGAAAACTATGGGCGCGCTTTGTCTTCAGATGCATCTGACAATTTCCAGAAGAAATATTACGGTTTCCGTCAAAGCTGGATCACTAGCCATACGAGTCAATTCTGCATGTTGACAAATATGCTTAATTCTCCCCTGGGAAAGTCCAGAAAGTGGCGGCACCCATCATAGGGCGTATATTATTGACAATATTATCGATATTTGATTTTATTGAATAATGTTCAGTAATTTTTCCCTTGACAAGTATAAAAAGCGATGCTATGTAAACCGCCACAGACATTATTGACAATATTATCGACATTATCGCTGACAATTCTCTTGAAGAAAGTTCCTTGCATCAAAGGAGGACTTTTCTGAGTGCGGACAATCCATCAACATACCAGACGAAAGATGAAGGACTATTTTGAGATCCAGCAGATGGATAGCGTACTAAAAAGAGCCTCTTTAGCACATGCAATAGACCGCATTGAGCGGTTAAGAATTCGGGTACACGATTTTGAGTGAAGCCATGACTGTCATAAATTCGGATGATGCTTGCAGGAGAATGGCCATGGCCATTCTGACGGGTGAGCTGAAACCCCGGGAGCGCCTGGTCGAGTCGGAACTGATCAAAAAATTCAATGTAAAGCGTTTCACCATTCGCAAAGCCATTCAGGAACTGGTCCATCTCGGATTCGTCGAGTTCACTCCGAATAAGGGTGCGAGGGTGGCAGACATTACCGATGAAGAGCTGGAGGATCTCTACTGCGTGCGGTTGAGTTTGGAGCTACTGGCAGCGGAGCTGCTGATCAAGAAGATTACTCCAGACAAATTGTCCCTTCTCTGGAAGATTCATAAGGAATATTCCAGAGCCGTCGAGAGCGGCGTGCTTGAGGACATGGTGATGAAGAATGAGGAGTTCCACCAGGCCATCTATGCGATGACTGAAAACAGGTTTCTCGCAGACAATCTTGAAAGATTGAAAAACGGCATCTTCGCTCTCCGGTACAACGCCTACGTCTCGCTTGGCATACCCCAGGTGAGTATTGCCCAGCACGAAGCCATCATCATAGCTCTCGCTGAAGGCGATTTGGAGAAACTCAAAAGGTGTGTGAGAGAAAATATCATTTATCCGAAGATGATTCATGAGGCAAAAAAACCGAAGCAGCCTTCTGCCGAGGGCGCCAAAGGTTTTGTGGACGGGATGCTGCGGGAGAAGCGGGAAACAAATGGAAAGACGATCGACGGCCCGGCGCTCGCAAGCACAAAAGGTACGTAATATGGGACCGCCATCTGTGATGAGAAAGTTCCGCTAAGGGTTCTTCGGGCCTCTGTCGGTGTCTTCATGAGTTGAAGAAAGGTATGAATGATTCACATTTCACTATCCGGAAGCGGAAAGTCTGAAGTCACGCATTTAATCTACGGGGTGTATCTATGCTTGTGTCCATTTTGATCAACGGGTTAGTCTCAGGTGCGGTTTATGCTATTCTCGCTATCGGCTTCTCCCTTATTTTCGGTGTCGCGAAGATAATGAACATGGCCCATACCGCTTTTTATATGCTCACCGCCTTTCTCATACTCGGCGCCACAACATTTCTCGATGTGCCGCTTCCTCTGGCGGCCGTAGCATCCATCATTGTCGCAGGCCTCTTAGGGGTGGTCTGCTATAAATTGTGTTTTGACAGGGTCAAGGTACATGAAACAGCAGTGATGATTATCTCAGTTGCGGTAGCAATGCTTTTTGAGGAAACGATACTGTTAACATTTGGTGGTCAATATCAGAGAGTACCTCCCTTTGTCGAAGGATATTTCGAAATTGGAGGGGTTAGTATTCTGAATCAACATTTCTTTACGGCTGGTGCAAGCATTACTACCCTGATTGGGGTATGGCTGTTATTGTCAAAGACAAAACTCGGCAAGGCGATAAGAGCTGTGGACCAGGATCACGAGATAGCTAACGTCATGGGAATAAATGTGACCAAGACGAGCATGCAAGTTATGGGCATATCTGTAATCTTGGCAGGCGTTGCGGGTGCAGTCACAGCTCCTTCAATTATGATAAACCCTTTAATGTGGACTAACCCGCTTGTCATAGTGCTGTCAGCAGTTGTGCTTGGCGGGCTCGGAAGCATCAAAGGGAGCGCTATCGCGGCTTTTATTCTGGGATATGCGGAGACCCTGGTGGTTTTTATCGTGCCTGACGGAAGTTTCTTACGAGGCGCGGTTTCATTAACAGCGATGGTATTGGTGCTCTTGGTGAGACCTGAGGGCTTATTCGGCGTAGCATTCGAGGAAGAGAGATTATAAAGTGATAACACGTATTGTATGGATATGGATGTGGTTTCGTAAATCCGTCCTGGTTATTCCCGGGCGGGTAATTGCGCTGATGTTTGGCATAACGTTGCTTCTTTTTCCCCTCATGACGGCTGATGAGGCGACATTGCGTATCGTCACATTTGCCGCAATATTTTCCCTTTACGCCGTGAGCTGGGACACTTTAACCGGATATACCGGACAGTTGAGTCTCGGCCACGCACTTTTCTTTGGTGTCGCCGCTTACGCCAGCGCTCTGCTCGATTTACACCTTGAATTATCCATGTGGTTAACGATCCCCATCGGGAGCTGCGTCGGGGCTTTGGTCGGATTGATCGTAGGTCTGCCGGCTTTGCGTCTGCGCGGTTTATATTTGGGGCTGGTGACACTTGCTTTTCCGATAATTCTTTCCGGGATCATATTTTACTTTTCAGATTTCACAGGCGGTGAAGCCGGTCTTTACGGATTAAGCCGTCTTGCAGAAGACAAGATCACTGCTTACTACATTGTTATTGCAATAGTGATGTGTTCCATTTTCATTATGTATAAATTTACCGATGCAGGGAGCAGGATTCTGAGGACGGGGCTTCTCTTGCGGGCCATTAGGGAAGACGAGATGACCGCGCGTGCCTCGGGGATAGATACTATCAAATATAAGCTCCTCGCTTTTGCGATAAGCGGATTTTTTGCAGGAATTGCCGGAGGCTTGTATGCCCACTACATCAGAGTTGCGGGACCCTCCACACTCGAGCTTATCTTTTCCATTCAAGTAGTACTTTGGGCAATTTTTGGAGGTATGGGGACGATCTATGGGCCCATTGCCGGAGTCTTCATTTTGTATCCACTCACAGAAATCATCCGGTTTTATCCCCATGGAGAGGAAGTACGTTTCATCCTTCTTTCGCTTATCTTAATTTTGTCTCTGCTTTTCATGCCGGAAGGGCTTACCGTCTGGGTGCGTGATAAGATTGAGCAGGAATGCACAAGATGCAAAGTCATAAATGCAGCTACCAGGCGCACCTGCAGGGCATGCCGGGCGCCGATGTATCTGACGAAAGATGAAAACGCAAATCAAGGAAAGGAATAGAAATGACTCAGAAATCTGTATATTTGAACAGGCCTTGGCTTAGTTCTTATTTGCCTTCGTCTCCCCATGAGGTTGATGTCCCAAAGATATCGGTGACGGAAGCTTTCGATGAAGCGACCGAGAAGTGGAAAGATAAAACCGCCCTGATGTTTTATGGCGGGAAGATATCCTACAAGGAACTGAGGGAGAAGGTGGACAGACTCGCAACCGCCCTCGCAGATCTTGGCGTCAAGAAGGAAGACAGGATAGCGGTCTTATTGCTCAATTCTCCCGAATATATAATAGCATCCTACGCTGCATTTAAGTTAGGCGCCGTCGTAACGGCTGTAAGCCCTGTTTATGTTTCGAGTGAGATCAAACACCAGTTGGAGGATGCGGGAGCAGAGACTATAGTTTGTCAGGACATACTTTATGAAGCCGTAGAGAAGACGGGCATCAAATTCAAAAACGTGATCTTAACCAATATATCCGAATCCCTCCCCAAATTAACAAAATTCGTCGGCAAGACCATCCTAAGCGCCGTATATCAGAAGATGGCAGCGCCAGCCCCGGAAATACTCACGAGGGAGGGTTTTTATAAATTGGTGGACTTGATCAAAAAATATCCACCGAAGCCACCCAAGGTTGACATAAGTCCTGATGATCTGATTACGCTCCCATATACAGGCGGGACAACGGGGCCGCCCAAGGGTGTCATGCTGACCCACGGAAATGTGATGGCCTCCGTTGCGATCTACAAAGCTGCAAATATGTTTCTGGAAGACGGTAATGAAACTATCATCGGCCTCATGCCGTTCTATCACGCCGGAGGTCAATTTAATGCTGTCTTTTATTCGATCTTATGCGGCTATAAAATATCAATACTTACAACCCCTGAACCTGATGAATTGCTCTATACCATTACCAGCCAGAAGGCGACGTTTTTCATTAGCGCTCCATCCCTGTATGAAAGACTCAAGGACTATGAAAAAACTGATAGGGTAAACTGGCAAAAATTTAAAATTATTACCAGCGGGGGCGATGCGCTCAATGAATATACCGCTAAGGATTGGGAGGTTAGGACAGGCACGAAACTCCACGAAGTATACGGCATGACTGAATTCGTATGTTTAAGCCATTGCGTTCCTCTCGGCAAAGTAAAAGTCGGTTCCGTCGGCGTACCGATGCCCGGCGTTTTGGCTGCCATAGCCGATCAAGATAAGGATGAATTTATCCCAATCGGCGAATTGGGTGAACTCGTAGTGCATGGTCCGCTGGTAACGAAAGGGTACTGGAAAAATCCGGAGGCGACAAAGGACTCTGAAGCCATCATAGACGGGGTGAGATGGTGGAGGACCGGGGATCTGGCGAGCATGGATGAAGACGGCTACTTTTACATTTATGACAGAAAACGGGATCTCATAAAATATAAGGGTCTCCGGGTCTATGCGCGAGAGGTGGAAGAGATAATAAAAATCCATCCAAAAATTAAGGAGGTGGGGGTCGTAGGGGTGAAGGACATAAAGGTAGGACAAAATGTGAAGGCCTTTGTAGTCCTGGAAAGCGATGCACGCGGCAATTTGTCCGAAGAGGATATTCGTGAATACTGCAAGAACAAGTTAGCCTCTTATAAGATTCCTAAGATTGTTGAATTTGTCGGCGAAATTCCTAAGACCGATATTGGGAAAGTATCCCGGAGGGACTTAAGGGAGGAGGAAGAAGCTCAACAATGACCGCACCATTTCTTCAGGTTGATAATTTAACTAAAGACTTCGGCGGGCTCAGGGCCGTAGAGGATGTAAGTTTCACCATTAATCGGAACGAGATCGTCGGTTTGATAGGTCCAAACGGGGCAGGTAAGACGACCTTGATTCGTCTTCTAATGAATATACTGAAACCAACCGCCGGCAAGGTAACATTGAAAGGCGAAGACATTACCGGGCAGAAAACTGCAAAGATCGTAAACAAGGGAATGGCATTGACTTTCCAGGTCGTAAAGCCTTTTCGCCACCTGCCGGTTGCCGCCAATGTCATGGTAGCATGCCTTAGCCCCAAGACAAAGAGGAAGGGAGAGTGGGTAAAAACAGTTGAGTTGCGAGCCTTGGATGCACTGGAGTTCTGCGGAATTGCCGACCTTGCCCTCGAACCTGCATCGGTTCTATCTCACGGAGATCTCAAGCGTCTGGAATTAGCGAGGGCAATCGCCACAGAACCCGAGCTTCTCCTCCTCGATGAGCCCTTTGGCGGATTGAGTCCGGCGGAAACAACGCTCGTTGCCGGGTCTTTAAAACGGCTGCATAAAGGGGGTCGATTTGGCAGACTGCACAGCGAGGGGCCCGCGATGCTTATTGTCGAGCACAAATTGTCCGAGTTGATGAAGATTGTAGACCGGGTAATTGTGATTAACTTCGGAAAGGTAATTGCGATAGACGTACCGGGCAATATAATAAAAAATAAAGACGTAATAGAAGCGTATATCGGGAAGGGGGGCAAGTGAGCCTGTATCTGGAAGTAAAAAACCTGTCTGTTTTATACGACAGAGCGATTGTTTTAAACGGGTTAAGTTTGCATGTAAACTCAGGGGAACTGGTTAGCCTGGTAGGTCCAAACGGAGCCGGGAAGAGCACCCTTCTTAATGCCATGTCCGGGCTGATAAAATGGCAGCTTGATACGCTTAAGGGAACGGTAAGTGGGAAAATTACCTTAAAAGGAAGTGTTAAGTTTGACGGAGAGGAGCTAATCAATCTCCCGGCC
>JBEKXK010000144.1:0-9539 GCA_049512055.1 Syntrophales bacterium | reverse complement strand
CAGATATGACAACTGTTCAGGCACCATCTTTTTCATTTAGCGGGGTATCACGCCCCCAATAAATTTCACAAATTTTTGCTTATCTTATCTTATCAAGAAATTTCTTTTGTGTGGGAGAATTATAGGGGAGGGAGCTTTGGTATGTCAAGAAAATATGACTTCAACGCATAGCGGGTTCTACCTTTTCGCCAGAGAGAGCGCATTGGGGGAGGTTTTCTCGAGAGCTGTTTAATGAGTGCATTCCCGTCTGCGAGAGCAATCCCATCCCACGAGGAAACTCACAGGACCGAAGCTGTGCTGCGTCAGTGGGGAATCACCACCTGCAAGACCCAGAGTGCCACCATGCCGACTCCAATCGTCAGCAGAACGTTCCTGGTGCGCCAGGCGACAGCGGCAGCCAACGCACCCGCCAGCAGCCGGAGATTTCCGAAGGACAAATCGAGCGTGCCTCCAGGCATCAGCAACTCCGGAAAAATAATTGCAGACAGCACTGCCGGAGGAACAAGGCACAAGGCCCATTGAATGATTGGTGGCAGATTCACGCGCCCGATCAGGACGATCAGCGATAGACGGATCGCGTAGGTGACTAAGCCCATACATATGAGGAGCAGCCACACATTCATCGGCTGTCCCCCGGCTCGTGACGGTGGCCATTCGATAGCTGTCGCGCTTCAACCCAAAGGCCAACTGCCATGCCGCTGATAGCCGCGACTATCAACCCCAGCTTGTAGGGCATGCCAAAAGCCAGAACGGCAATGATGCCGGCAGAAAGCGCTGCCGCCACGCTCGGCCGATCGCGCAACGCCGGCACAGCGAGCGCGATGAACGTGAGGGCTATGGTAAAATCAAGCGACCAACTGGATGGAACTTGCGCGCCGAGGAAGATACCCGCCGCAGTACTGATCTGCCACGTGCTCCACATCGCCAGTCCCGCCCCCAGCAAATACCAATGCCTGTGGGCAGATTTGACGGGTGAGGCTGCTTCTTGATTGTAGCGGGTGATAGTTACGGCGTAGGCCTCATCTGTGAGCAGGTAGGCCAGCAGCCACTTCCACCTGGGGTTGAGCCGGGCGAGAAAAGGGGCGATGGAGGCGCTATACAGTATATGCCGCAGGTTCACGATGAACGTGGTAAAGACGATGACCATCCCCGGCGCGCCTGCATGGATGAGTTGCACACCCACGAACTGCGCCGAGCCGGCGAAAACAATGGACGACATCGCCATGGCCGCACCAACGGTCAATCCGGCACCCACAGCCAGCACCCCGTAAATCATGCCGAATGGAACCACACCTAATAAGATCGGCAGTTCGGCCCTGATGCCCGCAATGAATTCAGAACGCGGCGAATGCCTCAAAAGACGATTTGTATTCACTACCGCCAACCCAAATAGCTGCTTCTATGTTAGAAATATCTATAGTCCAGTCCACAGAGCCACATGGTAGGCAACGATACCAGCGGAAAAAGATACGACAAGCATTAAGATCAGAGAGGACGCGAACCATTTCAAGCTTCCCATCTCCTTTTTCATCACCGTTACCGTGGCAACGCAGGGAATAAAAAGCATGAGAACAACCAGGAACGCAAGCGCCGAGGCGTGGCTCACGACATTTGGCAAGACCTCAAGCAACCCATGCTCGCCTACGCCGTAAAGAACTCCGAGGGTGGCAATTGCATTCTCTTTCGCCACGAAGCTCGTAATCAAGGCTGTCAGCATTTTCCAGTCAAGCCCCATTGGCTTCCCCACGGGCTCCAGAAGACGGCCGAACCACGCGAGAAAGCTGCCTTCAGTATTGCCGCTTGGAAAATAGGAGAAAACCCATATGACAACAGAAACTGTCAGTATAACGGTGCCCGCCCTCTTCACAAATGCTATGGTCCTTGCCCACACCACGATTCCGATAGTCTTGGGATCGGGTTTATGATAGAGCGGCAGTTCCATGATGAAAGGCATGGGCTCATCCTTCAAAACAAATCTATCTATGAACATGCCTACGACGCCCAGTACAAGTATGTTCATGGTCAGTAATGCCCAGGAAACAAGGGCTGCCTTGCCCGCAAACAGAGCGGCAGCGACAAATGTCAGGACGGCAAGCCGCGCCGTACACGGGACGATGGGAATAAGAAATATCGTGAGCAGTCGCTCCCTCTTGGACTCCACAATCCTCGCGCCCAGAACCGACGGCACGTTACACCCGAAACCCAAACACATGGGAATAAAGCTCTTCCCGTGAAGACCGACAAGGTGCATGAATCTGTCCATGACAAAAGCCGCCCTTGCCATATATCCAACGTCTTCCAAAAAAGCCATGACCGCAAAAAATATTAGCAATATGGGAAGCAATGTCAAGACGGACCCCACACCTCCGATTACACCGTCGATAATGATTCCCCTGATCCATGGATAAAAAGAGACGATTGCCGCATCCACCCACCGGGCAAGCGCAGCGACCATCCATTCAACCTGCTTTTGCAAGGGGAACCCTATTTTATATGTCACCATGAAGACGCCTGCAAAAACTGCAAGGAGTATAGGAATGCCGAGAATGGGACGGGTGAGAATGTGATCGATTCTGTCGGTCATTACAACCTCTCCCATCTTGAATCTCGAAACGGCGGCCCTCGTAACCTCTTCGATCCAGTCATACCTGCCGCCGACCACAGCGAGGAGGGAGTCTTCATGCTTGATGAGAAGCTTCAGTATCCTGATCCACACATCAGCGGGCACGAGTCCTTCCATTAACTTCGATATTTCCGGATCGCCTTCCATGAGCTTCGTAGCAGTCCAGCGGACGGTAAACGGAGGCGGGACATATTCTTTGATGAGATCCATGAGGCTATCAAAAATCGCCCTGTGATCCGGGGAAACATCAGGTATACTGGGCTTGTAATCCAGTTCCCCCGTTGCCGCAGCAATGACAGTGGATACGAGTTCCTTGATGCCCCTGTTTTTTGTGGCAACCATTGGCACGACCGGTATTCCCAGAGATTCCCGCAGCGCCTTCACATCAACATGGATCCCTTGAGCTTCAGCGACATCGATCATATTGACGGCCACAACAATGGGCGGACCCAAAAGCAGCAACTCTGATAAGAGATAGAGGCTTCTTTCGAGGGCAGATGCATTCACGAGATGGATGATAACGTCGGGATTTGCACTGATGATGAAATCCCGTGCAACCCGCTCCTCTTCGGAGAAGGCCGTCAGGCTGTAGGTGCCCGGCAAGTCAACTATCTGCAGTTCCACGTCATCCGAAACATGGGCGCCTTCTTTCTTCTCCACCGTTTTTCCCGGCCAGTTGCCTACATGCTGTGATAACCCGGTAAGGATGTTGAATACAGTGGATTTCCCCACATTGGGCTGACCGGCAAGTGCAACAAGAAGTTTTTTCTCGACCCTCTTCTGCTCTCCTTCATCCCGCACTGCCGCAACCTTAAATACCAGTATCTTCGATGCCTCTCCACTTCCCAGGGCCACCCTGGTATCCGCTGCCTGGACAATAATCAGACCTCCGCTTTTGCGGAGGACTTTGAGCTTTGCATTAGACACAATGCCCATGCCTGCGAGTCTGCTTGTGAGAGCGCCTCCACCGGAGATAGCTTGAATAATCCCTTCTTCGCCTATGCCCATCGATGTGATGGGTATCAATTCAGTGCCCATGTGCTTCCTTTCATAAGCCAAAACATAACGTGCCCGCTTATACCCAAATTATGCCGGAATCCTAACATAAAACCTGGACCGGTATTATGGGGGCAGGTCAATCCAGTGACAGGTTTGATATTGTTTTCGTTCTCTTATCTCCGGAATCTCACCCCGTTCTCCATAGGTTAAAAGACCAAGTCGAATCATATATCCTCACGTCTTCAATTTTTCTCATCAAAACGTTATCGTCCTGCCTATTGTAGTACTCTATTTCAGATAATCCCAGCTCATTTCCAATTGTGCAACACCCTTCCCGGCAACGCCAGCATCCTCCGTTGTTAAGGGCCTGTAAGCTAAACATAAAGGGCATACAGCCAGAAAAACTAACATCGCCATTAATGTTAAAAAACCAATATACAGAATCGTGTTTCTCACGACTTGTTCCCTTCTAATACTATTGATTATCATTATCATCGATGGATGAAAAAAATTATCCGCACTTCCGGCACAGACCGTATATCTCCAGCTTGTGTCTCTGTGGACTGAAGCCCTTTGCCCTTGCAAGTTCATCCTGGAGCCTTTCGATTCTGTCATCTTTGACTTCCGTGAATCGCCCGCACTTCAAACAGATCAAATGATCATGGTGTTCATGGCCAAACTTCTGTTCATACCGTGCTTTCTTGCCGCCGATTTTTATTTCTTCCGCAAGACCGCTGTCGCACATTAATTTCAAATTGCGGTGCACGGTGGCGTAGCCGATATCCGGATTTGTCTTCTTCAAAATGTTATGCAGATCTTCGGCGGTGATGTGTTTCTCTGCGGCAAGGAACTTCGCGAGGATAACCTCCCTCTGCCTGGTATTGCGCAGACCCTTCTTCTTCACATAATTAAAAAAAATGCTTTTTGCCCCCGCGGCATCCATAGAGGGAAACCCCGAATCGTTGTTGATGTCAGTTATCAATATCAAATAGCGATTGCAGTTGTCAAGAGTTTTTTTCACAATGTTCTTGAAAGTCAAAATCAAAGAACGCAACCAGATCAATATAAAAAGAAGAACGAGGATGAAGACTGCCAGGGGATAGAGGAAGATGCAGTAAAGAAGGAATGCCAATCGTTATGTTGAATATTGCGAAGAATCGGGAGTCACGGCAGCACAGGAAGTTAAACAGTACAACACTTGAGAATAGTCGTCAGCTCAATGTTTGTTCAGGACGGCGAGGGGCTTTATGGATTCAAGTTCAAGATGTCCAGAAATATGCTCTTAAACTGATCGAAATATTCAGCCCCTTTCTGCGGTGCGGACGAAGGCAACTCCAAAGTGAGGGTATGAATTCTCCTCTCCATCCCCGCGTAATTGCCAAGTGAGCCCGGAAAAACCTGATACCTACGGAAAGGCAGGCCATTTTGCCTGCTGACCTTTTTCAACCAGATCACGATAGAATCGAAATTGGAGGATGGGCCGTCATAATCGTAACACCCGAGTGGAGAATGAATACTGATAATATGGGTGGGCTTGAACCTGTTAATTAGGGCAACCTGAAAATTCGTCTCATTCTCACTATTGGCCTTTGGTCCCGAATAGTATCTGTCTTTCTTACCCTGTTTCCAATCTTTTGTCGGGAAATTCCTGTTGATGTCCACCCCTCTGCCATTCGTTCTTTTTTGAGGCTTTGAAAAGAAACCATCAGGGTTGATAAGGGGTGCTATAATAATCGTTTTATCTCGGTACAGTTCCGGGTTCTTTTTAAGGAATTGCACGAGCCTGAACAAGATGTAAACGGGAGGACTTTCGTCTCCATGTACACCGCCCAGGAAGAGCACGATCTGTCCTGATTTTTTCCCGAACGTAGTAAAGATGAGCGGCTTGTTGCCCCGAGATTTTCGATAATATTCCCAATCGAGTTTCTCGGTATCCAAATCGTTCCAACCGAGATTTTCGAAATGCCTTTTCAGGTCAGATGCGAATTTCTGAAATTCCTCGGGTTTCTTTTCGACTTTCGCTGAAGCAACGCCCCCAAAAAAGAAAATTAAACAAATTAAAGAGATCGTTCCTCTAAATAGCGCTGTGTTACATTTCATCCTACCGCTGAGATAGCCCCCCTTTATTTGTTTTACGGATATTTTATCCTGCTTCCTGAATTTCTTGTATATCTTAATGAAGCTCCCCGCCACAAGCGACGGGGAATTAGACCCATGAAAATCAAATACAGGATGAACGTGTAGAAGACGCTTCGAGGTTCAACCCATATGATATTGATATTGCCATTTAGCCTTCGCCTATACCCATCGATGCTACGGGTGTCAACTCAGTGCCCATGTGCCTCTTTCATAAACCAAAATTTGACGTGCCCGCTTATACCAAAATTATGCCGGAAAATACACAAAAATGAAGCTTCTCCCCGATGTTCCACTATCGGCAGACAATATATATACAAGGCAGAAGCTCGTGCACTCATACATTCCACCACTTCTAGATATCCAATATATGTCCGTTATTCTTTAACCAGATTCTCTGCTTCTTGTAATCGGCTATAGTTTTCCCTACAAGACCCCAGAAACGCTCCGAATGATTCTTTTCTCGCACGTGTGCTAACTCATGCACAACCAAGTAGTCAATGACTGGACAAGGCGCCATTATGAGCCGCCAGCTGAAATACAGATGATTGTCCTTCGAACATGAACCCCAACGGCAGCGCGCATTGCTTATCCTGATGCCTCTGGGAATGAGTTCTAGAGACTGGCTGTAATGATCGACTCTTTCCCCGATATATTCCTGTGCGCTTTTCCTGTACCAGTCGACGAATAGCGCCCTTCCCTGCGAAACCTTATCACTGGCAAGGATAAATTGGCCGCAGAAAAAAGCCAGTTTATCAAATCCAAGAGCGGCCGCTTCGATCTTCAACGGATAGGGTTCCCCCAGGAAAAAGAAAATTTCACCTTTCACATATTTCTTTGCCTTGATTTCTTTTTGCCTTTCCACATTCTCCCCGATCTTTCTCCATAGCCAACTCTCTTTCTCCCTCATGAATTTATCTATTTCCGGAATCGGGGTCCGATGCGGAGCATAGACGACTGCAGTTCCGTTTGCTTTCACGTGCAATGAAATCGTCTTTTTTCTTTTCTTGCTCCTCACTACCGTGTAATTCAGTTCCATTTCTTTGCATCCAATGCTGTGCAAGTTAAATATACTATTTATTGTGGGGACAAAATAGAGTATTACGAGAAGTGTGGCAAGCAAATAAAGGAGGGATTTATTCAATGAAACTAACTCCGTTATCATTTTTAATTTTTCTCTTTATTGGAACATCTCTCCTAGGAGCGACTCCCGTTTATGCACAGGCAGGAAAAGAGCAATGGATTTTTGTGGGTTTTACGAAGTATAGAGACGCTCTCTATATAGAAAAGAAAAGCGTCTCATATCCTTCCCCTGATATTGTACGGGTATGGTCTATGATTGCTCCGTCTGAAAAAAGTAAATATCGTCAGGAAGTAAAAGGAGAGTTAAAAAAGTTAAAGAAATCCTCAAAAGGATTGAAGTATACCGAGATACTAAATGAGATTGAGTGCAGAGGAAACAGGATCAGGTTCCTGCAGATTGTTCATTTCAACGCGGCAGGGTCCATAATCCACTCTGCTCCCTCTGCCGATCAAGAATGGAGGATAATTTATCCGGGAAGTCTCTGGCAAAATATGCAAAGCGCAGCCTGCAAAAACTGATTCCTACCTTAAAAAAAAACAAACCGGGCACCGTTGAGATGCTCGGTTGTTTTTTCTTGTCAGATCTTAGTAGGAATATTACTTCTGTGCAGGCGCTGCAGGAGCTGGTGCTCCAGGTGCGGGCGCAGGAGCTGGTGCCCCAGGTGCGGGCGCTGGTGCCGGTGCCCCGGGTGCTGGCGCTGCTGCTTCTTTCTTCGCGGGCTCTGCCGGTTTCTTTTCTGGTGCGGACGGACAGCCAACTAGTACAAGCGTGAAAGCTATTAACATCAGCACCGAGCTATTAACATCAGCACCGAAAGCATGAAAGCAAACACCTTCTTCATCAACGTAGTACCTCCTTTCAAAATTTTTCAGACGCTGGGTGTTAAACCCATTTCTTTAGGCACGAAACATACTCCCTTTTTTTTCCTTGTCAAGATAAATCTGCCAAGTATTCCTTAAAAAATTATGGCACATCTCTTGCCAAATCAACGGGCATTTCCGGGACGGCGGCATATATAGTCAACAATTTTGACCATATAGTAATTCGCCCCGTGTAATGTTTGGGTTACACCTCGGGTTTGATGCTGAAACCGTCAAACCCGGCCGTAGTCGTCTTCTGCCCGTTCGATGTCGTCCTCTCCGAAGTAATCTCCGCCTTGCACTTCAATGACGACAACATTCTCCTCCCCCGTGTTCATGATCCTATGCC
Organism: Syntrophales bacterium; assembly: GCA_049512055.1. GTDB lineage: Bacteria > Desulfobacterota > Syntrophia > Syntrophales > UBA2185 > Fen-1135. The sequence continues at coordinate 1,488 of JBEKXK010000144.1, read as the reverse complement.
ATGCACCCTGGGGAATATCCACAGCTTGGCCGCGCTTCAGTTGGATTTGGTCTTTGCCGATGGTCATGATGGCGGTCCCACGGACTATATACCAGTGTTCCCTTCTGTGACGGTGCCTCTGGAGACTCAAACGCTGCTTCGGGAATACGACAATCCGTTTCACTTTATGGTCCGGCTCATCGGCAAGGACGCAGAAATAACCCCATGGCCGGTGTTCTTCAGATTTTGGGGCAACCATACGCGTTGGCTAATTCTCCCGAAAAGAGATTTGGAAAGGGCTGCGGAAAAATCCATGGTCTCACATAAACTGGCGCGCCCACCAGGAGTCGAACCTGGGGCCTTTGGATTCGTAGTCCAACGCTCTATCCAGCTGAGCTATGGGCGCTCCATAAAATCATGGCGGAGAGAGGGGGATTCGAACCCCCGGTACACCTTTTAAGGGCATACATTCGCTTAGCAGGCGAACCCATTCGGCCTCTCTGGCATCTCTCCATTGGCAACCGATCTATTATACTCTTATGCATCCCGTGAACCCAATTTCTGAATAGGGCAGGGATTCTATTTCTGATCTGGCGGAGGGAACAGGATTCGAACCTGTGAACCTTTCGGTTAACGGTTTTCAAGACCGCCGCCATCGACCACTCGGCCACCCCTCCGTGATGATATTGATTTCAGAGCCGAATTTTATATTAGACCCGAGCGGGAATCCTGTCAATTCCTTTCATGTAAGGCCTGAGCGCATCGGGAACAATAACGCTGCCATCGGCCTGCTGGAAATTTTCCAGAACAGCCACTACGGTTCTCCCGACAGCGAGCCCGGAACCGTTCAGGGTATGAACAAGCTCCACCTTGCCACTGCTTTCTCGTCTGAATCGTATGGACGCCCTGCGGGACTGAAAATCCTCAAAGTTACTGCAGGAAGATATCTCCCTGTACGAATCCTGACCCGGAAGCCAAACCTCGATATCATAGGTCTTGGCGGAAGAAAACCCCAAATCACCCGTGCACAGGCTTACTGTCCGGAAATGAATGTTCAGCCTTTTTAGGACTTCTTCAGCATTAAGGGTCAGCTTTTCCAGCTCATCGTAGGATGTTTCCGGTGTGGTAAACTTGACCATTTCCACTTTGTTGAACTGGTGTTGCCTGATGAGTCCCCGCGTATCCTTTCCGTATGAACCGGCCTCGGAGCGAAAACACGGCGAATATGCCACATACAAGGTCGGCAGATCTCGCTCATCCAGAATCTCATCGCGGTGGATGTTGGTTACCGGCACTTCCGCCGTGGGAATGAGATAATAGTCAAATTTCTCAATCTTGAAAAGGTCTTCGGCAAATTTCGGGAGCTGTCCTGTTCCCTTCATGCTCTCGCTGTTTACCATGAAGGGCGTCAAGACCTCTGTGTAGCCGTGCTCTGACGTATGCAGGTCAAGCATAAAATTTATGATGGCCCGCTCCAGCGTAGCCCCCCATGCCCGGTACAGGGTAAAT
>JBEKXK010000143.1:0-7775 GCA_049512055.1 Syntrophales bacterium | reverse complement strand
TAAGAAAAACCATGGAAACAAAACTTAAAAAAATCCTATCCCTCTGAGTAACATATATTATGAGTCAACGTTCCTTAACCACTTCTATCCTTCGGTAACATTTATTTATGAGGCAATAGGCAATGTCTAACCCCCGGATTGCCTCTTAAAAGTTACGGGCTTCAACCAAAATGAGAGCAATACCAAAGCAAGAAATACGATTGTCGCGTAGGTAATCTTCTCAAGGGTCAGGTCTTCAACATAGATCAGTTTTTCAATTGTATCTATGGTGAATTGGCCGGGATAGACCCCACGCGATACACCTTTAGCTTTGAGATAAGCTTCCAGGTAGGTCAGGGGACAGATGGTTCTGGTCAATTGCATGACGACCATGGCGAGCAAGGCGAGCAAATGAAACACCCTCCATCTGGAAAAATTCAGATACAGGAATATGGGAAATCCCAGGATGACAAAGGCAATCCACAGGAAATGGACGAAGATCACTAAATCGGCTGCTATACTGTAAAACATATGGGCTCCATAAAAAGTAACTTCCATGGAGAAACGAGTCTACTTTCTTCCGTCCATTTCCATGCGACGCAAATTAACAATCCGGCGGATGCTTTCCGGTATAATCGGAGAATCTCCGCGGACACTGCATTAATTCATAGCATATCAAAATATTCGAAGATATTTAAAAGAAGCTACATAATGTAGGCCGCACCCCGGGAATAGCTCCGTGGCTTACCTGCCACCTTTTGCCGTGGCCTCGCTATTACGATTCTGCGCGATTCATTATTTTGACCGATAAATAAAAAACCGCAGAACTCAAAATGAAAACGTGGTAGATCTTCTTCCGTAAGTCAATGGTCTAAGAAGGATTATCGAAAATCTGCCTAAAGAAATGCAAAGATGTTCAAGGTTATATTATAAATGCAGCATGAATGCAAAATAGGAAGGTTTCGCCCCTGGATTGTTTTGGGAGCCGCGACTGCAATAAACATGACCATGGGCGTCACCTATTCCTGGAGCCTAATCAAAAAGGCATTGGTTACGGATTGGCAATGGAGCAATGTGGAGGCATCTTTTCCTTTGACGATTTATACGGTCGTCTTTGCTTTGGCGGTGGTTTTTGCGGGCAGGATGCAGGACAAGTTGGGTCCACGCCTGATCGCCACCCTCGGTGCTGTAATGCTGGGGACAGGCTTGATATCTTGCAGTTTCGCGCACACGCCCATCTCTATGGTGCTTACTTACGGGATAGCCGGTATCGGCAATGGTCTATGTTACGCCTCAACTATACCGGCCAGCATAAAGTGGTTCCCACCGGAAAGAAAAGGCCTCGTCACGGGGATTGTGGTCAGCGGCATAGGATTGGCTTCTGTTTATATTTCGCCCATTGCCAACTGGTTGCTGGGCAATTGGGGTATTTCCAGGACATTTCTAGTCTTAGGCACAGGGGCTTTCGTCGTCATGATTTTTTCTGCCAATTTACTTTCTAATCCTCCTGCGAATTATAGGCCATTATCAAGGATCGGCGGCATTGCCGTGCCGGGAAATATTACGGGACAAGTTTCCTGTGACATTAACTGGCCCGAGATGATAAGGACGAAACTGTTTTATAAGTTATGGTTTATGTATTTATTCGTTGCATCGGCGGGATTAATGATCATAGGGCATATTGCGACGATAGCTAAGACACAGGCCAATTGGGAAAATGGGTTTTATCTCGTCATCATGTTTGCCATATTCAATACCGGCGGAAGATTCATGGCAGGCTTCTTTTCCGACAAATACGGACGCCGCAATGTTATGTTGCTGGTTTTCGCCATGCAGGCGGTTAATCTGCTGTTTTTTGCGAGCTATATCACTCCCGAATTACTGGTTCTGGGTACAATGATGACAGGACTTTGTTACGGCTCTTTCTTTGCGCTCTTTCCGCTTGCGACTGCGGATTTTTTTGGCATGAGAAATTTCGGGGTCAATTATGGTCTCATATTTCTTGCGTGGGGATTCGCGGGTATTCTTGGTCCCATACTGGCGGGCTCTGCTGTCGACATGACCGGAAATTATTACATTGCCTATGCCATATCAGCAGGACTTTCGCTTTTCGTGTTTTTTCTGGCCTTGACTATCCATCCACTGGCCAAACATCAATAGAACTCTGGAACCCATGTCGGCGCCGCTCAAAATTTTTGACACCCGCCTTTGTTGCTGATTTGCTTCTTTTGGAAATTCCTAAACCTGATATGCCGGATATTCGCAATTGACGTGAAGATACGGAGCTACGACCTTTCCCAGCGTGCGATTGCATGTGCCGCCAGGGCGCGGCCTTGATTATAGCCTTCCTCCAGGATGGCAAGATTTTGGCTGAGCCGCGATACGCGGAAGTTTTCGGGCGGACAGATTTCGACGATAGTCACGCCTTCCGGCGGCTTGCGAATCAGCTTCACCGATTCATTGTAGCGCCAAACACGTTTGGTCATGGCCTTTTGCAGCAATGGGTAACGCCGCATGCGCCAGCGTATAAGGCAATCAAACGGATCACTGCGTTTCAGGTAGTCTCGATGCCGGGAACGAATTACCATAATCCGGCGGGCCCCGAGACCGATGGCCTTACTTACAGGAAGGGCATCCGCTACCCCGCCATCCGTCATTGGACGGTCATCGACAATCGGGTAAGACCGGTAGAAAAGAGGCATGGCGCTGGAAGCCATAAGAACATGCTCAAGGTCCTGGGCGCTGGTCTCTTTATATGCTGCCTCGCCGGTTTGAACATCTGTGAGGACCACTATGAAAGGCTTCCCTTTTGCATAAATCCTCTGCAAATCGAGCCGGATTTCCCGAATGGTAGTATCCCAGAGCCAGTCGAGATCCATCAGATGGCCGCCACGGAGGAGCCTGGCCATATCGATGAACTCCGGCCGCAACGAATAGTCGTTATATATTCTCTTGTTGCGACCGATCATTTCGGCAAGATAGGCTGCAAGATTGGACGCTCCCGAGGAAACACCCATATAGAAATCAAAAGGATTGAATCGTGCCTCTAGAAAGCCATCCAGGATCCCTGTGGAGAAGACCCCACGGAGCGCGCCGCCTTCAACAACGAGAGCCGTATCCATCGGTTGATGTGCTGACTTCGCGGTCAGATTATTGTGCGAATCGGTTGGTGTCGCCATTTCGCATTTGCACTCAGGAACACATTGCTTATGTCATTTTCCCGGATAGTTTTTGATGCAGACTTTAGCGGATATCTAATCTCCACATAGACATAACAAAAACAATATAGGCAGTGGTGAACTAAACTGCAACATAAAAAATCATGCCGACTTCTTTGCCCGGTCAGGATATGTTCACGGAGGAACGCCTCTATTTTTGCTTTGGGCGCGTCCCTATTCATCGTGGATCTGTTCTTCTAATCCTTTTGCCAAACATGATTAAGGAATTTCGACCGCGTGAGGCAGGGTTATCGGTATTGCCAATTGCCCGTGCTTCTGATAAAATAATTTACGAGATAAGCTGCATCCCCAATAGCAATAGAAGGACATGTTTTCCGCGGGTAATGGACATCACAGAAATACTTGGAATTGGGGATCGCAAGGAATTACGGCAGTTTTCATCGTCTCATTACCTTTTTCCATCCCGAGCCAGAGTATCGGTCCTACGGCAAGGGCACTTGTTGTCGAGCCCTTCAACTATACCTTTACGAGACCCATCGGAGAGTTCAATGGAGACCGAATGCGGAGCAAAGCCCCAATCAGGGAACTGCAAACCCCGGTGGTGGAACAAGCTCCTGAGACTGAAGGGTCGTCCAATCAATGAAAGAAATTGAACTCACCGAAAGTTGCGGTCCATGCTGCTTCGCGCCGCTTCATCGATGACAGCCGGTTAACAGACGATCTTTGCAGTGCAACGTTTTTTTGACTTGTGGCGCTGATTTTCCAGTGCTGCAGACTCGGGGAAGGCAGTCGACCTAACCAATCTGCCAATTACTGGAACAGTCAATCTTTGAGATTCATAGATTGATCATTCCCATAAATCAAGATGAGTAGTTTTCGGCGTCAAGTTCCCCGGATTTCCCTTGCCCTTCCACGCAGCGCATCATGCATGTGCTGATCTTCTGGATTATGCAATCATCTTCTATGGATGGAGATGTGATCTCGGATGTGGATAGACTTGTTGACACGCCTGTTAATGAATTCACTAAGTATTTGAAAAAATTGATTCTTAACTAACGACGAAATTTGGAGCAATGATTAATAGCTAGTATAATCAATGGCTTAGTGGAAATACCGAATATCATGTTAATTTTATCGGCGATGTATGCATGGTTCAACTATTGTTCAACAGGACGATTCATAATTGTGACTACTGATAAAGTCAAAATGTGTAAATTGAGTCCTGCCATCCCCTCCTAACAGAAAACGGTATTCCCCACTTGTAAGCAGAGATAAATCTTGCTCACTCTGGCTTCACGCAGATGCGCAAGATTTCCCGGCAGCGCGACGGCGAAATCTGCACTCAGTTTATCTTTTCTGAGGGGTTTCCTTACCAGCTTCAGGCTTAATCTTAGACAAAATAAGGTTTTCGCCAATTGTAAAGAAGTCATAAGTGTGAAAATTTAATAACACAAAGAACACAGCAGGTAGTGGCATATTTAAAGTAGCTTCTTGTCGGGTCCTCGGAAACGGCCTGCAGAAAAACCCGCAGCTTAGCGGAGGGTGGCGGCGGGGGGATTGCATTTTGGCGCACTGTCGCACAAGCATTGATGCAAAGGGATGCCGCGAGCACAGCGATGACAAAAGCCCTCATCAAGAACCTGCCCTTACTATTTTGACCATCTTTTCACATATCGATTTTTAGCTAACATCAAGCTCGAAAAACTGTCAAGGGAATTCGATAGAGCCATGAGCGCGTGCAAGGGAGGAAGTACGATTCGCATCACCGGGTTTATGACTGGATTGCTTCATCCATTTCACTCTCAAATAACCCTTCCGGACTGTGTGGTTTCCGGCGGAACGGAAGGTGGAAAACAAGGCCCGTTTGTAAAAGACGATATAGAAAAAAATGCCGCATCGTTTTGAGATGTGGGAGATGTTCTCTAATGTTGCCATGACCCTAGCTTCCTGCAGGCATGCCAATGATCGCGCCCAGTACTGAGACGGAATGTCTGGTTCGCTGCGAGAACCCGTAAATAACAATCATGATTGAAATCATACTATATTGGTGTTTTTGTCTGCCAAATCAATATGTTTCATCAGTTGAACAATATCTTATTCACCCTCCGCAAATTCGTCTCGCTGCGCCATATAATTGGTAATCTTCACCTCTCCACATTCAATCGAGACGTTGGAACAATGTGGGAGTTCCTTCTTGCCTGCAAGAGGTATGTTTTTTGCTTTGATGCCAATTGAACCCTTGAACTGTGTGAAGAAAGAGAAAATTCGGGGTAAATCGAAGGGCGATTTCAATGTTAGAGGCAAGAACCATAACCACCCGGGACGAAACAAATAGCGTACGAGAATTACGTGGGGACACACTGTCAGAACCTATACTGCCAGAAGATTTTCTCAACTGCTTAATAGATTCCATCCTGGACATTATATTTTGCAAAGATACTGAGGAAAAATATCTCGATTGTAATACGGCATTTGCGCGGCGTCTGGGGCGCGCGAAGGATGAAATAATTGGCAAGACAGACTTTGATATTTTTCCGCTCGTGGAAGCTGAGCTATATCATCAAAACGACCGGATGACGTTGACCCATGAAAAGCCTCGGTATGATGAAGAGTGGATTTCATACCCCGATGGGAGACGCGTATTGATAGAAACCTGCAGGACTCCTTATTATAGGCTGGACGGGAAGCTCCTGGGAATCATCGGCGTTGGTCGCGATATCACGGATCGTAAGAATATCGAAGACCAAAGTCAATATATGACAGCCAAACTCCAGCAAATGGTTGCGGAACGCACAGTGGAGCTGAGGAAAACAAATCTGGCGCTGCAGAGGGAAATCAGTGAAAGAAAGAAAACGGAGGCTGCCCTCAGAGCAAGCGAGGAGCGCTTCCGGTCCCTCGTAGAAACAACCAGCGACTGGGTCTGGGAGGTCGACGAGAACGCAGTCTTTACCTATGCAAGCCCCAAAGTCAGGGCACTGCTGGGATACGAACCGGATGACGTAATAGGAAAGAAACCATTCGATTTTATGCCCACGAATGAGGCGCAAACGTTAGCGAAATTAACAGAAGTTATCATAAAGTCACGTGAGCCTTTTGCGAGGTTAGAGCATATAAATCTATGCAAAGATGGGCGGAGAGTGGTGCTTGAGACAAACGGTGTGCCTATATTTGACGGGAAAGGAAACCTTCTGAGCTATCGTGGTATCACCCGTGACGTAACGGATCGCAAACAGGCGGAAGAGACAGTCAGGGAGAGCGAGAAAAAATATAGGACGATCCTGGAGAGTATGGAAGAAGCCTATTTTGAGCTTGATCTTTCCGGGAATATGATTTTTTTCAACCATGCAGCCCAGCGAACGCTAAAATACCTTCCGGAAGAACTCTTAGGCATGAATTACCAGCGCTACAGCAACCCGGAAGCGGCAAACCGGATGTTTGAGATTTTCCATGACATATATGGAACAGGAAAATCAGCGAAGGTCGTTGATTTCGAGATTCTAACAAAGGACGGTGTCATCATAACCCTCGAGATGTCTGCCTCTCTGATGCGAGATCATGACGGCCAGCCTATAGGATTTCGCTGTCTTGCCCGTGATATAACGGAGCGCAAGCGGGCGGATGAGGCGCTGCGCGAGTCGGAGGAGAAATATCGCTCGCTCGCCTCGACCGAAGATTCAATGTACCTTATCGACCGTGACTGTAGATATCTGTTTGTCAATGAAAAACATCTGCAGCGGCTCAGGCTTTCACAAGAAGAGGTTATTTCCCGAAGCTATGCGGACCTCCATTCGGAGGCAGACACGATAGCATTCACGAAGAGTGTTCAGAAAGTATTCGAGACGGGTGACTTTTTGTTAGGCGAGCACAGGAGTCAAAGTGATAATACATATTTCCTCCGGACATTTACACCTGTAAGAGGCCCGGGTGGGAAAACGACTGCCGTAACAGTTGTCTCGAAAGACATCACAGAGCGCAAACGGGCAGAGGCAGAATATCTGCAACTGGAGCAGCGTTTGAACCGCGCCGAAAAAATGGAGGCCCTGGGGACCCTCGCAGGTGGTGTCGCTCATGATCTCAATAATGTTCTGGGTGTTCTTGTCGGTTATTCGGAATTGCTTTTGGAAAGAATTCCGGAAGGAAATCCCTTAAGAAATTACGCTTCCGGCATTCTGCAATCCAGTGAGAGAGGTGCCACAATCATCCAGGACCTTTTGACATTGGGTCGGAGGGGGGTTGCCGTTTCCGATGTCGTCAATCTCAACCGAGTGATTACGGATTACTTTGAGGCTCCAGAGTTTGACAAATTGAACTCTTATCATCCGTATGTGACATTTAAGAGCGATCTCGAAGAGAATCTGTCGAACATTAAGGGTTCTCCAGTGCATCTGGGAAAGACCATCATGAATCTAGTCTCCAATGCGTCGGAGGCCATATCCGACGAGGGAGAAGTGATAATTAGGACAAGGAACTGCTATATCGACAAACCCATACGTGGCTATGATGATGTACGGGAAGGGGATTATGTAGTTCTGACGGTATCGGACAACGGCAGGGGTATCTCGGCTTCTGACATCAAGAAGATATTCGAGCCATTCTATACGAAGAAGGTCATGGGAA
>JBEKXK010000142.1:0-17092 GCA_049512055.1 Syntrophales bacterium | reverse complement strand
AGCATGAAGGGCATCTCCAAGGAATTCCCCTGGCCCGGTTCGCGGTGCGGCTGGATGGAGGTATACAATGTACATAAGGACGAGAAATTCGAGAGGTACTTTAGCACGATAGTGAATCAGAAGATGTCCGAGGTTTGTTCGACCACACTTCCGCAGATGGCGATCCCCAAAATCATGACCCATCCGGAGTATAAGAAATACCTGGACTCTCGTGTCCGGCACTACGAAAGACTCTCCAACATAGCCTACAATAGTCTCAAGGACGTCCCCTATCTCATCGTGAACCGGAGCAACGGCGCCTTCTATATGTCGGTGGTTTTTAACGAGGCGTCGCTTAATGACCGGCAGAAGCTACCTATCAAACAACCGGAGATCAGGCAATATGTTGAAAAACTCACGTCTGAAAGAATAGAGTATGACAAACGTTTTGTTTATTACCTCTTAGGTTCCACGGGGATTTGCGTCGTTCCGCTCACTTCTTTCTTTACCTCCGTACCTGGTTTCAGGATGACATTGCTCGACAGAGACGCAGACAAATTTGAATACGTGATGAAGACACTTGCGGAAAAGACAGTGGAGTATATCGAGTCTGCACACTAAGCCTCCCCTAAAGATAGAGACATGCGGCCGCATGTCTCTATCTTCTTGAAATCCTATTCCGGAATATTATTTGATCAAGCGTCGGTGCATTTTGTGGATTGCCAGCGGAAAAAAAACGATGCAGGAGATCACAAAATAGCAGAACCCCGGCAGCAACGACATGTCGACTATGCCCAAACTCAGCGACCTCGTAAGATTTACCATATGCGTCAATGGCAGGAGCATGGCGATGTATTGAGCCCAGCCGGGCAGGTTCTCGACGGGGAAAAAAGTCCCGCTGAAGAGAAACATGGGGGTGATGAATAGAAATACGGGCAGGTTGAAGAGCTCTATGTTAGCTACCATCGCCGTAAAGATCATGCCGATTGAACCAAAGGCAATGCCCCCGATAAGAGCCAACGGGATAATCAAGAGGCCTTCAGGGTAACGGATGAGGCCAAATAAACTGATAACCGCGAGCATAATTGACGTGGCAATAACCGATTTGGTGGCTCCCCAGACGATTTCCCCGGTGATAATTTCTTCAAGCGTAAGCGGCGTCGCCATCATGGCGTCAAATGTTTTTTGATAATACATGCGCACGAAGGAGGCATAGGTGTTTTCAAAGAAGGCGTTATTCATGATATTGATGGCAAGCAGGGCCGGTGCAATGAAAAGCATGTACGATATTTCTGAGCCCTGGTAATTAACATTTCCCACGAGGGCGCTCAAGCCCACTCCGAAGGCAACCAGATAGAAGAAAGGTTCGAGCAAGGGGGGAACGAAACTGATCTTCCAGTTCTGCCGGTAAACGAGCAGATTTCTCTCCCATACCCGCAAGAAGCGCATGGATAGATGGAGCGGTAAGATTTTCCTCATTCCCTTAACTCCCTGCCTGTTAGTTTTAGGAAGACGTCTTCGAGGGTTGCCATGCGCATGACGCAGCCTTCCTTGCAATATTCGTTGCTGATCTCACGAAACAGGGCATTTCCGTCGCCGGTATTTATGATCAACCGGTGGCCCAGATCCTCATGTTCCATATTCCTGGATTGGACGAATGCCCGCAGCGATTGGTTCGGCTCAAGCACCTCTATGATGTCGTGGCCTACATATTGCCTGATAAGTTCAAGAGGTTTTCCCTTTACCAGTATGCCTCCGTGATCCATGATAATTAGGCGATCACAAAGCCGGGACGCTTCGTCCATATTATGGGTGGAAAGCAAAATGGTAAGCCCTTTTGCCTTGAGCTCACCTAAACGCTCCCACACCTGATGGCGGGACTGCGGGTCCAGGCCCGTAGTCGGTTCATCCAGAATTAAGAGCTCCGGCGTATTCAGTAGTGCCCTGGCCAGAACTAGGCGGCGCATCATGCCTCCCGACAGTTCCGTAACCCTGGCGTCTTTGCGGTGCTCAAGGGCCATAAATCGAAGAAGGCTCTCGGCCTGCACCTGCGCTGCCGCGGGGGACATATTGAAATATCGGGAAAAAACCTCTAAATTCTGTTTTACCGTAAGGTCGGGATCTAAATTATTCTCCTGGTGACACACGCCGAGTCTGGACTTTATGGCACGCGTGTTTTTTGTGACATCAAGGCCGAAGACTTCGAGGGTGCCGCTCGTCATCGGCGAAAGGCCGTAGATCATTCGGATGGTTGAAGTTTTTCCGGCGCCATTGGGTCCCAGCATCCCGAAACATTCTCCCGGATATACCTGGAAAGAAATATTATCGACGGCTGTGAGGTCACCAAATATCTTGGTCAGATTTTTCGCCTCCACGATGGGGTTCATCGATAACTTCTCGTTGTAGTTTTCTTGCGCGACGTTCATGTGGTAAACCGTTCTCTTGAGAGCTGTATTTGCTCAATGTGCGTTTGTCTTTGTCCTTTAAATGAATTGTCAGAATCTTCTGAATATGTTACTTATCCGGCCATCTTTAATATGTTATATCAAATAAGGATTCTTCTTAAAACATAATTTAGCGAAAAACCATTGAAGCTCTGCGCAGCAAGCTGCGGAGAATCTTCGATTCTTAAGGAACAATAGTTAGGCATTCGCTCGCTACCGAATTCAGTCATAGACATAGGTCACAAGGCAGGAGGAAAATTAAGATGTCCGGCTTACTGGAGGAAACACTGGCGAAATATAATAGAGGGTTGGTTTTCGTCTATACGGGAAACGGCAAGGGAAAGACAACGGCCGCCATGGGGCAGGCGCTGCGGGCAGTGGGGCACGGGCTCACGGTGTTGGTAATTCAATTCATGAAGGGAAAGAAATATGGTGAGGTGATAGCTTGCGAGAAATTTCTTCCCGCAATAACCATTTGCCCATGCGGTCTCGACAGTTTTGTGATGAGAGGAAACCCGGCCCCTGTTGATATCGATTTAGCGCAACAGGGATTAAACCTTGCCAGAAAATCCCTGTCTTCCGGCGAATATAATATGGTTATCCTGGATGAGATAAATGTTGCCCTCGACTTTGGACTGGTCTCCGTAAAGGACGTTGTCGAAATGATAAGAGGGAGGGCGGCGAATGTGGACGTGGTCATGACAGGAAGATATGCTCCTCCGGAAATTATCGAGATTGCCGATACGGTGAGCGAGGTGAATGAAGTTAAGCATCATTACGCGACGGGATTGAAGGAAAGGGCCGGTATAGAATACTAGCTTGGGAAGACGGAATTGCAGGGAACTCGGAGAGGGAGGCTGATGAAGAAGACCCCGAAGGAAGAGCTAAACAGGCGTATCAGAGCGCTGCAGAGACGCATGGAATCAGGAGAAATAGACGGCGCATTGATTGTTCAAAATGCGGACCTTTTCTATTTCACAGGAACCGTGCCTCAGGGGTATCTGTTTATACCGCCTTCCGGAGAGCCTCTTTTTTTTGTGCGCAGGAACGCCGGCCGAATCAAGGATGAGTCCGAGCTTGATATCATCATACCTATGGGAAGCCTCAGAGAATTGCCGGGACTGCTGGCTCACCATGGCTATTCGCAAATAAAAAGGCTCGGGATGGAGCTTGATGTATTGCCGGTCAGCCTTTATCTTCGGTATCTGGATATTATGAAGCCGGGAGAGATTATTGACGTCTGGCCTTCCATTCAAGCCGTCAGGGCCGTGAAATCTGACTACGAGACAGGGCTCATGAAAGAGGTGGCGCGCCTTTCAGACTTCATGGTCGCCACTTGCCGGAACAATCTTAAGGAAGGTCTGACTGATACAGAGCTTGCTGCCGCGATTGAGGCGGCGGCCAGAACACGCGGTCATCAGGGTTACGTCCGTGCGAGGGCGTTCAATCAGGAGGTTTATTGGGGTCATTTAATATCCGGACCTGACGCGGCCGATCTGAACTTCGTAGAAAGCACGACCGGGGGACATGGGCTCTACAATGCCTTCCCGCAAGGTTCGGGATGGAGGACTATCAGGAGGCAGGAGCCCGTCATTTTTGATCTCGGGGCAGTTATGTATGGATACTGCGTCGACCAAACGCGCACACTGAGCCTCGGGCCGCTCCCCAATAAATTGGATGATGCCTACAAGGTGTCCTTGGAGATCCACTATAGATTAGGAAAAATGATCCAACCCGGTGTCGCAGTTGGCGAGCTGTTTTCAGAAGCACAGCGCATGGCAGAATCCCAGCACCTGGACGAACATTTCCTCGGTTATGGGAATCGACGCTTGAGATTCTGCGGACATGGAGTAGGTTTGGAGTTGGACGAATACCCGGTGATTGCGAAGGGAGGAAAAGCGGTTCTCGCTCCCGGGATGGTCATCGCGATCGAACCGAAGTTTAACTTTCCGGGGGAGGGGGTTGTCGGCGTTGAAGATACATTTGTCGTTACGGATAAAGCAAGTCAGAGACTAACCAATGCCAGCTATGTCGTCGACGTCACCCAGGGCTAGATAACAATGCAGAAACATAAGAAAGTTCTCAATGACATCATCTCGCTTCTCAAAGAGCGAGGGGCTTCGGCTGTGGTACTAACAAATACTGCTGATATCGTCGTTGACGAAAGGGTGCGCCTGAAGTGCCGGGTTCCCGTATGTGACACGTACAACAAGAACCTCATGTGTCCCCCTTATGTACCGTCTGTGACGGAATTTCGCGAAGCTCTTAAAAACTATAAGCAAGCCATCCTCATCCAGGTTTCCGCCCTTCTCCACGAAACACACGCGAACGCCCCCACAGAAGAGATATTTATTCCTGCCAGAAAACTTCACGAGTTGGTTAATTTGGGTGAGAGAGAGGCATTCACCGCCGGTTTTCGTTTTGCCGCCGGGTTTATCGGAGGCTGCTGCAGGCTGTGCGACGAATGTGTAGCGGCACAGGGCGGCACATCATGCCGGTTTCCCTTCCAGGCCAGGCCTTCGATGGAGGCTATGGGAATCAATGTTATAGCTACTGCGGAAAAGGCAGGATTGCCCCTGACCTTTCCTATTAAGAACAAAGTGACGTGGACGGGACTGATTCTAATATAGCAAGCCATATGCGCATCGAGGGATACGCTGCCTGAGGATTTCCTGGGCATGGGAAGTGCGGTGGCGAATATGGATCCAATACACGGAATGCACGCGCTGGAGAAAGGCTTTTATGACCGTCCATCGACTGTGAAAATCGTGGGAAATTTTTTGAGGGATCATGATTATGAAAATAAAATTCATGGGAGCGGCAAGAACGGTAACCGGTTCCTGCTACATTATTGAAACGCATGGCCATAGATTCGCTGTTGACTGCGGGATGCATCAGGGGAATGCGGAAATTGAGAAGAGAAATTGGGATGTTGATATTTATCAACCTGCCGGCATAGAATTTTTTCTCATCACACATGCCCACATAGACCATTCCGGTCTTCTGCCGCGGATTGTTAAGAAGGGGTTTAGCGGAAAGATCTATACAACGCCGCCAACGAGGGATTTGCTGAAGATACTCCTTCTCGACAGCGCTCATATCCAGGAGATGGAAGCGCAGTGGAAAAGCAAGAAGCATCTCCGCTCCGGAGAAGAAAGAATCAAGCCTTTATATACACAGAAGGATGCGGAGACGGTGTTTCCGATGTTCAATGTCGTTTCGTATGGCGAAGTTTTCGAACCTTTCAGCGGTCTCAAAGTAACTTTCAAAGATGCAGGCCACATCTTGGGCGCATCGCTCATCGAACTTGTACTTGAAGAAAATGGCACGACTGTCAAGCTGGTCTTTTCCGGCGATATAGGTCGTCCTGCGCAGTTGCTCATGGAAGATCCGAGTGTTATCGATACTGCCGATTTCCTCTTCCTGGAGTCAACGTACGGCGACCGCAATCATAAAAACGAGGATGACAGCCTGAACGAACTGGCAGAGGCCATAGCCTATAGTTACGGCAACAGAGAGAAGGTGATTATCCCTGCCTTCGCTGTGGAGAGAACCCAGGAAATGATGTATTGCCTGTATCTTTTGTCCAAGGATGGAAGGCTTCCCCGGGATATGCCCGTCTATCTGGATAGTCCTTTGGCCATCCAGGCTACGGAGATCTTCCGCCGCCACACGGCTTACTTGGATGATGAGACCAGGGCATTGATAAAGAAAGGGGAGGATCCCTTAAATCTGCCGCAGTTCCATTTTACTCCCACTACGGAGGAGTCTATGGCTATCAACAACATCTCAGGACCGGCGATTGTCATATCCGCCAGCGGCATGGCTGATGCGGGGAGGATAAAACACCATCTGCGGCACAACATATGGCGGGAAGGCGCCAGTATTGTGTTTGTCGGTTTTCAGGCCCAGGGAACGACGGGTCGTAAGATCGTGGATGGCGCAAAGAAGATTCGTCTCTTTAACGAGGATATTGCCGTAAAGGCCAAGGTCTTTACGATAAATGGATTTTCGGCCCATGCCGGTCAAAGTCAGATTCTCGACTGGCTGAGACATTTTCGGAGCCGTGACATGCAGGTCTTCCTCATACATGGGGAATATGGGGCCCAGCAGGTGCTTGCAGGCCTGATCAAGGAACGATTCGGCTTCAAAGTGATGATACCTCAATATCTTGAAGAAACTACCCTGGAACCGGGGCGCGTGCTTGAGCGGGTGGAGTATCCGGAGAAAGTGGTTCCCTCGATTGACTGGAATTATATAATTGAAAATATCGGCGCCAGGTTTGCACAGCTCAGGGAAAGAAGGTCTCAGCTGGAATCAAAGCCGTGGGTGGAGCAGACAGAGATCAGGGATCAGCTTCTCGAGCTGGACCGCGTCTTGATGGAAATAAATTCTGAAGTCTGACATCACTGTCAGTGACACTGCGATTGTCCTATTCGACGATCTTGTACTGGAATCTTGCCACAACGTTCAATTGTGAAATATTGAACTCACGGGGCAAGGGATCATAAGGGGCAGCTGATCTGACGACATCGAGAGCTCCCTGGTCGAGGTAATTGTATCCCGATGATTCAAGGATCCGACTTGATGTAATGTCCCCGCCTTCGCCTATTGAGAATTTAACGACGGCGATTCCTTCTTCCTCCCGTTCAAAGGCAGCCTGGGGATATATCCATATGTCTTCGATTTTTTTCTTTATCCTTTTAAGGTAAGATGTATATTTGATGTCGATGCTGCCAAGGTCTACGGTCTCTTCTCTTTTCACGCGGCGGCGGTCTTGTTGTTCAATCTGATGAACGGGCTTGTCGGCCTTTTCATCTTCTGTGATTTTGTCTTTATTTGCCGCAGGCTCTTTCAGGGTGACGATTAAAACATCTTCCTTGCGTGCTTTTCCACGAAAGTCTATAAAGCCGGTGACACATAGCATGGCCACGTGGCTGGCAAGTGATATCAGTATGGATATGATCAATATTTTTTTTGACGTCATCGAGGGACTGCCTTTTCTTGTCCGGATAATACGTTAATGAGCGTACAAAAATCAACAATTTGTTAAGTGCAGGAGTTGTCTCGCGTGACCCTGTCACGACAGGCGGTACATGGATTCCATTGATGAAAAATTTATGACCCTCGCCCTTGAACAGGCCTCCTTGGCTTTTCGGGAAGGAGAGGTTCCTGTAGGCGCGGTGATCACCCTTGGCGGCGAGCTATTATCAGCGTCACGCAACAGATGTATTTCGCTGAATGATCCTTCCGCTCATGCAGAGGTCCTTGCCATTCGCGAGGCGGCGAGGAAGCTCGACAATTACCGCCTCATTGATACTACACTGTACGTGACACTGGAACCATGCATAATGTGCGCGGGGGCAATCATGCAGGCCCGGGTGCAGAGAGTCGTATTTGGCGCAGATGATCCCAAGAGCGGCGGTGTTGTTTCCCTTTACAGGCTCTTTCAGGATAAGAGACTGAATCATACTGTGGAAATAACCGGCGGCGTGGAGAGATACCGAAGTGGTCGTAACGGGATCGACTCGAAATCGATTTGAGGGCCAAAAGCTCTCACGGGGGTTCGAATCCCCCTCTCTCCGCCAGAAGCCGTGCATGGAGATCAGGGGTCGGAAACAGGCTAAGAAGATTTTTCCGACCCTTGATCTCTGAAAACTGATTCTTGAGTAGATGGAGAGATGCCCGAGAGGCCGAAGGGGCACGACTGGAAATCGTGTGTATACCCACAAAGGTGTACCGGGGGTTCGAATCCCCCTCTCTCCGCCAGTCAGTCTTTGAGAGGTTTGTTGGCGGAAGCTTTAGATGCAGAATATTTGCATCGCCTCCGCAGGCACCAGAGATATGATAGCCGGGTCCCGTGCAACGAAGGGTTGTAAACCCCGCCAGGTCCGGAAGGAAGCAGCGGTAGCAATTTCCGACGTGTGCTGCGGGTAAGCCTGGCTATCTCCATAAGACTTGGCCTTTTCCAAGGCAGCACCGCGGGGAAAGGCCTTGGTCGAATCCGGCAGCGAGCGCAATCCCGGCAGCTTGCTGCGGGATAAGCGGCGAATGGGGAACATGATGATTCCCTAAGGATCGAAGATTCTCTGCAGTTTGCTGCGCAGAGCTTCAATTGACCCTGAGCGAATGAAACGCGTCGAAGGGTCTTGGTATTAATATAATGGCACTTGGCCTTTTCCAAGGCAACACCGAGGGAAAGGCCTTAGTCGAATTGACCCTGAGAGCAAGAGAGCCGGGTCGGAGGGTCTCAGATTTAATCGTAATCCCGCTTGTGAGGAGCAGTGAGTGGAATACCTTGTTCTGGCCAGAAAGTGCAGACCTCAAAACTTTGACGAAGTAGTGGGGCAAGACCATGCGGTGAAGACCCTCAGGAATGCCATTCATCAGGGCCGCATAGCGCATGCCTTCATCTTTAGCGGACCCCGTGGCGTGGGGAAGACCACAGTGGCGAGGATATTCGCCAAAGCCCTCAATTGTGAAAAAGGACCCACAGAAGCGCCGTGTAATGAATGCAGCAATTGCCGGGAAATCACGGAAGGCATAGCCATGGATGTCCGTGAGATTGACGGTGCATCCAACAGGGGTATTGATGAGATCAGAGAACTCAGGGAGAATGTCAAGTTTTCTCCGCTGTCATCTCGCTACAAGCTCTATATAATTGATGAAGTGCATATGTTGACCAGAGAGGCATTCAACGCCCTTTTGAAGACCCTGGAAGAGCCGCCGGCGCATGTTATCTTTGTCTTTGCCACGACGGAGATCCAAAAGATACCGGCCACCATTCTATCACGATGCCAGTGCTTTGAATTCAGAAGGATATCGCTGAAACAGATCAAAGACAGCCTGCGGCGAATCTCCGAAAAAGAAGGCGTTCGGATAACCGAGAAAGGCCTGACATGGGTTGCCGAAGCCGGCGATGGGAGCCTCAGAGACGCGCAGAGCATCCTGGACCAGATGATATCATATGCAGGCTTCGAAATCCGGGATCAGCATGTGGAGGAGATACTGGGACTGACGGACAGGCGTTTTCTTTTCAGGCTTTCCAAAGCAGTGTTTGAAAGAAATGCCGGCCTTTGCTTAAAAATCATTGAAGAGGGTTACTATGCCGGCCTTGATATGAAATATTTTTATCAGATGCTCATCGGTCATTTCAGGAATTTACTCCTTACCAAGATTGTCGGAAAAGATCAGGACTTCTTGGATCTGGGAGATGAAGAAATGGCCAGCCTTGGCATGCAGACGGAAGACGTTTCGCAAGAGACCATCCAGCGTCTATTAGATATATTGATGGCAGAAGAGGAAAATGTGAAAAGAAGTCAGAATCCACGTATAAACCTTGAGACGGTCCTCGTCAGAATGGCCTATCTCGAGCCCATGATAGCAATCGATAAATGGCTTTCCCGCATGGAAGGCCTGGAAAAGAGATTGGCTTCAAGTGAGACTGTCCAGGTTAAAGCGTCCTCATATGAGTTACGGGAAACAGGCGCGCTTCCTTCCCGTGAGCAGGAACTCTTCAAGATAGCTGAATCGGGAATAGTCGACGAAGTTCACCGTGGATATGACAAGGCCGAAGTTAAAATCATGGATGATATCTGGGAAGACTTAAAGGGCTTTGTAAAAAAACAGAGTTACCCGCTGTTTTCCAAGATTGAGCCCGGCGTATTTCTCGGATATGAAAACAGGCGTCTCAAAATCGGCTTCCATAAGAATTATATTTTTTTGGATGACATAACAGAAAAAGGTCAGAAGGAACGACTTACGGAGATATCGAAAGCATACTTTAGCGATGATGTTACCGTCATAATAGAATCTTTGGACACGGAGCAGTATAGCCGTTACCATAAGAATCACAACAGTGCCGCGGATAACAACAAGAACAATAATGCAAGACGCGACGCTCTCAACCATCCGCTTCTGCAAAAGGTTCTGGATGTTTTTGATGGTGCTGTTGTGCGTGAGGTTACAACAAGCGGGAGTAATGACGATTCGGCAAAATCATAAAGAACATTAAAAGGGTCTTCTTGTGAAGACGTCCGTAGCGAATTCGGTAGCGAGCGCAGTCCCCGTAGCTTGCTGCGGGGTAAGCGAGCGAATGACGAACGATAATGTTCCTTAAGAATCGAAGATTCTCCGCAGCTTGCTGCGGAGAGCTTCAATAGAGCGTTCTTGGAGCTCCCACATTAGGAGGTATTTAATTGACACAGAATTTTGGAAACATCATGAAACAGGCAAAGAAGATGCAGGAAAAAATAGCCAGCATACAGGCAGAGCTGGAATCCAAAACCGTGGAAGCGACTGCCGGAGGAGGCATGGTAACCGTTGTGGTAAACGGAAAATTTGAGATACTGTCTCTGAAAATCGATAAAGAGGTTGTCAATCCGGAAGATGTCGATATGCTTCAAGACCTTATCACGGCGGCAGTTAATGAAGGCATTCGTAAAGCCCAGGAAATGGCAACGGCAGAAATGTCTAAGATTACCGGGGGGTTCAATATCCCCGGTCTGATGTAGCGGGTTTCAAGATGACAGGTTACGCCCTTCCTATAAAACGTCTAATCGGAGAACTCGGGAAATTACCCGGCATAGGGGAAAAGACAGCCACAAGGTTGGCCACATTTATCCTGCGAGCATCCGAAGAAGATGCAAGAAGGCTTGCACAGAGCATATTGGAGGTCAAGCAGAAGATACGCTTCTGCTCCGTGTGCTTCAATCTGGCTGAAGATAGTCTCTGTGAAATATGCATGGACCCATCGCGAGACAAAAACCTGATATGTGTTGTCGAAGAGCCTGACTCTCTCATTGCGATAGAAGAAAGCGGAAGCTTCAGAGGGACCTATCACGTGCTCCACGGGGCGCTGTCTCCTCTGGACGGTATCGGACCGGATCATCTGAGATTGCAGGAGCTCTTGAAAAGGATCGCGGAGAACGGGGCGGAAGAGATAATTGTGGCCACAAATCCAAGCGTCCAGGGTGAAGCAACTGCCCTTCTCATTAACAAATCCGTCAGGCCTCTGGGCATCAGGGTAACCAGGATCGCCCTCGGCGTGCCCGTCGGCGGTGATCTTAAGTACATGGACAGGATGACACTGTCTAAGTCTATGGAATACCGCAGAGGTCTCTGAAAACCTTTATCAGAAATTCAGCAAATAAATAATTGACAAAAAAATACTTGACAGGGAGGGAATTTTGTAATAGGTAGCCGGACGTCATTTCTGTTCAACGTTAGTTCATCTTCTTTAACAATTTCTACATCAATCCAATCTGGGAGATTTTCCAATGATAGAAGTCAGATGGCATGGAAGAGGTGGTCAGGGAGCGGTAACGTCAGTTGAATTACTCGCATTGACCGCCATCGGAGAAGGTAAGTATGCTCAAGGTTTTCCGAGTTTCGGACCTGAGAGAAGAGGGGCGCCGGTTGCAGCATTCAACCGGATTGATGATCACCACATAAAGGTCAGATCTCAGATTTACAATCCGGATGTAGTGGTTGTCCTTGATGAGAGTCTCATCGGCATGGTTAATGTTGCCGACGGACTGAAACCAGAAGGCGTACTCATTGTTAACACAGCAAAAACAGCAAAAGAAATTGCGGAAATCACGAAGTTCAAGGGTAAGATCGCTACAGTCGATGGGTCATCCATTGCGTGGAAGGAGCTTGGCGTTCCGATTACGAATACGACCATGCTTGGGGCGCTGATCAAGTGTACGAATGCTGTTAAAATTGAATCAGTGAAAGATCCGGTGGATCATAGGTTCGGCAGGATCGCCAACAAGAACATGGCGGCCATGAAACGGGCATACGACGAAGTCAAATTTAACTAAATAATAAGGGAATGAGTGTTGAGGTATCATATGACAGAGAAAAAGTGGCCAGAAACCTGGCAAGATACAAATCCGGGGCTCATGATATTCAAACCTGGAAGCTCACGGTCATATTTGACCGGAGGCTGGAGGGCACAGAAGCCTATCTGGGATAATACGAAATGCATCAAGTGCGGCGTCTGCTATCTGTTCTGTCCTGAAGCGTGCATAACGGAAGACGCGGAAGGGTTCTTTATGGCAGATCTGAATTACTGCAAGGGCTGCGGCATTTGCTACCACGAATGCTGGCCACGCGCCATAAAGATGGTAGAGGACTGAGGAGGGATACGTTATGTCGAAACGAATTGGAATGGAAATTGCTCTGGCCGCGGCAGAAGCGGTCGCTTTATGCAGACCCGATGTCATTGCTGCTTATCCCATCACGCCTAACACACATATACCTGAACACCTGGCAGAAATTGTTGCCGACGGGCATCTTGACTGCGAATATATAGCTGTGGAATCCGAACATTCGGCGCTGAGCGCCTGTACCGGAGCGTCGGCAGCGGGCGCCCGCGTCTTTACGGCGACAAGTTCACAGGGACTGCTGTATATGTATGAAATCGTTCCGGTCGTGCCGTCCATGAGGCTCCCTGTTATCATGTGCCTTGGCAACAGGGCGATATCGGGTCCTATCAACATCTGGAACGATCACAGCGATTACATGTGTGTGAGGGATCTGGGTTGGATTTCAATGTTCGCGTCGAATGGTCAGGAAACCGTCGATATGTGCATCCAGGCCTTCAAGATCGGTGAGCCTTCAAGATCGGTGAGCATGCGGATGTTATGCTGCCGGTGCTTATAAATCTGGACGGTTTCCAGCTTACCCACGTGGTGGAGGCGATGATAATGCCGGATCAGGAGGAAGTAGACAAGTTTCTCCCGCCGCGCAAGCCCTATGCGGCTTTGCATCCGGACAATGTCGTGTCCATGGGAACCCTGGCACTCCCGGATATCTATAACGAGGCAAAAAAGGCCAATGATGAGGCGCTCATCAATTCGAAGAAGGTCATCCTTGAAATATGGAAAGAATGGGAGAAGATGTTCGGCCGGAAGTATGAACCCGTCATGTCCTATAAGGCGGATGATGCCGATATACTCATGCTTACCATGGGGTCCATGGGTGAAACAGCGCAGGTTGCCATTGATGAGTTGCGCAAAGAAGGGTTCAAGGCCGGACTGTTAGACCTGAAGCTTTACAGACCATTTCCTGCGGATGAATTGAAAAATGCAGTGAAAGGAATCAAGAATCTTATTGTTATAGACCGGGCTGTTATGTCTGGCGGTGCTGCTGCTCCTGTCTGTGCCGAGGTGAAATCTGCCCTTTATGATGAGCCGGATCGTCCGGTGATTACGAATGAAATCATCGGCCTCGGTGGTCGCGACGTACGGGTCGAAGACTTTATAAAAATCTTCAAGAAGGCAGCCAAGGCTAAACCCGAAAGAGCATATGAAATTTATGGAGTGAGGGGATAATCATGAAGAGTATTGTAGAAAATTTTGATTTGTTTGCCCCAAAGCTGGTTGATAAAGAGGAATATTACAGTTCAGGACATCGCGCCTGCCAGGGTTGCGGTGAAGCATTAGCAATCCGCCTGATGGCAAAGGCTTTGGGTAAAGATACGGTAGTGACCAATGCTACGGGATGTATGGAAGTTACTGCTACCCCTTATCCGACGACGGCGTGGAAGCTTCCGTGGGTGCATGTGGCGTTCCCGAATTCCGCTGCCGTGGGAGCGGGTGTTGAGGCCGCCTTGAAAACCCTCCGCAGGAAGGGGAAAATCGCTGACAGGGATGTAAAGGTGGTTTCCATCGGAGGCGATGGAGGGTCCTTTGACATCGGTTTCCAGGCCATTTCTGGGGCCATGGAGCGCGGTCACAACATGATCTATATCGTCTACGACAATGAAGCCTACATGAACACGGGCATTCAGCGTTCCGGCGCAACGCCCTACGGGGCATCGACGACGACGAGACCCGCGGGCAAGGAAAGCGTCGGAAACACTACGTGGAAGAAGAACATGGCCGAGATCATGGTGGCCCACAAGGTGCCCTATGTGGCCACGGCTTGCCACAGCTACCCGTTTGATTTTATGGATAAAGTCAAAAAAGCAAAAAAAGTGAACGGTCCTGCCTTCATCCACTGTCTGGCCGTCTGCCCGACAGGATGGCGGTGTCCGTCGGATGCATGTATCAAGATGGGCCGTCTCGCTGTGGAAACAGGTGTGTTCCCGCTGTACGAGGTGGAAAACGGGAAATACAAAATGACCATCGAGATGCCAAAAAAGCTTCGGCCCATAGAAGATTATCTGAAGCCTCAGGGACGGTTCAGGCATCTCACGCCGGATCAGATTCAGATTTTCAAGGGAATGGCAATGCTTGAATACAATAAAGTGTTGGAGAGGATTAAGCATTCAAAATCCTGGTCGGATATGACAAGTTAAGTTGCTATTATACGGGATAAGGTGATTGAAGTATGAAGACAGCGAAGACCAAGCAGAAATCGGTTAAAAGCATCATAAAGAAATATGATGGCGACAAGACGGCAATGATAGCCATCCTTCAGGATGTGCAGGAAGAATTCAGATATCTACCAAAGGAAGCGCTTTCCTCTATTAGTAAGCAGATGGAGGTGCCCCTCACTAGGATCTATGAGATTGCAACATTTTACAACGCCTTCAGCCTCAAGCCTCGGGGCAGGAACCTGGTAGAGGTGTGCGCCGGGACGGCGTGCCACGTTCAGGGGGCTGCCAATCTGATGGACAGGATAGAGAGAGATCTGAAGATTTGTTGCGGCGAAACGACGAAGGATAAAAAGTTTACCCTCGAAGAGGTCAGATGTCTAGGATGTTGCAGTCTGGCCCCTGTCGCGCGGATAAGCGGTAACATTCATCCTAATTTAACACAGGACCAGATTCCGAAGGTTTTGGCAAATTATAAATAATAGGGGTGGAAAAGTGAGTAAGATCAATACACTTGAAGATTTGAACAAGGCAGCGAAAAGAGGGCTGGAATCTATCATCCCGTCAAAAACGAAAATCATGGTCGGAATGGCGACGAGTGGGATTGCCTCGGGGGCCCAGGATGTCTACAATGCCTTGGAGGCGGAGATAAAGAAACGGAAGCTGGATTTTGTCCTGAGTAAAACGGGGGCTATGGGTATGGACTGCATAGAGCCCCTTGTAGACGTCCTGCAACCGAACAAACCACGTCTGGCATTCAGCAAGATGAACGCGAAGAAGGTGCCGGAAGTCATTGACCAGATTGTAAAAGGCGCTACGAATGGCAACAAACCCACTTACAGAATGGATGAGGAAGACTTCATCTGTCTGAATGAAAAGAAGCCCTATTTTAAGGGCGCCGTTCCGAAAGATCTGGCGGATGTTCCCAAGATAGGGGATGTCAAATTCTACAAGAAACAGCTGAAGTTGGCCACCAGAAACTGCGGGATGATCAATTATGAGAGCATAGATGAATACATCGCCAAGGGCGGTTACTTCAGCCTTCTCAAGGCCCTCACCAAGATGAAACCGGATGAGATCATTGAAGAGATAATTGCTTCAGGTTTGAGAGGTCGTGGAGGCGGAGGGTTCCCCGCCGGTATCAAGTGGCAGACTTGCAGACGCGCCCATGGAGACATTAAATACGTGATCTGCAATGGCGATGAAGGAGACCCCGGCGCTTACATGGACAGAAGCGTTATGGAAGGAGATCCCCACAGTGTCATCGAAGGAATGATTATAGGAGCATTTGCCATTGGTTCCGGCCAGGGATTTATTTATGTCAGAAACGAGTATCCCTTAGCCGTCGCCAATCTGCAGCGGGCAATTAACCAGGCGAGAGAATATGGTTTCCTCGGAAAAAATATTCTCAATACAGGGTTTGATTTTGATCTGAAAATCGGCAAGGGTGCAGGTGCATTCGTTTGCGGTGAATCAACGGCCTTGATGACTTCTCTGGAAGGCAAAGCCGGCGAGCCGAGAGCAAAATACATACATACAGTCGAGCATGGACTGTGGGACAGGCCTTCCAATCTGAATAATGTGGAAACATGGGCAAATGTTCCGGCCATTATCAGCAGGGGCGCGAAGTGGTTCTCCAGCATAGGCTGTAAGAATAATTCAGGAACGAAGGTATTTTCTGTCGTCGGTAAGATAAATAATATTGGGTTGGTTGAGGTGCCCATGGGGATACCTCTGAGAGATATTATATACGAAATCGGCGGCGGGATTCCCGGTGGTAAGAAATACAAGGCAGTCCAGACCGGCGGTCCGTCCGGCGGATGCCTGCCCACAAGTCTCATAGATATTTCCGTAGATTTTGATTCTCTGTGGGAAGCCGGCTCCATGATGGGTTCCGGTGGTATGATTGTCATGGATGAGAGCACCTGCATGGTCGATATCGCGAGGTATTTCATCGATTTCCTCGAATTTGAATCCTGCGGTAAGTGTGTTCCCTGCCGGGAAGGGGTCCACAGGATGAATGAAATCCTGCATGACATCTGCGAAGGCAAAGGAAAGAAGGGTGACGTTGAACTTCTGGAGTCCATGTCCCAGGGAATCGTCGATGGCGCCTTGTGCGCCTTAGGCAGCACGGCTGCAAATCCGGTTTTGAGCACCCTCAAGTATTTCCGTAATGAGTATGTCGCTCATGTTCGGGACAAAAAATGTCCTGCCGGTGTCTGCAGGGCCCTGATCAGTTTCAAAATCAATGCAAAGAAATGTACGGGATGCGGTGTTTGCGCCAAGAAGTGTCCCACTGTTTGCATAACTGGTCAAAAGAAGAAGCCACATGTGATTGATCAAA
>JBEKXK010000141.1:0-8357 GCA_049512055.1 Syntrophales bacterium | reverse complement strand
AGTGCGGCATCGAGTTGCCTGATATAATTCGTAGCGCAAATGAGGAGTATATTGTTCCCCTGGTTTTTAAGCAGCGGCACCTGCTTAAGAAATTCATTGGTAATAGATTTATCAACCCGGCTTGCCTCATCACGACTGCCCGCAATCTCTTCAAACTCATCGATAAAGATGACGGCTTCTTCCAGGTTTCGTGCCTTTTCCATTATTATACGTAGGTTAGCGCCCACCCTTTCGCTTCCGTCAACCATCAGCATGCTTGGAGCAATTTCAATAAACCACCAGGAAAGGATCCCGGCTATTGCTTTGGCAAAATGAGTTTTTCCCGTACCGGGAGGTCCAAAAAAAATAATAGTCTTGGGTGGAACAACTCCATGCTTTTTCGAAAGATCTCGCTCTGTCAACGGAAGTATGATTTTCCTCTGAACTAACTGTTTTGGAGGCTGCGAATCGGAGATGGTGTCCCATATTTCTTTTCTGATAGTCTGCGCCCCCATCTCATTGAGGATGTCCCTCCTTTTATAGGCCATGTATTCCTCATTAGCTTGCTCTATATTTTCGAGAAAATCGATGCATGCGACCCGCAAGCCAACATCCCGACGGAGTTTTTCGGACATGAGCCATTTATGCTGCAAAATTCTTGGCCACAGGTCAGCAGCAGCATCAGGATCAAATTTTGTGCCGCTGATCTCAAATATTTTGCTCGCACACAGCTCGGGTGATAGCGCCTCTGTTAAGTCCTTGTTCATACTCAAAAGATCTTCAGCCATTTCAATTCACCTTCAAGTTCACAATCCCGGAAACAAAAACAAACATTCATCTCCACTTTGTAAGGTCATTACAACCATCATACAGTCGAATTAAGATTATTGTATATAGCCCCTATGTAGTGCTCTTCACATTGTCTTCCATTAGTTTCGGTTCAGCTATATCCGAGTCTGCGTTTGGAGTGTTTTCTCTTATATCAGCCTTTTGCTGCTTGGCCATTATCCGCTTTGAAGCCTTATCCATTTGTTTCTGCTGTCTTGCTTTTTCTTTGGCCCGTTTGCCAAAGTCGTACATGGACTTTCCCATTTTAAGCTCCTGTTTTTATCTTTTTTTAAACGTAAAGAATATGCTGAAAGTAGAGAGGCGCCACAAAATAGAATATCCTAATCTGAGCGCCTCTTTCCTTACCCAAGGTTTAATTAACTGAGTTTCACGTTTTCTGCTGCAGGGCCTTTTTTACCCTGAACAACATCGAAGCTTACAGACTGGCCCTCAGTTAAAGTCTTGAAGCCAGCGGCTTGAATGGCACTGTAATGGACGAAAATATCCCCACCATCATTCTTCTCGATAAATCCAAAACCTTTACTCTCGTTAAACCATTTTACCTTACCTTCTGACATAATTGGTCTCCTCCTTTCTTAGAATTTACCAAAAGTCGAATTACCAATATGACAGAAATAAAAAAACCACCAAGACTCTAAAGGGCATGGTGGCCGCCTTTGCACTTCAAATTGTTATAACTCAACTTCAGCTGTACCATACTGACTAAAGACCATAGCGCGGTACAGGATATGTGTGAGTGATACCTAACTGTTCACGCAAAGTCAAGGTATATCTTATTATATTTCAATAATTTATTCACAAACTAATAAGGCACTCACCGGTCTGCAATGATGCGTAACCGATATAGTAGATTCGCTTGTTAAAAATTTTGTAGACATAGGCATAAGATGATGATTACCAGTTTGTATCAGTACTATTGTTAATAAGATCAATGGCTAAAATTTGTCGGGAGTCATGCGAAAGCAGAGGCGGATGTCATGCTGTCACTTGCTTTGTTTGGTCCGGTTTATAATGGAAATCAAATTTGTGGGAGGAGGGTCATCTATTTGGCCAGTTAGAAAATGCTGGTGCGGCAATAACTGTAACTTGAGGAGGTGTGGCGACTTTAAGTTCGTGACCTGGGGGCAGTGCGGCACCGAATAAGAATTCTTTGCCGTCTTGTGATTGATAAAGGAGTTTCACATATTGTTGGCCTATGGGGAAATTGAAAACTGATGTGGTAGTGGAATGTGTGGATGATGCGGTAATGATGACGTAGTTGGGATGCCCGGTGTCAGTATTGCGAGCTTCGAGCGTGTTCTGGTTTTTGCCGAGGAGTTTATCAGTTAGAGAAGGCGTTTTAAAATCAACCTCAAACCATGCAACTTTTGCATGAAGGTGTGAGCCAGGATTGGCTAAAGAAGCGATCAAAAGGGCAAAAAAGACCAAGGCAATGAAAGTGAAGGTAAGAATCAGGGGTCGTGATTTTTTATAAACGGCTGAGGCAAGGCATATGAACGATACGATAAAACATAGAGAGAAGAGCGCGGTAATAACAGACAACGATGGCATCAAATCTCCTTTGATATTGCAAGGTGAGATTGTGAAACATTGGGTTTGTATGTGAGCGTTGCGAGTGGATTGATAACATATCGAGGGAAATAATCAAGGCAAATGTTGTTAACTCTTCTTCAATGGGAGGGCATGATGAAGAACTATGATGTCGGGATGAAAGCTTTTTACCCGGTGGTTCGCTGATCTTTCTTTAGATCTTCCACTAATTGTCTTAAAAGTTTTAGCTGTTCCTGTTGAATTGAAATCAACTCACTCCACTGTTTCTCCCTGAGTGAATCAACTTTCTCATGAAGCTCTATTATTTCAAGCTCTGCCTTTAAATTGACTTCATAATCGTGTTCCGCGCTCAGTCGATCCTTATAGGCCTGTCGATTTTGAGACATCAAAATAACCGGAGCTTGAATGGCGGCAAGCATAGATAAAACAAGATTCAGCAGGATGTATGGATATGGATCAAATGAGCCGTTAAGCTTAATTAGGATAAACGAATTCAGGAGAATCCATACAACCCACCCATAAATATTGAAATAAAGAGCCAAGATCCTCCGAAAGAAGCAACCTTGTCGGCCATCTTCTGGCCCAAAGTCAATTGTTCGGAAAAGTCTTGAATGACATTTTTCGAAATAGGGGTTCTCTCGGTTATATGATGAGCAACATGCTTTTCCAGTTCAGTGAGCTTTTCATATGTCGAGCGAAAGAGCCTTTCTGCTGTATCGTGTACTTTCTGATCCATCATGCTATCCTTTCGATGGCCATCTGAGAACGCAGCTCAATGGCCTTGAACATTTGAGAGATTCCGGTCAAAGGGTAAGGAGATCAAAACGTATCTGTCATGAGTTATCGTCCTGTCGAGTATCTAAACGCTGCCAGCGCTGCAGTTCTTGCTTTTCCACGAATTTTGCCCGGATGAACCCGGCGGCAAAATCAGGATGCCCGAAGTAGCCGGGCGCCATGTCCAGAAACCTACCCTGCATATTCGTGAGGATTTTGGGGGCCTCCGGTGCAGCAATAAAGTTGCGCTCGTCTTTGTGGGAGAAGACAATCTCGTCCCCTAACGCTTCTTTGACCTGGTCGGCTTGCCCTCGCAGTTCCGGCGGCAGGGTGTCAGGTCGAATCGGAATGGCAATCCGGACCTCGAGGAGCACGAACCAGCGGTCGCCGGCTATCGGCCGGGAGTAGTCCCAAAACTCCAGGGTCAGGCCGTTATTGAGATGATGCCGGGACATTAATCTTTCTGAGTTCATTGCCGAACTATAACCCCGAGATTATGCGGCCGCCGGTGCCGCCCCCTACAATGCCGCCGAAGACATCGGCATAATTCTCTTCGAGCCTTCCGTCGTTGCAGATGACACATCTGTCAGAGAGGGAGGCGAACTCGCCGTGAAGGATCTTCCTGTCACCGACCTTGCACCCCTTCTTGTCCGAATAGGCCATACAACCATTTCTTTCGAGGCGATCCAGTTCAATTCACCCGACCACGGCAAAAGGATAGTCCGTCTGCTTTTCTTCCCAAAGAATTTTCATACGCCTTCGTCATCAAACGCTTCGTTCACCTACCTACAAAGTGAGAAGTTTGGTATTTCTGGGGCACTGTTGATTTTGTAGTGAAAGGTTGTAAAGAGCCTGTAGAAAAAGTCGCCTTGACGATTTTGACGCTATTTTCAGGGGTCGCTTTACCTTTCCCGAGCATGAGATCGTCGATTGTGGCCATTTACGAAAGCACTTTTCCTACAGCCTCAACGACAGAAATCAGCGGCGGGCTATTGCCCGTCTGCTGGCGTTGCTTGCAGAAACTTCGGTTCTCTGGAAATAGTGTCAAAAAATGTCAACGACGCATCTTCTGTTGTGCCAATGCGACTCTCAGGTTATCCCCCGCTTCTTTAAAATCAGGTTTTATTTTTAGAGCCTCACGAAAATGCGTAATGGCCTCATCAAGATTTCCTTTTTGCATCAATGCTAAACCCCAATTTACATGTGCTTCGGGATAGTCATGTTTGATCTGCAAGGCTTTGACAAAATAATCCATTGCCTTATTGAGGTTGCCACGCATAGCCGTTATGACACCCATGTTGAGGATTGTTTCGGGATCGAAAGGATCAATGCGGTTTGCCTGCTGGAAATAGGACATTGCTTCATCAATATTACCCTTACGCATCGAAGCTAACCCCAAATTATACTGAGAGTTGCCATGCTCCGGCCTGATGCGGATGGATTCCCGAAAGTGATAAATGGCTTCATCAAGTTTTCCCTGTGAGGCCAGAAGAGTCCCCATGTTGTAGTGTGCTTCCGCATGATTGTGGTTGATTCTAATCGCCTTGAGGAAATTTGATATGGCTTCATCGGGTTTTCCCCGTTTGGTTAAGGCAAGACCCATATTGTTATAGGAATCTGGCAGATTAGGGTCAATCCGCAAGGCCTCTGTATAATGGCTGATGGCCTCATCAAACCTGCCTTCACCCTCCAGAACATTCCCCATGTTGTTTAGCATTATAGGATTATTGGTCGTCTTCTCCAAGGTATGCGTAAACAGTGTAGTGCTGTTTTGCCAGCACCCCAACTGCTTCCATGTAACAAATGAAAAGATGCAAAGTATGATGACAACCACCGTTGCAAGAGCAGCATTCCGATGTCGCCATTTTTTTAGAAGCTCAGGTAGACCCCAGGCAACCATGATCGAAATGCCGATAAGGGGTACATAGGTGTAACGGTCCGCCATGGCCTGCACTCCAACCTGCACAAGACCGACGACGGGAACAAGTGTCCCCAGGTACCAGAGCCACCCTGTAGTGAGATACGGGCAGCGTTTTACAGTCCGGATAATCAAGAACGTTGTAATGCCAAGAAAGAAGACCGACGCAACAACCTCCCAGGTCGGCGGCATGCCGGGGTGCGGATAAAGAACCGCAAGGTTTTCGGGCCAGATCATCTTCCCAATGTAACCACAGTAAGAGACAAGGGCATTTGCAATGCGGGCTGCCAAAGGATAGCTTTGCAGAGAACCCACGGTTCCGCCTTTCTGCTGGGCCATGTATGTAACTATACTCGATGCCAGAGAAAGAACAAAAAAGGGAACCTTCTCCAGGACAATGTGACCGATAGCAGGCCGTTGCCGGGTCTGCTTCTCAGGCTTATTCACATGCTCTGCCTTTATTGCACTCCTCCTTCGCTCCTTTTTCTTGAGACGCATCTTTGAAGACTTTTCAGATTGCTTGTGCTCAGTCACTAACAACTTCTCTGTCTCCAAACGACTGAGGGGCCAGTAGTCAAGAAGGAGGAGGACAAACGGAAGCGTAACCAGCATGGGTTTGGCCATGAGGCCCAGGGCAAAAAAGAAAAGGGTGAGAAGATACCTCTTTAGCTCCCGCCTTTCAACATAAAAAACATAAGCCCCCATGGTGAGCATCCAGAAAAGGGTGGAGAGGACGTCCTTGCGCTCGGCCACCCAGGCGACAGACTCCACATGGAGGGGATGAATGGCGAAGACAGCCGCCACAAAGGCGCTTTGCCAGAGGCCCTTCGTCATTCGGTGAAGAATGAAAAAGAGCAATAGGGTGTTGGCAATGTGAAAGAAGATATTTACTAAATGATGCAAACCCGGATTCAATCCGAATAACTGACAGTCCAGCATGTGTGAGATCCAGGTCAGAGGATGCCAGTTGCCTGCATGGAAGGTCGTAAAAGCCCAGGTAATGTTCCCAGACGTCAGACCCGTCTGTACGTAACGGTTTTCCGTTATGTATTTGTTGTCATCAAAATTGACAAAATCGTGATTGTTCACCTGCCAGTAAATAGCAATGACAGATATCACTAAAAAGAGGCATATCAAAAACGTGCGGTGGTTGTAATCTGACTCATTCATTACAGGGGTATCGACCTTGATTCGAAAGGATTCATCTTGAAAATCACGGGGACATCATACCAGTTAATTTGTCCATATCAATTTCTCTGGAGAAATTGTTACTGAATATGATGTAAAATCTATACTATCTATACTTGTCTGTCCATTATTTGTTTCAGGAAGGAATTAATCCCAATTATAATTTCTTAAGAAGCTAAAAAGCAATTGTCATAGACCTTGCAATAAGGGTTTCCTCAAAACCGGAAATGATTTTCCTTTATGTCGTCAGGCTTGCTCTCGAGCTCTGCAATAACCTGGGCGCCCTAGAGCAGTATTATCGCTGCTGCTTCCGCACTGAGAAGAAATACTACGGAGTTAAATGGGACGGTTGTTAATGCTCAGTAATTAGGTAACTCTTTTGGTATAATACATAAGCCACAAGGAGGTACCTGATGAAACATTCGGAACAGGTTATAATAAAGCGCTGGATCCCGATCTTAAGAGAATATGAGCGCACAAAATTAAAAGTTACGCCGCGTTCCTTTAAGTTTATCAAGAACCTTTGTGAAGCCCACCATATTTCACGAAAAGAACTGTATCGGTACTATCGCAAATGGGTTGAAGGCGGCAAAAATCCGGAATCGCTTCTTCCCCAAAAGCGTGGTGCGAGACCAGGCTCCAGACGAACACCAAAGACAATAGAGAGAAGTATCATCAAGGCATATCGCCGCTTTGGTTCTAATCGCTATGAACTGGTGCTCTTGTTTAAACCTTATTACCTGGATAAAACGCCTTCGCCTGCCACCATGGACAGAATCAAGGCACGTTATCCTCTGAATGAATCGGCAAAAAAGATCATCAAGCGTTACGAGAAGCAGGCACCGGGAGAACTGGCGCACATCGATATAACAAAAATCCCTAAAGACTTACGTTGCTCCTTTAAAATGAAAGAACTCTATACTGCCGCCCTCTGTGATGACTGTACCAGGATTACCTATGCCGAAATAATCAAGGATAAGAGATCCTCAACGCTTACCTATTTTATGGCACGTTCTCTGTCCTGGTTCAAACAAATATACAACTTTGAATTTGAGGCCATCATGTCCGATAATGGCCCTGAGTTCAAAGGTACATTAGAACGTGAACATCCGTTTGAAACGATGCGTCAAGAGCTTGGGATCAAGCATCTTCACACCAGGCCATATCGACCACAGACAAATGGCAAAATAGAAGCATTTTTCAAGATACTCAAAGGTGAATTCTTTTACCCCAATTCATTTGATTCAGAGCCTGATCTCATCATGAATCTCGGCAACTTCCTGTTCGAATATAACCACCTCCGCAGACATGGGGGATTGAATTATGAAACACCTTTTGATAAACTCCAAAAAGTTACCGAATTATTGAGCTAGTACAACCGTCCCTTTTCGCCACCGTAAGAAACCCGATCCGGTTGAAGTTCACTTTTCATCATATTCCGCGGATGCAAGCTTAATGCAAAGTGTAAGCACCCCCATTGCCTTTTCCACTTCCCCGACTGGTGGTCGCGTCGGCGCTATTCTTATATTGGAGTTATTTGGATCTTTTCCAAACGGGAAGGTGGCTCCCGCGGGGGTTATGGCCACACCGGCCTCTTTGGCAAGCTCCACGACTCTCTTTGCCACAGGTCTGGTCGTGTCAAGACTTACGAAATAGCCTCCCATGGGATTCGTCCACGTCGATAGACCTGTTCCGCCCAAATCTTTTTCCAGCACACGCCTTACTGCATCAAATTTCGGCTTTAGGAGCCGCGCATGATCGCGCATTACACCTTCAATTCCGCCTTTATACTGGTTAAAAAATTTCACATGCCGATACTGCTCCACTTTATTGGGCCCGATAAATTGGGTGGACAGCAATTTGGAAATGTATTCGATATTCACCTCGCTGGCACCCATAAATCCGAGACCGGCACCGGAAAATGTAATTTTTGAAGTGGAACCGAAGAGTATAACCCGTTCGGGATTCCCGGCTTTTTTGCATGCCGTAAGTAGGTTCAATGGTTTTACGGGGTTATCTGCCATGTGATGCACGACATAGGCGTCGTCTGCGAAAATGGTAAAATCCCTGGCTTTTGTCTTCATGGAAGCAAGCCTTT
>JBEKXK010000140.1:0-8438 GCA_049512055.1 Syntrophales bacterium | reverse complement strand
GCAGGCGACCCATTGAGACCATCGAAGCAGGTAAAAATGTTAAAGAGCAGTTGATAAAAAATGCTGCTTAAAGTCCCTTACCGGAGAGATACTGGCCGTCCGGGAAGAGGTTGACTTTTACAATTCATTATTGTTTTTACCACGACAATTTCTAAAGAATTAACAAGAGATTATGGCGAGACCTTTGGTAGGGGAATTCATGTTTTTCGTTAACTGTGAACAATAATTGTTAACGATGAAACAGAGTTTTAAGATAAACTTTTCTTGTACGAAAATACCTGCCTGCTAAGACCATACGCCCCTTTCATGTAGGAGAAAAGGGTTCCAAAATTTTTCACAAATGTCAGTATTCTCAAGAGCTGCCGGACATCAAGATAATAGTTCTTATATGCTTGAGCTATAAGTTGTAATATTTCCTTTTTCGATAAGTTCGTATGACGAGGCTCATAAGGGATATTATCGCCTACAGCGCAATATTTGCTCCAATCAGTATCAGGTCTATTAAGGTCTTTATAGTATCTATTGAATATAGATGTGCCCGGAAACGGTATAAGTATATTAAAAACGGCCATCACAGACCTGAGTCGTTTTGCAAAGTTGATGGTCTCCCAAACGGTCTCTTCTGTATCACCTTCGTTGCCAATAATAAATGAGTTGAAGTATTTTATCCCTACCCTTCGAAGAATAGCACAGCACTTCTCTATCGTATCGAGTATTGTGTCCTTCCTCATAATATCAAGAATATGCTGATTGCCGCTTTCTACCCCGAGCAATATATATATGCAGCCGGCCCGTCGCATTTTTCGGATAATACTTTCATTCTGAAGAGAGTCTGCACGCCCAAAACAAAACCAAGTTATAGGCAATTTTTTTGAAATTATAAGGTCGCATATATATTCGACTCTTTTCATATCGGCAGTAAAACAATCATCCACAATATGGAAATGTCGAATCCCATAACGCATTAACAGCATTTCCATCTCATTGACAAAGTATTCGGGACTTGTAGCTCTGAACTTTCTTCCACAAACAATATTTCCACAAAACGTGCACTTTGAGGGACATCCTCGACTTGAGAGAATCGTCGCACTCTTTCTCCCGCGTTGAAAATGCGTATGTAATCTGTACCACGAGATATCGGTAAGATCGCGAGCTGGAAACGGAATATCATCGAGGTTTTCAATAGATTTAGGGCGAGAATTGCGATAAAAATGCCCGTCTTCGTGGAATGTGGCGCCGGGTATCTGATGAAAGTCCAATCTTCCATAGTTATCAAAGTGTTCCGCAATGACCTGTATCGGGATTTCCCCCTCACCCCTGATAACAGCATCAAGACCGAGAGTCGCATTTAATGAAGTTTCGGGAAGTGCAGTTACATGTGGACCACCCATAATTACATAGCAACCCAGACGGCGCTTTGCTTCACTGGCTAAACTACTGGCAACCATGAAGTTTGCTGTAACTGAGGTGAATCCGACAAGATTAGGAGCAAATCTATGAATCTGTTCCCACATTTTGTCAAGGGGCATCCTGGATGCTTCGGGATCAAAGATGGCTACCTGATGACCAAATTGGCGGACGTAAGACGCAAGATAGCCAAGCCCCAGCGGAAAGCTGCAGTTATGGGCTGTATTGATCTTCCCATAAACAAACAAAGACGGTGGATTTATTAACGCAATTTTCATATTAAAATATAGAAACAAGCATCATCGATGTTAAAGTGAAAAAGTAAATTATTCGATTTCAGTCTTCATGATAAATAATAATCGAAGGATAAGTGTTGGGAGTATGCTAAATTTCTTTTTTCATTTCCTGAAATTCTTTTTTGGAATCGAGTTTATATCAAGGTTAATTGCTTGAAGTAACATTTGAAATGCAACTATAATTGGCAAGGCAACTAGCATTATTGTTCCTGCAGATCTGGGCACACCGGTCAAAGCAGACTCAATCCATTCAACAAGTCCCGAAATAATTCCAAAAAACAGCATGGGAACGCCCAGAATCAGGTATATAGATATCATATTGAAGTCATGAATGAAGTATTTGAGAAATACTCTCTTGGCTAAACCTTTCTGGATGTGAAAAAGAAATGGGATAAGCAGTTTTGGGATTTTTAAAGAACTTTTTTCACTGCCATAATATGCCGGCATTGGAACATCCTTAACAACCGCATTCATAATATTTAAATTTATGAGCATGTCCGATTCAAAAAAATACCGTTTAGATATCTTCTGGAGAGGCAAACTCTCCAATGTATCTCTTCTTATTGCCGTAAAACCGTTTGTTGGATCCATAATATCCCAGTAACCTGATGCCAATTTTATTGCGAAAGAGAGAAATGCGTTTCCAATGAGTCGTATTTTAGGCATTAAAAGTAAGCTTCTAAAATCTCTAAACCGGTTTCCTTTGGCGTAGTCACAATAGTCCATTTCAATCGGTTTTAAAAGATCTCTGATATATGCAGAATTCATTTGTCCATCACCATCCATTTTGATGATAATGTCTGCACCAAGGTCTATAGCTTTTTTATAACCACTGATGGTTGCCCCGCCCACTCCGCTATTGCTCTCATTATATAAAACGATCACGCGGCGATCTTGAAGCATTTCCGCCTTTTTCCCGGATGATTCAGGGCAATGATCATCGACTACAATGATGTGATCTATAAAATCTGGAATTGTTTTAACAACTGTTTCAATATGCCTGGATACTTTAAAAGCGGGTATAATAACTGCC
Source organism: Syntrophales bacterium (assembly GCA_049512055.1). GTDB lineage: Bacteria > Desulfobacterota > Syntrophia > Syntrophales > UBA2185 > Fen-1135. Next base: position 5,702 of record JBEKXK010000140.1, on the reverse strand, counting down.
AATATCATTTTTATCTTCCCCATAAATTGATGGTTATATCGCGGTACTTCTATATGCCTCCAAATAAACTGTCAATGTCTGTGCTGCGGTTTTATTCCAAGAAAATATCTTTGCTCTTTCAAGTCCCCTCCTAAATAGCTCACCCTTAGTTCCGGGTTCTCTAAAATGGAATACATGACTTCGGCATTTTCCTTATAATTATGGCTCTCTAACTAAATTGAAGAGAACCTAATTTTACAATTACATATTTTTAGAAATCAACCCGCGGAACAATAGGCAAAACATTTAGGAACAGGAAAGCTTGGCAACATTCGTTGGGTTGTACCGACGAACCAGCCTCGCACTTTAAAGCCGAGGCTATTGGCTTAATGTGGAGAGTGAGCATATTTATCCGCCCAATATTTAAGCATACGCATTGAAAAAGGAATTGCACTGTATATCCGGTGAAAGGCTGCAGATTGCAATTGTGGCCCCATGCAACCCTTGCAGTTGCCGCAAACAAACACGCCGCTGATATCCATTCGCGCAGCCGTATACATAGCCGCTCGTGTGCTAACGCTTTTCCATATATCAGCGAAGCTCTGGCCAATGATGTTGCCAAGTAATGTATTCCCATAAGTGCACATCGAGTAATTGCCATTACTCCATACATTTCCCCAGTAAAAACCAAAATAACAGGGGCGAAGGGCATCATGATGATTTGTTCTATTTATCGCAATATTACAGGCGCCTTCTGCCTGTTTGATGGTTCTGCTCATATGTGGAGAAAGATTGTTCTTCTTATGCTGGCTTAGAATTTCCTTAATATTCATTATATCCGTTAGACTCAATGCCTGTGTTTCTGCATCCTTAAATGGAGGAACCATAGGTCTTATTGCAAAATAAATGCCCCAGGATTGGGCAAGCTCCATGAGCGTTTCGAACTCATGTATGTTGTATTTGCATAAAACATAATTAATCTGTACTTTTTCACGGGCATCTGGCAGCAAAAGCAACCGTTCTACATTGGCTTTTATTTTTAAATATTGATTCTGGTTTCCACGGTAACCATGAATGAGCCGGTGCGTTTCAGGGCTTGTGGCATTAAGACTTATAGTGAGTTTGTCTATTTTTGCAAAAATATCTTCTCCCACCATATCCAGCATGCTACCGTTGGTAAGTAGCCTTATGGACAGTTTTCCTCCAAAACGGGTGATGATATCAGGCAGGCCTTTGTATAAAAGCGGCTCGCCGTCTCCGGAGAAAACTATTTCCTGAACACCCAGTTCTAGGCAGTCCTCAAGCAATTTCTCAAGGGTTTCGGCAGGCATATACTCCGGTTTCGGATTCTCCGCTTTTAAGTAGGAATGTTTTCCGCAGAAAAGGCATCTATAATTACACACAGAAGTCGGGGCTATATCCAGACATATTGGTCCACAATTGCCGTGCGGATTAAAATTTATAATTCGTATAAGCCGCAGAGCCCTTTTAATATTCAACAAGGTCTTTCTCATGATGGTATATTTTTTTTACGATATTGCATCTTTTGAACAAACATTAGCGCCAGATGAACAAATACATCAAGCCAAATCAAAGGCGCTTCGGGTCGATATTTATAAGGCAAGTCAGCAGAGAATTACTGACATGTCTCATTTATATCTCAAGCCCAGCTTACAATAATATGATTACCCGAATAGGTCTCATGGATAATGAAATTATAATAACAAAATAGATTAAGATTTGATCACAGATTTTCTAAATACTTCTTCATATATATCTAATGTTTTCTTAGCAGTGGTTTCCCAGGAAAACGCGTTTGCTCTTTCAAGGCCTCTCCTGATCAGTACTTCCCTCAGTTCCGGGTTCTCTAAAATGGAATATATGGCTTCGGCAATTTCCCTATTATTATAAGGATCAACTATTAACCCGGCATCTCCTACAATTTCAGGCGGTGCATATATATTTGAAGTTATAACTGGACAACCACATGCCATAGCCTCCACCAACGGAAGACCAAAATCTTCTCCAATAGAAGGGAACAATAGAGCCTGTGCGCCATTGTAAAGTACAGGCATTTTGTCATGGGAAATATAACCCAAGCTGAATATCTCTGCAGATAATTTATGCTTTTCAATTTCATCAAACATTCTTTCGTGTACGGAGCTTTTCAAACCCACCTGCACCAACTTGAGAGGTTTTTTATATTTCAATTTCAAATATGCGAAGGCTCTGATTATTTCAATAGGATTTTTTTGAGGATTCTTTGTGGAAATCATTAAGATATAATCATCCGAAATGCTGAAAAATTTCTTCAGCTGTTTTTCAACGATCTCCTTCTCAATCGGCTTAAATATAGGACTCTTGCCGTGATATATGGTTCGAATGTTTTCAGCCGGGACACCAATTCTTTTGGTGATTTGACTATTGGTCGAATCAGAGTTTGCAATTACAATGTTTGCCTTCAAAGCCGAGCGTTTGACCAGGGGATTGTATATTGCCCTTTTCCATAATGGGAAGAACTTAGGATGATAGTAATTAATCAAATGTTGGATGGTTAGAATGTTTCTTTTATTGTTGAACAATGGGAGGTAATTTGCTGGTGAGTGCAGGACGTCAAGTTGCAATTTGTTTGTTAAATAAGGCAACATGGTCTGCTCATAAACTATGCGGGGGAAAAAATGATTATTCGGAAGGTTACATTTAACCTTAAAAAAATTCTTTTTCGAAATATTAAACAGACCCCTATTAAATTTAGAGATGAAAAGATAAAAAGAATTTGTTGTATCGAGTTGAGCCATGTTCTCGATAAGATTTACCAGATATACTTCACCCCCTCCGATATTATTCGGTATGATCGAAAGTGCGTTGATTCCAATTTTCATAAAACCTCTCTGTTGAGAGAAAATTTCGTCATGAAGGAACGATTATGATTGATTGAAGATACCATTGCCAATAAGAGCCAAAATTCAATGTAATGATAAGCGCCCATTCTCAAGAAGTGAGAAATCATATACCCGATAGATGAGAGTATTAAACCCAAAGTCACTAGATACGAATCTTTACTTATTAATTCCCGCAGAACTCCGATACGATATAGGGATTGGCGGAAAATCAAAATAATAAACATGGCGAAAACCGAGGTCGATACTAATCCCGTTTCAGAAAGCATCCTGTACAGGAGAGAGCTTGCGTCATTTGCATTCATCTTCACAATATCGTATGGATATGATGGAAAGAATTGGAATGCAATTGGACTGTATTCAGAATGGCCGATAATATAACGCCCTATGCCCACGCCCCAAAAAGGATGATCTGAGAGGACTAGTAAGGTAATTTTTGTATGTAACATGCTCGTTAATGCTGAAACAGCTTCTCCTGATATGCTTAAATCATTGCAGAAAAAGACGGTATAAACAGATGATATCTTTTGTCCAATATCTGGCAGAATTAAGAAAATGTTTGTGATGATATAAAATGGAAGAACTATAAAAAATAAGACCAACATGAATTTGAAAGAAGCGTTTCTGGAAATGCCTATATAAGCTACAACAACCACAGAGAAACTAAGAAAACCTGTTATAGAAAAAGTGAAGATAAAAGCCGCAAGAATAACGAATGCAAAAAATAAGTTCGTTATTTTTTTCTCGTTGGGAAAACGCAAATCACGAAGGAGTACCAAAAGACTTATACCTGACACACCTATTAAAAAAAGTGCCAGATGTGCCGGTTCATGAGCAAAAGATGCGGCTCGGTTGATGGAACCGATATAAGCCATCTTGTCATAAGCCATGCCCCACCCACTTATGGATGGGTTTAAATGAGTTGCCCATGTCCAGTCCGATAAAAAACTAATACCAAGAGAACTATTGATATTAATGAACTGCCATACACCCAGTAAAGCGATCACAAACATTCCGTAATAAAAATATTTTAATACGCTTTCAGAATAGTCGTGTTTTTCCAAAAATCTCTTTGTAAACAAGAAAAAGGATATCATCAACAACAGTCTGGCATACTCCAGATACGGTCTTAAATTGTCGAAGGAGCCTCGGGTATTGACTAATAAGGAAATCAAGACGGAAATTGCGAATAATATCAGAATGCCCTCTATCTTGTCGGGCTTAGAAAAAGATATCTCTCCATTAAGGATAATTATTCCGATGCTCACTAACATAAAAAGTATCAAAACGACTAACGATGGCTCGATTCCTATTCCGAACAGAGGAATTGCGAATAATTGGAACGGTATGAAGAAAGCAGTTGCATACAACAGAGACGCTTGTAAAGAAGTCGCTCTTAACATAGATTAGATTGAGGTGGTTAACCTATCTGTTCTTGAAAATTCAGTCACAGTTGCAGTATTGAGATGAGTTGGCATGAAGATCACATATGATATTTGAATTGATAAATCAGCTTCTGAATATACATTGGTGTGTTCAGTACTTTGATGCCTAATTTTGACATGAATAGTTCAACGGGATTTGTAAACCGTTCAATGTCATTATGAATATCAGTTTCAATCATCGATATTTCTTTTTTACGCTGATCTCTGCAGGTAGCAGTCAGTGAATGTGAATGGGTCCTAAAACACGCATATAACCCGGATATACGCTGTATCTTGCACTTCTTCCCCACTCTGAGAAAGAATTCATAGTCCCCCAGAAGCTTAAGATCGGGATTAAATTTGCCAACCACATCGCATACACGACGACGCCAGAAAAAAGTCGGTTGTGAGAGGATCCATCCGATACTTGCAAATAGTTTCAAATTGAAATCAGGACACCTATAGTGTGCAATGAATCTCGAAGCATCGTCAATCAAATCAAGATCTCCATAAATCATATCAATCCCCGGGTTTTCTGTAAAAAACTCTACTGATCTTTTTATTGTATCGGGATAATATAAATCGTCACAATTCAAATATGCCAAGACATCCCCTTGGGCAATGTCGAGGCCTTTGTTAATCGCATCGTACATGCCTTTGTCAGACCCTTCCAGAAGATTGATATCAGGATATTCACGCAGAATTTTAACGGTACCGTCAGTGGAGCCACCATCGACAACAATGTGCTCGATGTTCCCATAGGACTGAGATTTTATTGAATCCAAGGTTTCAGTAATATATTTCTCTCCGTTTAAAACGGGTGTAATGACTGATACGGATGGCATGATTGATTTATCCTGTGGATTCAAGACAAAAGATCTGAATTGGGCTTGTGATTCGCGGGATTGCCGTGAGCGATCATACCGCTTGGTATGTCTTTGGTAACTACGGAATTAGCTCCGATCACGACATTATCGCCGATTTTGACGTTCGATTTAATGAAAACCTTGCCTCCCATCCATACGTTGTTTCCAATTTCTATCGGGCCGGATGAAAAGCCCTGTTTTGAAATCGGAAGATTGGAATCGTAAAGGTTGTGGTTATGATCATAAATGGAAACCCCCTCGCCGAACTGGCAATTACTGCCGATCTTGATAGACATACGGGATACGACCGTGCAATCCTTGTTAAAAGATACATTTTCGCCTATGATTATTTTCCCCCCTATTGCTATAATATCGGTCCTCTTAGAGAAATATACTTTCCTTCCTAATATGACCATGCCATTTTCTTCTATACGCAACTTGAAATCTTTTTCAAATCCATACCATATCCCAGATGTTACAATATTATGGCGAAACCTCACTTTGTAATAGAGTAATTTAATAAGAAATATGAA
>JBEKXK010000139.1:0-8444 GCA_049512055.1 Syntrophales bacterium | reverse complement strand
AATAAAAGGCATGTGGCGAGTATCATAGAAAAATCGCAGAAGATTGGTATGGCTACGCTCGCTGCAGTTCTTGCCGGTGCATTTCTTGGAGGCGGAGGGGATCTCTCTGCCGCTGTCGCCGGCTTCTCTTTGGCGACGGCCTCAACCCTAAGTCTAAAATACAGCCGCGAACACGAAGAAGAGGCGGACAGGATGGGTATGTCCTACCTGGTCAGTGCCGGATACGACGGCAAGGCCATGTTGGATTTTATGAAGTTGATGAGAAGATATGAGTTTTACTCCAGCAATATACCATCATATTTCCTCACCCATCCGGGCACCGATGAAAGGATCAGCTATATAGATGCCCTTCTTCAGACTACCTATACCCAAAAGGGACGCGATACTATAATAGGGAATTTAAAAAGGATACAAACAGTCCTCATGTTTGGAGAAAAAAACCTCGATTCCAGTCTTCATTATTTTCAGAATGATCTGCAAAAAAGCCCGAATAACGTCGATTCCCTCTATGGGATGGCCATGACTCAAGAAAAGCTCGGCCGAACTGACGAATCCCTGAGCAGCTTTCGCAAAGCGCTGAGCCTATCTCCAGATGACCAGGACATAACCAGGGACCTCGGAATTCTTTACTTCAAACTCGGCAGGCCGGCAGACGCAATTGTCTTCCTCAGCAGGGCATTGACCCTTAAAGAAGACGATCTTGATACTTTGCTCTACCTTGGCAGGTCTTACGAATTGCAGGGTGATTACACAGCAGCTTTGAATCTTTATAAAAGAATCGAAAAGAAGAATATAAATGATGCAGATATATACTACAGCATCGCTATGGCGTACGGGAAAACAAACAATCCTGGCGACTCCCACTACTATTTCGGGATCTACTTCAAGAAAAAAAAGAAGATGGACAGTGCCCTTTTTCACTTCAAGGAAGCCTTGAAATATCTTCCCGCACAGGGTGAGAGATCCCAGGAAATAGAAAAGGAGATAAAGTCAATGAAACGATGAGAGTCTACATCTTTGCTTAAGACATATCAATCTGGCTCGGCGTCAGCTCCTTCTGTGCATAGTCGAGATGAATCCTCTCTTTGATAAACAGTTCAAAGAGGTCTCTATCAATATGATTGTCCTTCACCATATATCCCATTATTTTAATCGCTTCCGATAGAGTTTTTTCCTTCTTGTACGGTCTGTCCTTTGCCGTTAATGCTTCGAATATGTCCGCAAGCGCAATAATTCGACCTTGGAGAGGGATCTCGTTGCCTTTTAATCCAAAGGGATAACCGGCGCCGTCGATCCTCTCATGATGGGCGGAAGCATAATAGGAAACGTTCTTCAACTTCTTGGGAAAGGGAAGTTGACAAAGCATCTTATGTGTAACAGTAACGTGATTCTTGACGATCTCTTTCTCCTTATCCGTAAGAGTGCCTACAGGAATACTGAGATTGTATACCTCATCATCGCTAAGCAGATTTCGTGAATCTCCGCCCAGATTCCATTTCCTTCCTGCTATGTTCCTCAGCCGGTCAAGCATCTTTTCATCCATGAATTTTGCGCCAGTATTAATGTCTGCAAGGAATTCATAGTCAGCATCCAAATCCTTTTCGTCTTTATCAACTCCATTAATTATCCCTTCCGTACCTTTCCTCGTTTCTTGTCTCTTACCATTTTTCCGTGCTTCGATCGCATAGTCTCTTTTAAGTAGCTCAAACCGCGCCTTTAAGGCTTCCATTCTATTATATATTGTTTCAAGTTTCTTCCCCTTATCGACAATATACTCCGGCGTAGTTATCTTGCCGACGTCATGAAGCCAAGCGGAGATGCGGAGTTCCTTCAATTTATCTTCATCAAAGCAGACGCCCGCATATGGCCCGTCCATCCTCTTATTTATTTTATCCGCAATGGCCATGGTCAACTCTGAAACCCGGCGAACGTGACCGCCCGTGTAGGGAGATTTCTCATCAATTGCCGTAGCAATGGTTCTTATGAAAGATTCCAACAAGTTTTCAAGATCATGTATTAGGCGATTATTGGAAATGGCAACAGCAGCTTGAGATGCTAATGACTCTGTCATTTTCTGATTTTCCGTCGAGAATGAAATGACTTCCGTCGTTTCTGAAATTTGAGCATTCAATAACTGGAGAACGCCGATAATATCATTTTCATGATTGCGCATGGGAACCACGAGCATGGACTTAGAGCGGTATCCTGTCTCAGCATCGAATCTTCTGGTACCTTCAAAATTGAACCCCTCTGCATGATAGACATCAGAAATATTGACTACCTGACCTGTAATCGCGGCATATGCAGAAACGTTGGCATGATTGGGACTCCCATCAAGATTATTTAATTTTACCGACGGCCAAGTAATCTTCCCGCCCGTTCCTCCCATACGGACATTCAAAGAAGTGTTCTGCACGATGGCAAAGTGGAGTTCTTCTTCATCGTCTGACATTATATACAGGGTGCCGCCATCTGCATTTGTAAACTCTCTTGCTTCATCAACAATCATTTCCAAAAGCCTGTCCAGGTTCTTTTCCGCAGAGAGAGCTGTTCCTATCTCATTTAACCGTCTGATCTGATCGAGCTGTTTTTCCATGAAGCCTTTAACTTCCGGCGCCAGTTTGCTCAATAACATATTGACCTGATCGTTTTCGCTTTCAGAAACAAGTTTTGCTTTCTTTTCCTTGTCCATATGATGTCCTCGAAAAGGTTCAAATGCTCATTGGACGATGTATAAATTAAGAGTACACGCTCTGCGGGGCGTCTCTTGTGACAAACTCAGAACAGACTCATCGGGAAATGAGACACAAAAAAATACGCCGTATCGTTTGGCATGAGCTCGGGGAGGGAGGAATGAGACGCGACGGAGGCGCGCTTTGCCATAATTACTTTTGTAATATTCGCCCAGCCGCATCATCTATCTCAATCGGACAACCGGTACGTCTCTCTTGAGCTTCTCTCTGAAGGATTCCATCTCCTCCTGCGAATACGCTTCACACTTCAGAAATTGTTTATCAAGAGTCCTTGTGGGAACAAACTGCTGCAATATGTAACAGCTCGCATTTTTCAGTAGCATGCCCATCTCCATAAGATCATCTTCATCAAGCAGCCTCTTGGGGACGGTCGTGCGAAATTCATAAGGCATCTCAGATTTCATGATTATTTCTATACTCTGTCTAATCTTATCCTCATCAATCTTTGACCTTGTCACTGTCCTGTACTTGTGAAGCGGCCCTTTTATATCCATGGCAATATAGTCTACAAGCCGGCCGCTGATGAGTCGTTCCAAGACCTCAGGACAGGAACCGTTCGTATCTATTTTGATCAAGTATCCGATATTTTTAACACACTTTATAAAGTCGAGCAAGTCAACCTGTATCGTCGGTTCGCCTCCCGTAATCGTCAGGGCATCAAGCTTTCCCTTTCGTTTCTCTAAGAAAGAAAGTACGCCCTCCTCCGACAGACATTCTCTATAGAGATCCGGATCCACTAATTCCGGATTATGACAGTAGGGACACCTGAAGTTACAGCCCTGCGTAAATGCAATTGCACCTATTTTCCCGGGATATTCAATCAATGATACTTTCTGCAACCCGCCAATCAGCATCTTCTAAAAACTGAAAACCCTCCTCCCCCTATATTCTTCCTGTTTTCCCAAATTCCATTGCTTAACAGGTCGCAGATAACCGACGACACGTGAATATATCTCACAGGCTTCCATACAAATGGGACATGTCTCTTTCTCGCCGCTCAAATAACCATGCGAAGGACAGACACTAAAGGTGGGTGTAAACGTAACGTAGGGCAAGTGATACTCGGTGCATACCTTGCGCACAAATGCCTTTACGGCTGATGCATCGTTAATTCTTTCTCCTGCATATGTGTGAAAAACGGTTCCACCCGTGTACCTCGCCTGGATTTCATCTTGCAGATCCAGGGCTTCAAATATATCGTCCGTAAAGTTCACAGGCAACTGCGTAGAGTTAGTGTAAAAAGGTTCACCGTTGTCCTCTTCATATATATCCTGATTAGCACAGATGATGTCCGCATATTTTGCCTTATCGATTTTCGCAAGGCGGTATGAAGTGCCCTCCGCAGGAGTCGATTCAAGATTATAGTTGTCCCCCGTTTCCTTTTGAAATCCTATAAGCATTTTTCTCATGAAATCCAATGTCTTCAATGTGAATTTCTGCCCTTCCTCAGAGGCTATATTCTTGCCTAAAAGATTGAGACAGGCTTCATTCATGCCAACAAGCCCAATTGTTGAAAAGTGATTTTTCCAATATTCGCCGAAGCGTTTCTTTATATCTCTCAAGTAATATTTCGTGTACGGATAGAGGTTTCCCTCTGTAAATTTTTCCAGCACTTTTCTCTTGGTCTCCAAACTCTCCTTAGCGATGATCATTAGTTTTTCCAGACGTTCCATGAAGTCGTCTTCTGTCTTAGCGAGGTAGCCGATTCTCGGCATATTCATCGTAATCACGCCAATAGAACCAGTTAATGGGTTTGAGCCGAATAAACCCCCTCCCCTTTTTTCCAATTCCCTGTTATCGATACGAAGTCTGCAGCACATGCTCCTCGCATCTTCCGGATTCATGTCTGAGTTTATGAAATTCGAAAAATAGGGCACCCCGTACTTGGCCGTCATTTCCCATAAGTCGTCAAGATTACGATCCTCCCATTTGAATTCCTTGGTTATGTTATATGTTGGTATGGGAAATGTGAAGACCCTGCCCTTCGCATCTCCGTCGGCCATGACTCGAAGGAAAGCCTTATTGAAGAGATTCATCTCCTCCTGAAAATCCTTGTACGTCTCTTTCTGCGGTTTGCCTCCGATAATTACATTTTGATCAGCGTAATACTTTGGCACCATCACATCCAGGGTGACGTTTGTAAACGGGGTCTGGAAACCTACCCTCGTCGGAACGTTAATATTAAAAATGAATTCCTGCAGAGCCTGCCTTATTTCACTATAACTTAAACGATCATACCTTATGAAAGGCGCCAGAAGTGTATCAAAATTGGAGAAAGCCTGAGCGCCCGCCGCTTCCCCTTGAAGGGTGTAAAAGAAATTAACGACCTGCCCCAAGGCACTGCGAAGGTGCTTGGCCGGCTTGCTTTCAACCTTACCGGACACTCCTCTGAAGCCCTCCAGAAGAAGATCATATAGGTCCCACCCCACACAGTATACGGAAAGAAGACTCAAATCGTGGATATGAAAATCGCCGTCCGAGTGGGCTTTTCTGATTTCCGGCGAATAAATCTCATTTAACCAGTAGACCTTACTGACTTCGGAAGATATATAGTTATTCAAACCCTGCAAAGAATAATCCATATTGCTGTTTTCATTAATCTTCCAGTCCTTCTTCTTAAGATACTGATCGACCAGATCAACCTCCATTTTATTAGTAATTTCTCTTAATCTGGCGTGTTGATCCCTATATATAATATATGCTTTAGCGGTTCGACGATAAGGAGAAGACAAAAGGACCTCTTCCACGATATCCTGGAACTCTTCCACTGTCATGACTTTGTCGTCGAAGAGTTTCTCCGCTAAATTAAGAACCTTTATCGTGAGTTTTCTCGCTATGGCACCATCAAACTCACCCGTTGCGGCTCCGGCCTTCTCAATGGCATTGGTTATCTTTTCTGCGTCGAATTTTACTAACCGGCCATCTCTTTTTCTTATCTTTTCATGCATAAGATACCCCTCCTTGGCTCCGCAATGAAAGTCTGATCTCAGTGTAATCATTCTACCCAATATCTTGGGGTAGGAAAGGATCATACTACTATATATTGATATAATCAAGACAAAAAAAGAGGTTTTTTTCTGTCTCATTCCCTCCCGTGTACTATCGCCAAGTATGTGCAATACTGAGATAATAAGGCGTCAGATTCTGAGATGTATCGTCCTCAAATAAGGGGACTGCCATAAATTCAGGCGGGTCAAAGGGGTCACGGCATCTCATCGGCATACAAGATCAGCCATCTCTCAAGCATTGCTTTGTGACGATCGAAGCATAATGAATTTGTGAACTGGCGGGGTAAAGAGAAAAAATACGGCACCAAACGGAAACCTTCAAATACCCGGGCAGAGCTTCTGTGAAGATCCCATTCGGTTCTGCACGAATAGGCAGGAAAGGCCCATCGTAAGCAGGTCTGCAAAAAACTTCTTCCCACCGAGACAGGCACCATTTGAATCACGTTGAATCCGTCATACTTATTTTTTCAATGTCTTCTTAACCAGGACTTGCGAATTGCGGAACATGACTTCTGTTTCTGCTTCGGTCAAACCTGCGCCCAGTGCGATTTTCCGCGCCATATCCTTATGGACAAGATCATGGGGGGCATGGCTGTCACTATTTAGAATGAGAGGCGCTTTCGCCTGGCGGGCCATCTTTACAACATGGCCATTTGTCAAACTGTGTCCCTTCCTCGCCGTAATTTCGAGACAAATTGAATTTCTTGCCGCCTCCATAGCTTCATCTTTCGTAATCAGGCCGGGATGTGCAAGTATGTCAATAGGAGCTCTAAGGGCGGCAGCATTAGTGCCTGCTGCAACCGGTTCAGCAATCGTTTCGCCGTGAACTACAACGATCTTCGCTCCTGTATGTCTGGCCTCTACGGCAAGATCGTAAATATATTCCGGAGGAATATGGGTCAGCTATATACCCGGAATCACCTGTATGGCAAGGGCATCCGCTAATTTACGGCAGACTTTTACAAGGCGGGATATAATAAAATCAAAATTGGAATGGTCGCCATGATCGGTTATGGCGAGGGCGCTGTATCCCGTTACCTTCGCCCTCCTCGCCAATTCTGAGGGAATCAGCTCACCGTCACTAAAAATTGAATGCGTATGCAGGTCTATCACAGCGCGTTACCTCATCTAAAAAATAGCGTCCATTTCATTTGGTCGGCAGAGACATAATAGTTAGCAAATTTGTGAGACGCGGTCAACAAACGATATGGATAATCTTACAAGAATCAAGCGGCACTGATCCCGCAGGTGGGGATTAAAACGAGAGACGCGTAGTTGCTGCCTGCACGTGCGCTGTGCACCCCGAACCAGCACGTTCAATCTTTTTCTTGACAAACCTCTTTAAGTCCATGTTAGTCTCTATCATTAAATAAGGATTTAATTCCCCATCTACGCTTATGCTTAAGATTATCGATCGATACATCCTCAGGGAGATTGCCTATCCATTCTTCCTTATCCTCTTTGTTCTGACATTCGTTCTTCTCATGGGTAAAATCATTCAGCTCATGGACCTCATGGTCAATAAGGGTGTTAGTTTCGTCGATATTTCGAAACTTTTTCTGCTGTTAACGCCGTCGTTTCTGATATTGACCATTCCCATATCACTGCTGATTTCCATACTGATTGGGTTGGGGAGGCTTTCCGGTGACAACGAATTAACCATTCTAAAAGCGTCCGGCATGAGTCTATATAAACTCCTAGGCCCCGTTGCTATTGCTTCATTAATAGCCTTTATCATAACGGCTGTCACCAGTCTTTTTTTAGTTCCCCACAGTAAATACGCGACAAAAAATTTACTCTTTAACGTCGCAAAAAAGAAGGCAAGCGTTGGCATTAAAGAAAAAGTGTTCAACGACGACTTCAAAGGGATTCTTCTTTACGCAGAGAGTATTCCTGTTCACGGCGATTACATGAAGGGAGTAATCATCTCAGATACAAGAATCAGCAAAGAACCCAGCACCATTATAGCGGAGAAAGCTTTTCTTGTATCAGACCCTTCATTGCTGACGGTAACCCTGCGATTGGAAAACGGCAGTACGCATACGGTCGACAAAACGCTGAAGAACTATCGAAAAATGGATTTCAGTTCATATGACGTAAATCTCGATATTGAGTCGTCTATCGCCGAAGCAAAAAAAGTTAACGCAAAGGACAGCACCGAGATGACGGTCTGGGAACTGTCTCAGAAGCTTAAGACGGCTGGTTTGGAAGATGCTGTTTTCCGGGAAACGGCCATTGAATTTTATAAAACGATCACAACCCCTCTTTCATGTATAGTCTTCGGCATTCTCGGAATTCCTTTGAGTATCAGGGCGCACAGGGCGGTAAGATCGAGGGGGTTTACTCTCGGCCTTGTCATAGTGTTCATTTATTACATCATACGTCTTGGAGGCGAGGCCCTCGTAGAAACAGGAAGACTCTCACCGCTCATCGGAACATGGTCTCCCAATATCATATTCTGTATTGTTGGATTTTATCTTTTGATCAGGGCTGCAAATGACAGGCCCCTTCGCATAGAGATACCCATCGGAGCCTACTTGAAACGGTTGATGAGCAAGTGTGCAAAGAGAATTAATTCATGACTATATTAGATCGATATGTAACTAAAGAGTTTACCAGGTTGTTTGTCCTCGTCCTAGCGTTGTTCACGTCACTCTTCATGATTGTTGAATTTTTTGAACGC
>JBEKXK010000138.1:0-8596 GCA_049512055.1 Syntrophales bacterium | reverse complement strand
GGCATGGTCTTCGGGACGCTCCAGTCTCAAGGCCAAATCGTTCACAGTCTCTTCGAGTCCGAGCATCTCAATGAGATCGGCTGCATCTTCTCTGATGATTTTAAGAAGCGCTTTACGATATTCCAGGTTATAGACACGCAGATATCCCGGATATCTTCTGCTTGAGCGAACTCTCTCCGTTTTTTCAATAATCCTTCTCAGGAAAAGGTTCTTCGTATCGTGGCGGACGAAAAAAGTTGGAATCCCGATAGCGGATCCAAAGATGATCTGCCTTCGCTCGCTTTCAACGAACGGCTCATCCGGGATGTGTTCATGCAATGCCGCGCCGTCCGCTATATACTTGAACGCCAGAACATTAAGAAGATTTTGGAGGTCCGCGGCCCTTCCCATATCCTCCTCGATATTCTCGAAGAGACTGTAGTGACGGCCCTCAAATCCTGAAAATCCCATGACGTCGTACTCACGGAGCCTGTAGAGCAGATAAATGGACATCCGGAAATCGAACACACCCAGATCGGACAGGTCCCTCTTTAGTCGGTAATGATTTCTGGTTGTGCCATCGAGAGCCGGACTCTTCTCCGTGCTCATGAGGGACACAAGATAGTCAACAAGCCTGAAGTCGGGAATAAAGTCTCCCCTGAGCCTGAAGAAAATACTGATCATCCTATCCAGCCAACTTGGACCAAACGGCGTGACCACACGACCGAATATCTTCATGTCCGCCTTCTTCTGCCATCGCCTCCACAGCATCCGCAAGTGCGTGTAATCCAGCTCATGGGGCAGGAACCCCAGGACCCTTTCCGGATGCATATCGGCGAAATCAAGGCGATACGGGGCGGCGCTGTAGGTTCCCACAAAGAGAGGCAGGAAATGCTCCGCTATCTTGATGACCAGGTCACCAATAAACTTCTCATGGGTGCTGTTCAGCCCGGAGGATTTATCACCCAAATATTTGCTGAGTATGCGGCTGCCCATGCTTATATGGGTGCCATTGTTCGCTAGGCTTATATTTGACGTGGTCGGAAATACAACGAGGTTGGTGCTGATGATGCCCGCCTCCCGGAGTTTCGCCACGGCATTCAATTGGCTGCGGCTCAAAACGCTGTGGCAAAGGTGCATGTATTCCTGTTTCGCCTCCCCTCTGCTCCAGCCTGAGAGGCAGGGATTCATAAAAAGCTCTCTGTAGAATGCATCGGAGATACAGTTATTGAGATCCTTCAGGCGCACCGGCGGATGAGGAGACGAGTAGACCATAGCTTTCTGTCCGCTCGCTATAAGAGAAAATTTGCGATTGCCATACATTATCAAGAGGTGGGTCAGCAGGAACCGCTTTGCCGTCTCTCTTGCAATGGCCTTACCCATCCCGGTGTCGGGACGTAAAGGAACGACATGAAACGAGAATGACTCCGGGGAGGTGTTGTCATTCAGAAAATGATGCAACAATCTGCATCCGATGCGGTAAATCGATGATGGAATATCCTTCTGGGAACCGAGGACATCCGCGAGGCACAGTTTGATCATATAGCTTATCGGCAAACGTATAAACTCTTCACCTTCGCTAAAGAATATGAATTTGTGTACGTCTTCTCTCAGTCCTTTTGACGGATGTTCTTTATCTGCGAGAAGGTCACGCATGAGTATATCTTCGGCAAAGGGACTCAATCGACTCCGGGGAAAGCGAACCCAGCTGTGTTCCCACACATTTTCCGTATTTGCATTCAGAAATCTCTCGAGGTCTGTGACAATCTTCTTTGTCGTATCGCCCGCCCTTGCACGCCTGACAATATTGGCAAAGTAATTGGATTGCTCGATGGTGATGGGAAGGTCGACGTCGCCCTTGTCCCCGACAACGACGGCCTGCAGTTCCGTCTCGCTTCCCGCTGTTGTGTCAAAAAGGGCAAACGGCAGGGAATCGATTTTCACGCCGAAGAGACCGAAGACATCGAGCATCTCCATTATCCTTCTGGTTGACGGGACGTTTCCGTTATCCTTGCCGGTCTTCTTGTACAGTAAATCTGAAGCAGCTTCGCCCCAGCTCATATTGAACCCTCCTGCATCGTAAAAAGTCGGCCGCATAGTAGCCGAGCAATGTTAAAACGGCATTACACAAACGTTAAGATATGGTGAAGAATGATAAGAAAGACAGGGCAATTACGAGCTTGTGATAGAGTTAATTCCGGCTCTGCAAACTTATATCGTGTTCAAATGAAGGTGAGCATGCATTGCGGTAAGATATGATTATCCAAAGAGCCCCGCGGATCTATCCGGGGCTCCTTGGAGTGTAACGGAATCTAAGAGCAACTGGATCAGAAAGTGAGCGTCAGCTTGTGCGTCACAAGATAGTCGTTGTCGATAGCGGCTCCTGCATTGGTACCCTTAAAGGCATCGCCTGCCCAGAGGTAGCCAAAGCCGACCATGTATGACAGATTGTCATAGATCTTGTAGGTGGCGCTGAGATCAAGTTCGCTGCCGATGTTCTTGGAAACCTGACCGACAACTGCGTCCTTATCCAGAGCGGCAGTGGTGAAACTCGCCTTTACGTCCAGTTTGGGCACGGGCTTGATGCCGGCGAAGATCTGCAATGCCTGCACGTTGTCTGAATTGTTAGCACCGATGGCCTTACCAGCAGTAGTAGCAGCAAGACCATTCTGACCGCCCAACAAACCGTTCCACCTGCCGAGATCGTAGTTAAAAAGAATCAGACAGGGGTTAAAATCAGTACCAATCTTGGCTCCACCCTCATTTTTATCGGCTGTACCCTGATCATCACCCGTCGCATAGAATGCCAAAGCGCCTACATAAGCCGGTGCAAGGTCAACATTGGCCATGACATATCCGCGCCAGCCTGATATGGTCCGGTCGATGTTACCGCCACCCTGATAACCGTAGGCTTTATCCTTACCTATGAGAAAACCGAATTCGCTCTCGACATAAACAATACCTAATTGCGCCTTGACATAAGGCTGAAAGGCCCAGTACTGTGCCTTGTACCCGGTGGTAGGACTATCGTCAGTGGTGGAATTGAGATAATACGTTATCTGCAAACCCGCATTTCCCTTGTCCCAATTGTACCCGCCGAGGACGGAATACTTGTCATACTCATGCTCGACCTCGTAGGTGGATACTCCAACATTACCGGCAGGACCTGTGCTGCTGTAGTATTGGCTTCCCTCAATCTTATCGTAACGAGCTCCCCAGAAGAAAGGACCGGTTATCAAATCCCACACGACCCTCGGACCGTAATCCGTCTCACCGGTGTCCCCAAAAGTGGTGCCCCACACCCCCTGAGTCTGGTAACCCACTTTAAGAGTGCCAAGAGCGGCGGGGAGACCAAAAGTCACATATACATGCGTGAACTTGATGTTCTCAGATTCCTGGTCATTGCCGGCAAGACTCGTTGAGGTAGCAGTTGACGAACGGGAAGCACCCCATATCTTCTCCAAGGCATCGAACCTGGTCGTCAGCATCAAGCCTTCCTGAATCTTGAAGTCCGTCTGCACCCTCAGCCTCTGCCACGTATCGGATACGGATGCACCGCCACTCGCCACCAGCGCGCGGTTGTTGTCATAGTAGCCCTGGACCACATACGATCCGCTGAACTTGACGTCCGCCGCAGATACGGGCAAGGCAAATGCCATGATCAGTATAATTAATTGTACAACTATCCAAAACTTTTTCATTACTTTCCTCCTGTTTTTGATTTTTTCTGATTGATCCTTCTGGGCACGTCCTTGAAAGATCATCTGGAATGTGTTCATCACCTTCTATGACACTCCGATAAAAGAATTGAATGCAACATCTTCTTAGCTGATCTGGCATCCTCCTTTCTTATGAAATCGGATGCACGGTAGCGTATTAATGTTAAATCGTGATTAAGCAAATGTTAAGACATCGTGAAAAATGATGAACGAGGAGGGGTAATATATGAGCTCATCGAAAAAGCTCATTTTAGATCTGTGAATTTATATCCTATACCCCTGACGGTAAGAATGTATTGCGGCTTTTTTTCATCTTCTTCTATGGCCATCCTCAGATGGCTGACATGCACGTCTATAGTGCGCGGCTCAACGAAAGTCTCGTCTCCCCAGACATAGTCTAAAAGCTGATCCCTCGTATAGACCCTGCCGGGATGCTGCGTGAGGAATTGCAACAATTTTAGCTCTTTGGGACCGAGATCGATTTTCCTACCATCTACGGTGACCTCATAGGAACCGTAATCGATCTCGAGCCCCTTGTATACGAATTGCCTTCTTTTTTCCGAATCAGGACGCACTTCCGCCCTTCGCAGGACTGAGCGAACCCTGGCAATCAGTTCTCTCACATTGAACGGCTTGGTAATGTAATCGTCTGTCCCCATCTCAAAGCCCAGTATTTTATCTACCTGATCCCCTTTAGCTGTGAGCATGATAATCGGAAGCGTTTCTGTTTCCGGATTCTTTCGGATGAATCTGCAAACTTCCATTCCTCTGATTCCGGGAAGCATGAGATCGAGAAGGACCATATCCGGTTTTTTGGCCTTAACCAGCTCAAGGGCGCTTTCCCCATCGTAGACCTTGATAGTGGCAAATCCTTCCTTCTCGAGATTATAGCTGATCAAATCTGCGATGTCTTTTTCATCATCGACAATAAGTATTTTTTTCGACATAATTAGAGGAGATACTCCAGGAGTTTTTTCAGACTATTGATTCTGATGCACTCCATCCTTTTTCTGGAAATCCATTTCGGAAATCAGTCTGCGGAGCGGATCTGCCTCCCATAGAATTGCGCGCATAATAAATATAAAATGTTGCAACATTGTTAAAGGACGATGAAGAATCTGTTAATCATGGGGAAAAAGAAGGATCTGCTCCGTCGACCCACAATCGTCTATTGCCTCACGACTGAGAACTGTGATAAGTGGGCGTATGTCCGTCAAAAGTACTTAGGCTCTGAAAGGATGCTCGATGAACGATGTTGCAGGAAGGCGCCAGGCGTTAATCAACAAACTCTTTCCTTCCGGCATCCCCAGATTGTGGTGCCCTCTCCTCACACACTACAGGAGCGATGGCACAATTGACATTGACCGGATGCATCTCCATTTCAACCATATAGTCCCGTGGGTCAAGGGATTCCTCATTCCCGGATCGACGGGTGACGGTTGGGAGCTGACGGAAGATGAAACATTAGAAGTCGCAGACTTCGCGATTCAACAGGCCCGGACGCGCGAGATCAGCCTTCTCCTCGGTGTCTTGAAAGCTGATGTCGATACCATGAAGCGGACGATCTCCAGCATGATTACGATGCTTCAGCAAAATCCGACGGAAAAAGAAGGCGCCGGCCAAATCCTGAAAGCCAATCATGTTTGCGGTTTCACCGTCTGCCCGCCCGGCGGAAAGTCGCTTACGCAGCATCAAATTGAAGCCGGTCTTTCGGCAGTCCTCGATATGGGGATGCCTATAGCCCTGTATCAACTTCCCCAGGTAACCGAGAATGAAGTGGCGCCGGAAACATTCGAAAGGCTCGTGCGAAAGTATTCCAACCTAATTTTCTTCAAAGACTCAAGCGGTAAGGACAGTATTGCAATTTCCGCTGTCCACAAGGGCGGCGTTTTTCTCGTCAGAGGCGCCGAGGGAAGCTATGCGCAATGGCTCACGGGTACAGGCGGCTGCTACGATGGGTTCCTTCTCAGCACGGCTAACTGCTTCTCTCAAAATCTTTCATCTCTCATCGAAAGTCTTGAAAAGAACGATCAGGAAAAAGCACGCGAGATATCAGAGAAGTTGACTATCGTTGTCAGTGAGGTCTTCGCTCTTGTGCAACCACTGCCTTACGGCAATCCCTTCACCAACGCCAATAAGGCCATCGATCATTTTTTTGCCTTCGGGCCTTCGGCAAATACCCTAGATGGACCGATGCTCCATGAAAAAATTCGCCTTCCCCATGATGTCATCCAGATGACGGGCGCCATTCTGACACACTACAACCTTATGCCTGAGAAAGGATACATGGAGTAAAAAGTTTCTATATCATGTGGCAGGGAAAATGCTACTTTTGGAAGACTGCCGCACAGGCATCGGATAGTTCCGCCTCATGGCTCTTCAGGCATGACACAATTCTCCCCTTCCCTACGGCTATGCCCTTACAGAACTTTTCCGCATCGCCTTTGCACGCCTGACGGAATTCCCGGGACTTTTCCCGCGCCATGGCGATATGATTCGCGCATTCCTGCGACAGCCGATCTCCATTGCTCTTGAGACAGACCCAGATCCGACCCCCTCCGGGTTTAATGTCCTTGCAGAACTTTTCGATATCCGCCTTGCATGCCCCTTTGCCCCCTTTGGGCATCAGCGTCTGGTCTTGATCCTGCGCCAGACCGGGAGTTGCCAGTACAAAACAAGTGATCATAACTGCACAAAGAATAACCGAGAGTCTTTTCATGAAATACCTCCGCTTGTAATTTAATTGTTGTCATTTTATGCCCCGTGGCACGTCCATTTAATTATACCCCTTCTCCGGTTTCTTTCAAGGAGTTTTCGTTATTCAGATCTCTTCCGGGCGAGATTTGATGAGACATCACGTTGCCGTTGTAGCGAGGTGTATGGCAAGGTCTGTCCGGGCGTGGTGAGCGATACCAGGTATTCCACACATTCTCCTTTTTGCTTGAAATCTTAAATTTTCAGATTTTCCCCTTTTGTGCTACATTGCACTTAACAGTAATTCAGGAAGCAAAAGACGAGACAGATATCAACGCAAGATTGTGAAGAAAAAGAGGATGACTGAGCGATGACATTCACAGCCTGTCGCCGGTTGGTATTATATTTCTCTGTCCTGGCCCTTACCGGCTGTGCGGCTCAGACAGCCGCCCAGACAAAAGTCGTCAAACCGGACTGGCAGAATCCCGTCCACAAGAAAGTCGCCGAACAGATTGTGCCTCTCCTCAAGAGCGCCGGCCGTTCCCCGGGCAATTGCCAGGTCTTCTTTATCGACTCTCAGATACTGAACGCCATGTCTCTGGGGGAGTGCAAGTTCGGGTTTACCACTGGCTTGATTAACATAGGCGACGAGAGGCTCATTCGCGGGGTGGCTGCCCACGAGATAGGCCATGAGGTTCTGGGTCACGCGGACAAGAGAAAGACAGCGATCGCCACAGAACAGCTGACCCGAACTGCTTTGTCTTTTATCCCCGGGGTGGGAGGTCTGATTGCTTCAAATGCCGTGTTAGTTACGGGCATGCTTGCTCTTCCCGCCTACTCGCGTTCCCAGGAAACAGATGCGGACAACAAAGCTGTTGAGATCCTGTCTAAGGCCAACGACCCTGATCCGGCGGGGACCATGGCCTACAGCTTTCGCTTCCTCTTAAAGTCGGCAGGAGCCACAGGCGGTGGTTTGCTCGATTCGCACCCCAATACCAGGGAACGTCTGGAAGCCATGGTGAAACTGGGAAATAGCGGGACAACCAAGGCGCCGCCGCAGACGATACCGGCCCCCCCGAGGTCCAATACCCCTTAACCGCCGACCGCCTGCCTCATTTAGAATGGAAATGAATATGTGGTGCATATTTTATGCTATGAAAATATCTGAATGTATACTAATATATAATTGATTTTGCCTATAAGTTAACATCCATCAATGCCCGTACAATTGGTGTATTGAAGCTCTCCGCAGCAAGCTGCGGAGAATCTTCGATTCTTAGGGAACAGTCGGTCGGTATTCGCTCGCTTACCCCGCAGCAAGCCGCGGGGAATGCGCTCGCTACCGAATTCACAGTTTTTCAAGAAGCTTAAACTGAATTTATGGAAGAGGCGCCTCGCTTGACATGGCGAGGAGCTTCGACTTAGCACGGTTATATAATGCACATACACCGATCATAAAAGCTGAGAAATGAACTGTGGTTCATAAGAGGAGATATAAGATGACCAAAAAGAATGCTGTAAAGAAAGTACTCGTTTTACTGGGCAGCCCCAGGAAGAAGGGCAATAGTGCTATATTGGCGGAAAGCATTGCTAAAGGAGCAAAGTCCGTCGGCGCAAACGTGGAGACGCTCTTTATTCACGGGATGAAAATCGCGCCCTGTAACTCATGCTATGCATGCCAGAAGCCAAACAACAAGGGATGCTCCATCAATGACGACATGCAGATTGTTTACAAGAAGTTGTTGGCATCGGATGCATGGATAATTGCAAGCCCCGTTTATTGGTTTACCATGTCAGCGCAGACGAAACTGTGGATGGATCGCACTTTTGCCCTGCTCCCTCGCGCCGAGGAAGCATTTGCGGGTAAACGGATCGCTGTAGCCATGAGTTACGGAGATTCTGAACCGTTTAAATCCGGCTGCGTCAATGCCCTCCGGACCTTTCAGGATGCGTTTGGATATGTTCAGGCATGTATTGTCGGGATGGTTTACGGAAGCGCCATGGATGCCGGAGAAATCAAGAATAATAAATCCTTGATGAAGGAAGCTGAGAAGCTCGGAAAGCGGCTGGTCAGCTGCTGAAAAGGCTATGGGAGTTGTAACTCTCAAGCGGGACATCTAACGCCGACGACAGCATTTCCTTCCTACCTGCCAGGAGGTGGATTCTTATTTCAACACGCAATTCTCATGTTTCGTTGCAACCAA
>JBEKXK010000137.1:0-8633 GCA_049512055.1 Syntrophales bacterium | reverse complement strand
AGAACAAGAAAGATCAGCGGCTACGTAGCGGACTACCAATTGAAGGACATAGACAATGACGGGCAGAAGGAGATCGTCCTTGCACTCGTTCTGTCGGTGGGCGCATCTGTTTCGAATCAAAGTGTGATTGTGTCCTATAAGATGAGCACGCAAGAGAAAACTCAACAGTAGTTGACAAAAAATATTCTCCGTACAAAATAGACATGTCATATGAGAAAAGAACTATATTATCTACTTTGTCTCTTAATCGTTCTGGCCTTGATAAGCTGTGAGCCCTCGTCTCTGACGAAACCTTCCTCCGATTCATCTCGAAAAAAATACACAATTGCCAATGCAACCTACGATATCTCTCTGATCTCCGTGGACAAATCCACCGGGGCTAAAAAGATGGGAGAGCAAAGAATTGAAACAGTAGCTGAGGAGGGAACTGCAAGATTTTATTTTGAGGATGAGACGGTGAGAATTAAATGGCTGCCGTCGCCTTATGACATTGTTTTTGTTCTCAATAATAAAACGGATGGGCCAGTGAGAATCGTTTGGAATGAAGCGAGATTCATTGATGAAAAGGGTGCAAGCCACAGATTGATACATTCCGGCACAGGCTATGAAGATAGAAACAATTCACATCCTCCCACGGTTGTTGCTGCAAGAGGCGCTCTTGAAGATTTCGTACATCCGGCAGATTATTTCCAGCGGGAAGAAGATTACGGCGGAAGTTCATATAAACAACAAGGTTATTGGAAGAGGTCGCCATTCCTGCCGGCTCAGATCAAGGGGACCGCAGAAGAATTGAGAGCGAAGGCTGAACCCTTCGTGGGCAAAACCTTTCAGGTGATCCTTGCTTTGCAAATCGGCGATCTCCAAAATGAATATCTTTGCACTTTTAGAATCAATAAAGTGGCTGCAACTGAAGAGAAACGTGAACAGGAAAAAGGATCGGACAACAAGGAGAAAGGGAAACGATCCGGCAGAGGGCCGCGGTTATGATCGTGGACTATCCTGAGCTAAAATATGCAATAAGAAAGAAGTTTGGATGCTGCGGATTGCACACTTAGAAACTTCTAACAATATAGGTGGTCAGGAGCTTCGCATCCTGGATCAAATCCAGTGGCTGCTGAGTAAAGGCCACTCGGCATGGCTTCTCGCTCCTGAAGATTCCGCAATCTGTGAGGAAGCTACTCAACTAAGACTGCCCGCCACCCTGTTCCATTCAGGGGGTCGCTAAATCCACAGGCCATTTCTGAGTTGGTGAGGTTTGCCAAGCGCGAAAAAGTCCATCTCCTCGACTGCCATAGCTTCACTGCCATAAGCAAGGCCGTCGGGCCTCGGATGCTCGGGATACCCGTTTTACGCATGCTTCATGTGTACAGCTTTAAGACGGACCTCATTCACAAATATTTATGGCGCTGTGGGATCGATCACGTCATTGTTGTCTCCGTGGGCATAGCCGATAAACTCGTCGGGTTGGCTTTCGCAGATCGAGATAAGATCTCCGTGATACCGACAGGAATAGACCTGAATAGGTTCAGGCCGGACATAGACGGGAGTTGTGTTCGCAAGAAACTCGACATACCGGAGAGCACCAAGGTGATCAGCGAAATCGCCATGATCCGTCCGGATAAAGGACATAAATATTTGATCCGCGCTGTCGATCGCATTGCCGGTGCCTGGCCGGACGTTCGTTTTCTTATTGTGGGTTCTGCCACGAAGCCGGAATTTTTCGAGGAGATCAGAGACGAAATCGCAACTCTTCGTCACCTGGACAAGGTCATTCTGACCGGTTTTCGGAAAGACGTTGAAAAAGTGATCGCGGCAAGCGATGTGATCGTAAATTCCTCTCCCTTAGAACCGCGGTCCCAGGTCATCTACCAGGCCTTTGCGATGAAGACGCTCGTTGTGGCCAGCGACAAGGGTGGCAATGTAGAAAGCATATCGGATGGTGAAACCGGCTTTCTATTCTGTTCCGAGGATGCTGGAAGCCTCTCTGAGACAATCCTCAGCGTATTGGACAATCACACCGGACCTATAAAAGAGAAAGCTTATGTAACCGCACATTCCGCGTTCGGCATCGATACCATAATGGAGAAGACGTTAAGTGTCTATCGCATGACCTTAACAGCGAGGCAATCGCTTCAGGGTTAATTGCATCTCATTGGGCCTCCGGCGGGGCATGATTAGCGGGGACGCTTGTGTCCATTTAGAAAATTATGCGGATAGGAGAGATGCCATCGCGGAGGACAGACGCTCTTGCAGAACCCTCAAGTCTTCATCATTCGTAGAGATGAAGGAGAGGAGAGCGGCGTCAGTGATCTGCGGAAAGCGCAGCAGAAATATGGGACAGACGCCGAGGACCATGGCGAGGGCAACCTTCTTTTCCCATAGATCACCCTTCAGGATGGGAGGGATGCCTCCTCCGAAAAGGCATTGCCTTGGGGAAACGTCTTGCGTACGAGGAGGGTTGTCAGACACGATCTTATCTACGGTATTGAGATAATCCGATAACATCTGGCCTTGAGGAAGTGTTTCCGCAACGGCGGCGGGATCAAGACCACAGCGCAGGCAGGCCCGCAGCATCGGCAGGATATTCTTACCCACCTTCTTGGCGAGAGCTATGCACCCCGTATGATCGAGAAGCAGCAAGCCCTCCTCGGAATTTTTTATTTCCTTATTCCTTGGATCATGCCATGCATATCTCATATGGGTCATGCAGGGCGAAGGGCAGTGATAGCAGGCCATATCCTTTTTTCTCTCTGCCTTGAGAAATTTTCCCGCGTCTTTCCCTCCCTCCAAATTTCTCAGGATGGAGTAGAATCCCCTGCGTTTGAAGTTCTTATCCGTGGAGATTAATTTTTCAAGTCCCTTCCCCTGAAGAGGATTGTCGCGATTGAAGGGAAGGCCGTCCGTGCCGCCCAGCATTATCCCCTTGAGATTCTTCGCGGCCATGAGCGTTGCCAGACCCGCTTTGTCGAGACTGCCATCTGTACCGATTGAGACGGACGCATAGGGAATACCGCGGTCAGCCGCCGGTCCCGTCATAATTAAAGACTGAAAGGCAGGGGATGTTTTCTTCAATTCTCTGATCGCCTCGGGAACAGGCATATTGAGAAGATTCCCGCCGGGGAGTATCCGGATCACTGCGTGATTTACATGGAGGATGGATGGTTCCGGCGCGGCACCCTTCACCACGAGATAATCAACGCCGGAAAATTTCATGTCCGGTCCGGTGCGGAGCATTAACGGGACGTGGCAGATACTGTTGAAAATGGGGGAGGCAAACGATGCGATCATGAGAGGCGAGGCGGGAGCGAAACTTCCCGTCAAAGGGCCGGTACCGAAGGCCACTGCGTCAGACTCATATCCTGCGAGGAGGGCGCTGTTCATGGCGGCCCCGCCGAGATGCCTGCCCGCCTGCTCCTCTGTGAGAGGAATGGCCTCAGCCTTTAAGGCGGAAAGATCGACAACGCCGATCTTCATATTGTAAAATGGCTGGAGGGTATTCATATCCTGCCTTCTCCCGGTGTCGCCTTCTGCCAGCGAAGGCGGATTTTCGCCGCATCATAGGGGCAGCGATCGACGCATCTCATGCACATGATACATTCCGTCATGGGAATCTTCGGTGATAGCCCTTCCCTCAATTTATCCGCGTCGATAATCCCCACGGGACAGACCTCTGCACACTGGATGCAGGAGAATTTCTTGCACCTCTTTGCCCCGATCACTATTTTTATCATACGCAGCAGTGCCGTAAGCCCGAGCACGGCCCCTACAGGGCAGAAATATCTGCACCATGATCTCCTCTCACCAATCTCAAGGCTTGCCAGGACCGGGACGATGGCGAGCTCGGCGCTCTTGAAGAATGATTGCACCCCATAGGAACGGCAGAGCGTACCGATGGGACAGACGGTGCAGAAGACCTGGAAACCAAGGGCATAGCTTCCCCCGACGGCGCCTGCCAATACTCCGTACTTTGTCATCCGGCTCTTGAGAAACGCTGGCCAGCCGATTTTCCTGGGAGTTATCTTATCGACAACATCGAGTACAAAGCCGAAGGGGCAGACCCATCCGCAGAAGAGTCTCCCTGCAAGAACGGTAAGGATGAGGAGGGCCAGGGCCGATGAAACACCCACAAGTACAATGGTCCCCGACGACGCAATATTCTGAAGAGTCCCCGTGGGACAGGCGAAGCTGAGGCTTCCCGTCCTGAAGTAGCAGAACGTGCCGACAAAAACCATGACCAAGAGCAGAAAAGACATCAGCTGAGAAGTCCAGCGCAGTGCCTTTATCCAGCGAACAGCCTTCCCTCGCGTAAAGGTGAGCGCATTCTCGGGACAGTGTTTGACGCAGAGAGGATCGCCTTCGCAGAGGTCGCATTTGTGTATTTCTTGACTGCCCGGGTCTTTGATGGGGGCTGCCGCCGGGCAGGCCATGGTACAGAGCCCGCATTCGGTGCAGAAGAGTTTGTCTATGCGCACGATGCCGTCCTCGCCCTTTTCGATGGCCCTGGTAGGACAGGCGGGAAGGCAGAGGGGCTTGCGGCAATGCTGGCAGAGTATGGAGAAGTTCTTGCCCCCCTTCTCGTCTCTCACAACCTTCACGCTCGCGGATACAGGCGAGACTTTCTCCACGTTCCTCCTGGAGCAGATCATCTCACAAGCGCCGCAGCCCGTGCACCTGTCCGGATGAAAAATTATAAACGAATGGCGCCGCGGCATGAAGTACTCGGAAAGATGCTTCTTCTCCGCAGGGCGGGGTCGCAGGTCCTCAAGGTTGAGGGAAAAATCCTGCTCTGCTATTTGCTTCTCTGTAGTTTCTTGTTTCGTCATTTACGCATTTCTCAGAAGATAAATCTCCCGCCGGCATGGCGGACAAATATCGAGCACCCCGAACACATTCGGGGGTTCATCCTTTAACCTGGCGAAGACGAAGTCTTCCACGGGAATCGCCACAAAGGCCCTGCCGCAGCATTTGCAGGTCTTCGCATTTTCGCGGAGGTTCTCATCTAAGGCAGCCTCCCGGAGTTTTCTGATCAGATCCCTGCAGCTCACACCTTGCGGGCACGTATCCGTACCGGCGTTGCACTCGGTGCAATACCAGATGTTCTTGTCCCCAACTACAGGGTCGCCCACGAGCGTTTTTTTTATGATGCCCCGCGGCGACATCTCGATGGAAAAATTAGCATACATCTCCGCCATGGGACAAGCGGCAACGCAACGTCCGCACTCAATGCAGGAATCGGCGCCGGATGCGCGCTTCGCCTCGGCGATTTTATCTTTCCCTTTTTTCATGCGGTTCCTTTTCTATCTTGGCGGCGCATGCCTTGAACTCCGGTATCTTGGAGACGGGATCGAGAACGGGATTCGTCAGGATGTTGGCACGCGCTTCCGTAAAGTGGAAGGGCGCAAAGACAGAACCCTTCGCAACCCTCTCCGTAATTCTAGCAGCAGTGACAATACTGCCCCGCCTGCTCGTTATCCTGATCCTGTCGCCCTCTCTGATCCCCGCCTTCATTGCATCTTCCGGGTGCATCTCCGCATAAGGTCCTTCCATCTCCCTGCTGAGAAATGCGGACCGGCGCGTCATCGTGCCCGTGTGATAGTGGGCAAACATCCTTCCCGTATTGAGCCAGTACGGATATTCGCTGTCCGGCTTTTCAAAGGGTGGCGTGTATGCCGGTGCGATGAAGAGCCCCCTGCCCCGTGTGAATTGGTGCTTGTGAAGAAATCGTGTTCCCTCATGCTTTAGGTCGGGACACGGCCATTGCAGGCCAGCCTTCTCCAGCCTGTCAAAGCGAATGCCGCCATACTCGGGCACAAGCTTCGCGATTTCCTCCATGACCTCACCCGGATGCTTGTAAGAAAAATCGAGCCCCAGCGCATTGGCAAGAAGACAGATAATCTCAAAATCTCCCTTTGCTTCGCCGGGAGGTTCCACCGCCTTCCTCAAGAGCTGGAATCTTCTTTCCGTGTTCGTGTACGTCCCCGTCTTTTCGGCAAAGCAGACTGCCGGCAAAACGAGATGGGCGAATTTCGCGGTCTCCGTGAGAAAGATATCCTGGACGATCAGGAAGTCCAGCTTCGTGAGAGATTCCAGCACGTGGTTCACGTCGGGATCGCTCAGCGCGGGGTTCTCCGCCATGATGTGAAGCGCACGGATTTCTTTCCCGGCGGAGCCGATCATCTCCGTTACGGTCAGGCCGGGTTTCGCGGAAAGCTCCCTTCCCCAGGCCTTCTCAAATCTTTCTTTGACGGCTGGCACGCTAACGCTCTGGTATCCCGGGTAGACATTCGGCAGCGCTCCCATGTCACAGGCGCCCTGGACATTGTTCTGCCCGCGGAGCGGATAGACGCCGGAAAATGCCTTGCCGATCTGGCCGCAGAGCATCGCAAGGTCACAGACGGCATGGACGTTCGCCGTGCCACAGGCGTGCTGGGTGATTCCCATGCAATAAACGGCGGCGGCATCCTTCGCCTTTGCATACATCTCCGCAACCCTTCTAATTTCTTTTTCATCGATGCCGCATTCTTTCGCCGCCCGTTCCACCGGCCAGGACTGGAGGAATTTTTTTAATTCGTCGAAACCCTCCATCCGGTCATTGATGAATTTCTCGTTATGAAGGCCCGCATCGATTATGTGCCTCATCATGCCGGTGAGGAGGGGAGTATCCGTACCCGGATTGATCCTAAGGTGGATCCGCGCGTTCTCGGCAACCGCTGTCTTCCGTGGGTCTACGACGATCACCGCTGCCCCGCGGTCCACGGCTCTATATATTTCTCCCATGATGATGGGATGACTCTCCGCCGCGTTGGAGCCGATGATCAGGATACACTCTGCCCCTGCCAGATCGGAGATGGAGTTTGTCATGGCCCCGCTGCCCGTTGTCTGGCCCATACCCACGGCCGTGGGGGCGTGGCACAGGCGCGCGCAGTGATCCACATTATTCGTCCTGAAGGCCATGCGGATCATCTTCTGGAAAAGGTAATTCTCCTCGTTGGTGCACTTGGCGGAAGAGAGCCCCCCTATTGCATCCCCGCCGTATTTCTCGACTGCGGCTTTCAGCTTCTCCGCCGCCAGGGCTATTGCATCATTCCAAGATATTTCCTCAAACGTGTCTCCCTTTCTTACGAGAGGTGTCTTCAAGCGCTCTCGGTGATGAATAAATTCATGCGCAGACCAGCCCTTGATGCAGAGGGTGCCGCGGCTGACAGGGTGTTCTTTGTCCGGGTAGGTACCGACAACCTTGCCGTCCTCCACCTTCAGGATCAGACCGCAGCCGACGCCGCAATAGGGACAGATAGTTTTGATAAAATCAGGACTCATCGTCTTTTCTCAAGCTGTTTACCCAGTCCGGCAGTGCCTGCCCTGCTGCAGGCTCCTTGCACAGATCATACAGGATGGGGGATTTCCTTTCCGGATCAAGCCCGGCTTCGTAGCCATAGGTCTCACGGAGCATCTCCCGCATGGATAGTTGAAGGGCCATAAGCGGGATATTGACCGGGCAGGCCTCCTGGCATGCCCCACAGGCCACGCACGTGTCCGAGAGATGAAACGCCCGGATCAGGTGATAGGACAGCATCTCCGCCGGTATGACGCCCTTCTCGACCCAGACTTGATCTTCCAGTTTGCAGGGTATGCAGACACAGATGGGACACGAGTTCCGGCATCCGTAACACTTGATGCATCTCTTAAGAATGTTCGCCCATTTTTCCATTCTCGCCGGGCCGTCACCGGCAAGCAGTTCCTTTACGCTCTCAACTGAAAACGGATCGACGCCGGCCACAGCATCGCCGCAATCGAGCTTTTGCGGGTACGGGCGGTCGCAGATGCAGGCTGACGCCTGCTCCCCAGAGCAGGCAATGCCGATGGTGAGAAGCCGCTCCTTCTCAATCTGGTTTCTTTTCACAAGTTCAGTGAGCGCCCTTTCATCGCAGCCGCGCACAACTGCTGCCAGTCTGTAGCCTTCCCTTGAAGACAGCAGGACAGTCATCGCCATTTTTGCGAGCAGCCATTTGGGTTCTATGACGAGGGTATCCATCTCACCCAGATTTTCGAAGATATGCGGCTGGGTGATATCCCATTGGCCCTTTATCAGACCGAGGACTCCGTCTGCCCGCTTTTCTGTGAGGATGTTCCTCGCTATGTCTTTCACTTTTTCCAGCATTGTTTTATTATGTAGTGCTTTGAATCCTGGATTCCCACCGGAGCCTGCCATCGAATGTTCTTATCGGAGGCGGTAACGACAGAATAATGCAGTGCAGACTTTCAAGTCTGCCTTTTCCCCTGCTTGTCCCCCTTTCATAAAGGGGGATACGGGGGGATTTTAATTGTCTGCATAAATCCCCCTTGCCCCTTTTTCAAAGGGGGTGTAAATAACAAAATGTCATTCCTGCGCAGGCGGGAATCCGATATGGCTGACAGTTGTCAAGAAAAAATTGATTTTCCTGTCCCCTTGCAAGGGTAGCGCTATCAGCTTATTTGATCCAGGGCATACACGGAGGCGGGACCTTATATGCGACGTTTGATCATTCTGATATTCGCGGGTTTGACCGCTATGCCTTGACTTCATCGCGGAGCTGCCTCGGTCTAGTTACGGAAGTTCGGCGAAAGCCTTATTCTCTGGATTCCTCGAGGATTCT
>JBEKXK010000136.1:0-8724 GCA_049512055.1 Syntrophales bacterium | reverse complement strand
TGACAAGGAATCCCCCCTGATTCAAATGCTGTTTTCAATTCCTCTCCCTTTTGTGAAAAAACGCCGTCTTCCATGGCCCACTGCATCCCATATCTTTTGTATGCCCAGTCTGCGTAATGATAGTTAAGCCTGTCAACGATCACATACTCCACTTTATCTTTAAGCGCACTAACCAGACCCTCTGCACCCGGAAGGATCGGCGCCACCATGGCGAATGTCCTGATCCCTGCCGTGTGGAGACGCGCCAATGCTTCGATCCTCTCACTGGATGGTGATGCCGCCGGCTCAAAGATTTTTCTTACCTTTTCATCCGTCGTGGTTATGGTAAATCCGACCTCGACATTATCTCTCCTCTTCAGTATCTCCATGTCTCTCAGGACAAGGGAAGATTTTGTCTGAACTGTAAAAGGCCAGCCGTTTTCCACGAGGATTTCAAGACATCGTTTAGTGAGCATATACCTCTTTTCCAATGGTTGATAGGGATCGCACACACCGCTTATCCAGACCCTCCCGACCTTTTTCTTCTTCACTTCAGAGGCCAAAAGCTCGGGGGCATTTATCTTTACATCGACAAACTCCCCCCATTTCTCCCTGTGACCTGTAAACCTCTTCATAAATTTGGCATAGCAGTAGAGGCAATCATGCTGGCATCCTACGTAAGGATTCAAAGCATAATCATAGACCTTAGACCGCGATAGGATATTCTTTGCCTTTATCACCGTGATATTCATTGTTTATATTTTTATCACGGTTTGTTTAATTTCTAAAGCCGTATTGATATAATGGATCATCGAAGGGTTACGGTTTCTTGATGGTTTAAAACAAGCTCATGCAGATGCTTCTTTAAAGAAATAACTGGCATATCAAGACAAGTGATTTAGGTTTCATATCGAAATTGACAAGGTGAATAGAAACGTAATATTAAAGGAAGGCAAGGTTTTCATAGCAGGCATTGGGTGGGACACGGCCATAACAATGTGGATTGACCATTATCTAAAATCGTAAAAGGAGTAGCCATGAAAGCTAGAGTATATTACATCACTGCACATTCGAGGACATTTGCCTATGAATCAGGGCTTGAAGGCAAGTTCGAAAACTTTCTTAAAGGCTTCAATCTTTCCACATATATCACCAGGGATGAGGTGGTCCCCATTAAGATGCACTTGGGCAACAGAGGTGCTTTTAGAACCATCCGACCACAGTTTGTAAAGCTAGTTAATGAATTTGGGAATAAATCATCATCAGGAGGTTATGCATATGAATATGAAATTGAGCAGAAGGAATCTCTCACGAGTGACAGTCGTGGGGTTTATCTTGGTTTTTTTATTTGCCATCTTGCCCATGAGCCAGAATATGGCTTTGGGAGAAGAACAAAAACCAATTCAACTGCCAAAGCCAGAAATCGCTGGCAATCCTTTGATGCAGCTTTTGGCAAAAAGAAGTTCTTCAAGGGAGTTCAGTTCAGAACCATTACCGTTAAACATTCTTTCGAATATGCTTTGGGCA
Source organism: Syntrophales bacterium (assembly GCA_049512055.1). Taxonomy (GTDB): domain Bacteria; phylum Desulfobacterota; class Syntrophia; order Syntrophales; family UBA2185; genus Fen-1135. The sequence goes on along the minus strand of JBEKXK010000136.1, from coordinate 7,218 downwards.
GCATCTGGAATCAATCGTCCAGAGTCTGGCAGACGGACTGCGCCTTCTGCAAAAAATCTGCAAGAGATCGACATCTATGCTGCAACTGCTGAGGGCCTTTACCTCTATGATGCAAAAGCTAGCCTTCTGAAACCAATACTTGCAAAAGATATTAGAGGCATGACCGGTACTCAGGGATTTGTAAAGGAAGCTGCTGTGAACCTCATTTACGTGGCCGATTATTCCAAGATGGGTTCGTTGTCAGATGAGGTCAAAAATATGTACGCAACAGCTGATACAGGGTTCATAAGCGAAAATGTTTATCTTTATTGTGCCTCCGAAGGATTATCGACGGTTGTACGTGCTGGAATAGATAGGCCAGCCCTAGCAAAAGCCATGGGCTTACGACCGGATCAGAGGATCATTCTGGCGCAATCGGTCGGATACCCCAGGAAACAAAAATGATTGGGGGTAAGATGGACAGACGTGTCAATATGGTAAGGAAATAACATACAGATAGGGGGCAACTGCATGGACAGTCGTCTTGTAATGTTAGAGCAGCCGCAACTGACCGCTCCTTATATCATAGTCGGCATGAATGGTTGGCTCAATGCTGGCGAGGTTTCCACAGGCACTATTGACTATTTGAGGCGTAAGGTTAACGCTCACAAATTTGCTTACATTGATACACATGGTTTCTATATCTATCAGATCCCTAGCTCAAGTCCGGAGCAGACCATGCGGCCCCATACCCAAATCAGCGAAGGACTGGTAAAGAAGCTTGACAGACCGCAAAACGATCTTTTCTTCTGGAAGAGTGGATTTGGCCATGACCTTATACTATTCCTCGGTGTCGAACCAAATTTGAACTGGCCGGAATACTGTCAGGTTATCCTCGACTTGGCACGTCAATTCCAAGCTCCGAGAATCTATGCCCTTGGTGGTTTTTTCGATCAGGTTCCTCACACCAGGGAAACGAGACTTCATGTCACTGTCAGCCATCCGCTAATGAAGTCTGAATTTGAAACCTTTGCTCATTTTGGTGATTACGTTGGTCCCTGCAGTTTCACCACAATGCTGCTCGTCCTAGGCCAAGAGCAGGGAATAGAGATTGCAGGAATCTCAGCTAGGGCGCCCATTTATATTCATGACCTGAACTCTAAGGCCTGCTACGACCTGTTGAAGAACGTCCTAAACATGACGGGCTTTCGAATTGATATAAGTGACCTTAGGCAGGCAGCTGAAAGGTTGGTGGAGATGCTTGATAGTGCTTTCAGCGAAAATCCAAAGGCCTTGGCGCAGCTTAAAAAACTGGAAGAACTCTACGACGGCTTTTTCGGGAAAGAACCTCTTCAAGGTCCCGGTGAGGAATATGACAAGCTGCTGGAAGAGATGCGCAAACTGAAGAGAGAAGGCCGTAAACCTCACTGATACATTTCCTGATGGTACTCCAAGTGACCTCCACAAAATTTTGTGGAGTGGAGAGGGTGACTGATTTATCTTATTGCCCATCGGACGAGAATGGTCTATGACATATTCGACACGGCAAAATTCCTGCATTAACGAGGAACGATAGTGAATCAGGATAAGAAGAAAGAATTGCACGGATCGATTAGGGAAAAAGCTGCAAGCGTCACGGACCCTGCAGGGCGCCGTTTGCAAACCCTGAAGGATCATGATGCCCTTGTGATCGCAGATGAATATCACATCAGCGTTCATGACATCTACACAGAGATGCTGAAAATGGGTGTCTATCCGTACCGCTACATCCGGAACCTGGATGCAATATCCACGGAAGAGCAGCTTAAGCTGGCCGAATCGAAGATTGCCGTAATAGGCGCCGGGGGCTTGGGCGGTAATGTCATTTTGTTGCTTGCCAGGGTTGGCATCGGTTCTCTGAGGGTGATCGATCAGGACGTTTTTGATGAAACGAACCTGAATCGCCAAACTCTATGCAATATGAATACTCTGGGAATGCCAAAAACGCACGCAGCAGTCTCTGCAGTTACGGCCATCAATCCGGGAGTAAATGTTTTTCCCCACCAGATCAAGATCGATGCTGCGAATGCCGAAGGGATTCTTGCCGGATCGGATATAATTGTCGATGCGCTGGATAATGTACCGGACCGATTTCTTCTGGAGGGTACTGCGAAGAAGCTGGGGATTCCTCTGGTGCACGGCACGCTGGCGGGTTTTGAAGGCTGGATCATGACTATTTTTCCCGGAGATCCGGGACTTAAGAATATCTATGGGGCCGAAGACGCAAAACACATCGACCAGGAAAGTCCGCAGGCTCTTCTCGGCGTCCCCGGTGTTACGCCTTTTCTTATAGCCGCCTTTCAAGTAATGGAAGTCCTCAAAATCCTCTTGGGACGCGGAAATATTTTCAGGGACAGGATGATCCATGTTGATTTGGAACGCGGGTGCTTAAACGAGTTTTTCTTTCACATCCCTGATTCTTTGAAATAAAGGATCGGACGCAGAATCCGAGAGAAAGATTAATCTCATGGAATTTAAGTATGGCCTTGAAGACCGGCCGCCTCCGGGAGAGTCTCTGCTGATGGGACTTCAGTGGTGCGCTCTCATGCTACCTTTCCTGATAATTTTAGGTAAGATCGCTGCTGCCTACCACTTGGCAGATCCCGCCGACCAAACGGCATACCTGCAAAAGATGGCCTTCATCACTGCCGTCTTCCTCGTTCTGGAAATCCTCTGGGGCCACCGCCTGCCTCTCATCATGGGACCTTCTTCGGTAATTCTCATCGGCATTATTTCCAGCCATGGATTCGACCTTGATGCCATATCTACGGCTGTAATAAGCGGAGGTGTGATCTTGACCTTTACGGGCATGACGGGTTTTTTCGGGCATCTCCAGCGGCTCTTTACGCCCCGCGTCGTGGCGGTGGTGCTCCTGCTGATTGCCTTTACGCTGACGCCAACTATTATGAAACTTGTCTCGGACCCGCAGGGGACGACGCCGCAGGTGAATATGGTTTATGCCCTGGCTCTTACTGCGCTTACGCTAATTCTCCACCGGTTCCTTGCTGGAATATGGAAGTCTGTTCTGATTATGCTCTCGATGCTCGTCGGAAGTGTCGTCTATTTTCTTATCTTCCCGGAAAACCTCAACATGACGGCTGTAGCGTCTTCAAAATTTGTCGCACCATTTTTCACGAATATGATCGGCCATCTGTCTTTCGATGCAGGGCTCTTGATTTCATTCTTTGTCTGTTTTGTGGCCCTGTCTATCAATGACCTCGGCTCGATGCAGTCCATGAATGCCCTTGTAAATACCGAAGACATAGCAAAAAGGCTCAACCGGGGTGTCTTCTTTACAGGCCTCGCTAATATCACGGCAGGAGTTTTCGGCGTCATAGGACAGGTTAATTATTCCATGAGCGCAGGCGTTGTCGCTGCTACAGGCTGCATGTCACGATTTACCTTGCTTCCGGCAGCGGCGATTCTGCTCGTGATATCCTTTTCCCCCATGACGATAGGCTTTATGGGGATCGTTCCTCCTGTTGTGGTCGGGAGCATCATGTTTTACGTGCTGTGCTCGCAGGTATCGGCCGGCCTGCTCGTAGCCTTTGAGTCTTTGCAGGAATTTACTTTTGACGACGGCATGATTATCGGCATGCCCATACTGATTGCGACAGTGATAGCCTTCATGCCGGCCGCCTTTTTCCAGGAATTTCCTCAGGTATTGCGGCCCATCATCGGAAACGGGTTTGTCGTGGGAGTCATTATCGTCCTTCTCATGGAACACGGCATACTTAGAAAATCCGGGAGCTAAGTGAACTTCAAATGAAAGTAATTCAATGCTGGGATGATGGAATAGTCGATGATGTCCGTCTCACTGATATCCTGCGCAGCTACAATGCGAAAGCTACATTCAGTCTCAATCCGGGTCTGAACCTTGAAGAGAGATCGTTCGGTTGGATTCACGAAGGGAGGGAGGTATGGCGGCTTCGTCGCGGCGAGTTGCCCGACGTGTACGATGGATTTGAGATTTGCAGCCATTCCATGACCCATCCATGCCTGACGGATGTTTCAGCGGACCAATTAGATTGGGAAGTTGGAGCGAGCCGCGATATTTTAGAGGGTATTTTCAAGAAACCAGTCTTTGGATTCTGCTATCCATTCAATGCATACGATGAAAGGGTAAAGGCGGCCCTCCGGTCGGCAGGTTATATATGGGCCCGGGGTGACCAAAAGGACGAAAGCGTTTTCCCGCCCCGCGATCCTTTCGAATTTAATTTTAATTGTCACTTTCTGGCGTTCGATTTCTGGCCCAGGTTTAATGATGCGAAGGGGAGAAATGCAATTTTTTCTTTCTGGGGGCATAGCTGTGAAATTAAAAACGAAACCACGTGGCAGGAATTCGAGGCGATGATAGAAAAAATTTCGTCAGATGCAAACACGGAGTGGTCATTCATCAATGATCTTTTTGCAAAGGATTTTTCCTGACTAAATACTTTGCATAATAATGTCAGTCCTGCGCATACGTCAGGCTTGGAGGTCTGCACTACGCAAATTCAATAAATGTAATGCAGGACTTTAATCCTGCGGAAATGGCAGACATGAATGTCTGCACTACGTTACTGATTAAATCCGCTTCTTGAATTCGGTTGCGAGCGCATTCCCCGCGGCTTGCTGCGGGGTAAGCGAGCGAATGCCGAACGATACTGTTCCTTAAGAATCGAAGATTCTCCGCAGCTTGCTGCGGAGAGCTTCAAATCGAGCCCGCAGATTTCGTGATCTCTGTGCTGCCTATTGGCCGAGGGTGATTTCGAAAGTTCTTCCATTATGTGAGAAGCGTACACGGGTAGGATGAATCTCGACCACCTTCACCCCTTCGATCATGGACCCCTCAGTGGCGGTTCTGCCGTTGATCATGGCACGGCGCTCCGATGGCTCTTCCTGCCAGACGATCCCCGATAATTTTAGTGACGGCGGAGCTGCATCAGATACCCTCGGTGCTTGTTCGGTCAGTTTTCTTATAGGTTTCGGAATGGCAACCGGGTCCTTGGTGATTATATTCCGGCCCGCTTTTTTCCCGGACGGGGGTGTCATGGGTTCTTTGCTTTCCGCACTGTCCCGGATTATTGCGGGCGTCCGGCTTATCCCCTCTGCGGAGTCGCTTACGGGGTCGCGGGGAGGGAGAGACGTTGCGGCCTGCCGGACAGGCGGCTGACTTACGGTTGCAGGTGGGGATGATTTGGACATGATGCCGAACCCTGCTATTACAGCGTAAGTAATGCAGGCAGTAGCAACAGCCGTAATGAAGACCGCCGCAAAATTCCGTAACATTTTTCTTCTTGGACGGGGCGAATCGGGCCGGAGAATTTCCACGGCGATGTTGGCCGTTCCGTCACGATGGGACGATTTCTCGCGATCGATTTTTTTCAAGGCGTCCAGTATGAGGCTCATTTTTGACCTGTCATGGCGAGTCTTGGCGCTTCGAAACGGTCGCTGGAACGATACAGATGGATGAGGGTCTGAGCGCCCACAATGCCGTCCTGTTTGATTCCCTTCGACGATTGAAACTTCTTGACAGTAGAACGGGTATTGCTGTCATAAGCGCCTGTGAAAGGGCCGCTGTATGCCCCCGCCTTCTTGAGCAGACTCTGAAGCCGCTTGATTTGCTTGCCTTCTGCCCCCGGAGGCATGCGCATCAGCAGATTCAGGTGATCTTTCCAGAGGAGGTAGCCCTGCCCTGACCAGTGCTTTTCGATCTCACTGGGTGAAAGGAATATTCTCCCGGAGATTTGTGGGTCGACAAAAAACTGACCGTTTTCTATTCGTACCAGCGAAATGAACCGTTTCCCCGCTATGCCGGGCAAGGTCAATTCGAGCGCTGCCGGACAATTGAAGTTAAGCAGCGCGTCCAGGCTCCCGGAAAATACGTAAATACGGAGTCCACGGTCCCGGGCAGCACGCTCCATTTTATTGAAATCGTCAAATGAGATGCTCTCAGGAACGGGCGGAACATTCCAGGCGCCTGCCAGCCTGTTGAACGCCCGTCTATTGCTTTCTGATTCCGTAATATTCCCGAGTTCGGCGGCCATGGTGCGGGAGAAATCTTCACCTGTTGCAACTGCGGCTTCTTTCGGCTGATCTTCCTTTGCCACGATATTCTGCGAAGCATTGAACCGGTTTGCGAAATCATCCCACGTATAAAAGATGCCTGCCGCAACGAAGGCTGCAAACACGGCGAATGCCGGTATCAGGAATGGATGCCGCCTCTGCGCACGGGCCGCAGTATTTTTTTTCATGTCTCTGATTCCGGCTCCAGCAATCCGGTAGCCGATTCTTGCCTTGTCTCTTGTGTAGCCGGCTAAGAGCACCCTGTCGCAAGCCGCATTTATGAGTCTCGGGACCCCACGTGAATAGCGATATATCCTCTTCAGCGCCGGCCTGGAGAAAATGACCCCGCCTCGTCCCCCCGCCACCTCGAGCCGGTGGTCGATGTAGTGGACGGTGTCCTCAAAATCCATAGGCTTCAGGTGGTAGCAGACAGTGATGCGCTGGCTGAGTTGACGTATCTCTTTCTTCTTGAGAATCTGTACGAATTCCGGCTGCCCCGACAGGACAATTTGTATGAGCTTCTCCTTGTCTGTCTCCAGGTTCGAGATCAGCCTGATCTGTTCGAGCACCCGTGTTTCCAGATCTTGTACCTCGTCTATGGCCAGGACGACTGTGCGGCCTGCGGCATTCTGCTGGAGGAGAAACGTGTTAAGGGCGTCGAGGTGGTCTCCGCTATTGGAGGAGCGAGCCGATATGCCGAATTCCCGGTTTATGTTTTGCAGAAGCTCCGGCGGCGAAAGACAGGGATTGAAGATCAGGGCCGTGCGGTAATGATCCGTATCGAGCTGGCTCAAGAGTGAACGCAAGACTGTAGTCTTACCCAAACCTACCTCTCCCGTCAGGGCAATGAATCCTGTGCGATTTTCGATGCCGTAAAGGAGATGTGCAAAGGCTTCCCTGCGGTTCTTGCTCAGGAAGACAAAGCGAGGGTCAGGGGTCAGGTTAAAGGGCTTTTCCCGGAAGCCATAAAAGTCGATATACATGGTAGATCATACATCATTACTATCACATCGTCAAATAAGAAGGGGGGAGCGAATTGCCTCACATTAAATGTTACCCAAGGTAGTGAATAAAAGAGATCGTTGACTCATAAATAGGTGTTACCGAACACCGACTCCAAAAAGGAGGATAACTGATGAGTCCACGATCGAA
>JBEKXK010000135.1:0-8736 GCA_049512055.1 Syntrophales bacterium | reverse complement strand
CAGGTAAGGGTGAAAAGGCGAGGTAAGAGCTCACCAGTTTCCCGGGTGACCGGGAAAGCTTGGTAAACCCCATCCGGAGCAAGACCAAATAGGAGAACATTAAAAGTGGCCCGCTTGTCGTTCTCGGGTAGTGTCGCTTGAGGCAGCAGGCAACTGCTGTCCCAGATGAATGATCATCACCGCCTTTCTGGTGACGGAAAAGCGGGACAGAACTCGGCTTACGATCTGGTCCAGCACCGACTAAATACCATTCACGACTTGATCACATGATACATTATATCTTGCTTATCATTCTTGTCCTGGGCGGAGCTGGTCCATGTCTTGCCTATAATACCAATCAGGCCATGGAAGAGGCAGATGCGTATCTGAGAAACGGGCAGTATCTTGAGGCAGTGGGGGCCTATCAGGACATCTCAGACGTGTCGCCCGATTCGAAGATGAAGGCGAAAGCAACACTCAGGATAGGTGATATCTACAGCTACTTTCTGAACAATAACGAGCGGGCGCTGGAAAAATATCGTGTCGTCATAAAGAAATACGAAAGCAGCGTGCATGCGGCGAACGCTCATTTCAACTCCGGGATGATTCTGTATGAGAAGAACAGGTACAAAGAGGCACTGAATGAATTCAAGATATACCTGAAAAAATACCCCCGCGGGGACAGGAGAGATACGGCAGAGTTCATGATAGAAACTTGTCAAAAACCACCACCTGCCATGAAGGAAGAAAAGTCATCATTTAAGAAAGCGAAAAAGGAAAATGTCAGGGTTCTCGTGGTGACCGGTGTTCAGGCTATCCGCGTGGATTCTACCTCCGAATTTGAAGTGCGCGATGGCTATGGAAAAGACCTTTCGGGCAAGGTCCGAAGTGCTGCCCTGACTAATTCAGGAGGCGCTATAAGGCTCGATGGCAATGGCCTTTCCCATGATAGGCTGGTGATTGTGCCGTTGAATGGCCAATGGTTGAATTTGAACGGCACGCCATACAGAGGTGAGCTTAGAATAGCCAAGAGCACCAGGGGCGATATGGATGTGATTAATATTCTGGATGTGGAGGCCTATCTCTATGGTGTCGTCCCGAAGGAGATGTCCCCTCAATGGCCGCTGGAGGCGCTCAAGGCCCAGGCGATTGCCGCAAGAACGTATGCCCTGTACCAGAAGGAGAAAAGCAAGGAGAGAGAATACGATGTAATTGCTACTACAGCATCCCAGGTTTATGGCGGAGCAGGCGCAGAGGCGGCGATGTCCAATAAGGCAGTGGATGAGACAAAGGGCATGGTTCTCCTCTACGACGGTCAACTGGCCCTTACATATTTTCATGCAAATAGCGGCGGCATGACGGAAGAGGCAAGACAAGTTTGGAGCGCCGATGTTCCCTATCTAAAGGCGGTTCGTGATGATTACAGCGCCAGGGCTCCCGGCTGTTCGTGGAAGCTCTCCCTGAATATCGATAAGATCAGTACAGCACTCAATAGGAAGGGCATTGATGTCGGGCAGATTGAGAGGCTGGCGCCTGTTGATATAAGCCCGTCCGGCCGGGTAACAAGAATCAAGATATTCCATGGTGGCAGGGAAAGCGTGCTGACCGGCAACGACTTTAGGTTAAAGACTGATCCCACCCAGGTCAAGAGCACCCTTTTTACGATGGCGAATGAAGGAGATGAGATCCACCTTGAAGGGAAGGGAAGCGGCCACGGTGTTGGTATGAGCCAGTGGGGTGCTTACATGATGGCTCGTGAAGGCTTTTCATACGGCGATATCCTGAGGCACTACTATTACGGCGTGGAGCTCAGGTAGCCAGTCATTCCCGCTGAATCAGCATCCACATCGGCGAATACTACTGGCTTATCTCTGCATATATTTTTTCTATAGCCTCTATTATATTGCCTGACTGAGTAATTGGCCTCCCAATGGCGATGAAATCCGTTTCCATCCTGACTGCTTCCTTTAAGGAAGAGATTTTGACCTGATCGTGCCTGTCCCGATACCATGGGGGCCTTATGCCCGAGCAAATTTTCTTCAACGGGTTGTCAGGGATATAGTTGATGTCCTTGACGGAGCAAAAGATATATTCGTAATTGTTCATCAGAGCTATATTTGAGAATGCCTTAACAATATCGTCTGCCGTTCTCTCGTAAATCCACTTCACTTCCAAATCAGTGAAAGAAGTAAGTATCGTCACACCAGCAATGTACTTCAAGAGTCCTGCATTTTTTGGCCTGAAGTTCGCCGCGCAATGAATTGTGACGATATCCGCCCCTGCGTCAACCAATTTACTGATGCAGTTCTCCATGGTGGAGGGGATGTCATGCAGCTTGACATCGGCCATGACATTCAGTTTATATTTACTTCTCAGATGTGAGACGATCTTGGCGACGTCATCGCTGTAAAGCATGTCGCTGACCTTAATCCCCCATATTATGCCTTTTGCCATAGCCTCTGAAAGGCTGCTGAATACCCCCTTTTCCTCGGCATCATGGAAACTCAATCCATCCACCGCCACGATCAGTTTCGGAACCATGCTTTCCTCCCAATAGTGTCCAAATAGTGATAGCCAATAATTATGGAGATCATAATATGCTTCATGAACCTTGCGCTTGGCCTCAATATATATCGGTACCTTTGATTATTATCTTTAGTTCTTAGACCTTATAATACTCCCTGTACCATTTAATGAAGCGCCTGATACCGTCTTCCACAGATGTCCCCGGTTTGAAGGAGACGTCTTTCATGAGATCGTCGATGTCTGCATATGTACTGGGCACATCCCCCGGCTGCATGGGAAGCAGATTCGTTCTTGCCTTCTTGCCTAACACTTTCTCAATTATATTTATGAAGTCAAGGAGCTCCACGGGCGTGTTATTGCCGATGTTATAGATCTTGTATGGCGCAAAGCTGGTAGCGGGGTCCGGTTTGTTACCCTGCCATTTGGCATTCGGTTCCGGAATCTTGCCGGTTACTCTAAAGACGCCCTCTGTGATATCATCAATATAGGTAAAGTCTCTCCGCATTTTACCCGCGTTATAGACATCGATCGGCCTGTCTTCCAGGATGGCCTTTGTAAAAAGAAACAGGGCCATATCCGGTCTTCCCCAGGGTCCGTAAACGGTAAAGAACCGGAGCCCCGTGCAGGGAAGCTTGTAGAGACTCGCATACGCATGCGCCATCAGTTCATTGGCCTTCTTTGTAGCTGCATAAAGGCTCACGGGATGATCCACATTGTGATGTACGGAAAACGGCATCTCCGTATTAGCCCCATAAACCGAGCTTGACGAGGCGAACACCAGATGTTCGCACTTCTGATGCCGGCACCCTTCGAGTATATTCAGAAAACCGGCGAGATTGCTCTCCTGATACGCATGGGGATTTACCAGCGAGTATCTGACTCCGGCCTGCGCCGCCATGTGGACGACAATTGCGGGGGCCTCTCTCTTGAAAAGAGAGGCCATGTTTTCCCTTTCGGCAATATCCATCTTGATAAAATGGAAGGCATCGTTGTCCTCAAGGAGCCTGAGACGGGCCTTTTTCAGATTGACATCGTAGTAGTCATTCAAATTGTCCACACCGATTACGGAATGGCCGGCCATGAGGAAACGTCGCGACAGATGGAATCCGATAAACCCGGCGGCGCCGGTAACAAGGATTTTTTTCATCTTCCTATCCTTTGAACCTTTCCATTTCTTGGTATGTCAGCTTTATGATGCCTTTCCTCTCATGGTTTCTTTGCAAGTTTCTTTAGCGATTTTTCACAGGCATGGAGGGTTTTCTCTATATCTTCATCTCGGTGAGCGAAGGACAGGAAAGCTGCCTCAAACTGCGAAGGCGCGAGGTAGACTCCGTTTGATAACATCTCCCTGAAGTAGCGGGCATAGAGCGATGTGTCGCTTTTTGCTGCTGAGATGAAATCGAAGACATCTTCTTTGGTAAAAAATAATGTGAACATGGAACCCCATCGGTTGATGCGGATGGGGATTTCATTCTGAGCGAAGAGCTTCTGCAATTCCTCGCACAAGAGTGATGTCCTGCGGTCCAGTTTTACGTAAGACTGAGCGCTCTTTCTTAGAATATTAAGCGTGGCCAACCCTGCCGACATGGCAACAGGATTGCCCGAAAGAGTGCCTGCCTGATAGACAGGACCCGATGGGGCGAGTTCTTCCATGATTGTTTTCTTGCCTCCGAAAGCCCCGACGGGCAGGCCTCCGCCGATGATCTTTCCCAGACACGTTAAGTCCGGTTCTATCCCGGCAAGGTTCTGGAAGCCGCCATAGGTTGCCCTGAAGCCTGTAATGACCTCATCAAAGATAAGGAGTATTTTGTGCCTCCGGGTAATATCTCTGAGAGTCTCCAGAAATCCTTTACGAGGCAGGACAACGCCCATATTGCCCGCCACCGGTTCAACGATGACGCAGGCAAGATCGTCTTTATAGAGATCAACTGCGGAGACTGCGGCCGCAATATCATTATAGGGGAGTGTGATTGTAAGTTCGGCCAGCTTTCTCGGAATACCGGGACTCCCCGGGATACCGAGTGTTGCCACACCGGAGCCGGCCTTTACCAGCAATGAATCGGCATGGCCGTGATAACATCCCTCAAATTTGATTATTCTTTCCCGTCCCGTATACCCGCGGGCGAGCCTGATGGCGGTCATGGCGGCTTCCGTGCCGGAACTAACCATCCTCACCATGTCAATAGACGGAAAGGCATCAACGATCAGTTTTGCCATTTCCGTTTCCATTTCTGTAGGGGCGCCATAGCTGGTTCCTTTTTCCGCCGCTTTCTTAATGGCACGAACGACTTCTGGATGGCTATGTCCGAGGATCATGGGTCCCCAGGAAGATACATAATCTATATATTCCCTTCCTTTGACATCGTAGATCCTGGAACCGGACGCCCTCTCGATAAAGATTGGCGTTGAATCGACAGATCTGAAGGCCCTGACAGGGCTGTTCACCCCTCCGGGTATGTATTTGCTCGCCTTTCTGAAGAGAGATTTGGAAGATTTATTGGGCATCTGTGAAATACTCCATACTGCTTTTTTTATACTCTTCCTCGCTGGTGAGGACTTTGAATTCTTTGATCCCCGTCTCTTGTAAGAGTTTCTGAATTACACCTTCCTGATTCCCTTTCCCGAAATGAACCATCGTGAAAACGTTGTATTTCCCTGCGAAGGGAGGGGTTCTCTCGTAACAGTGCGTTACCTCTTTGAAGGATGCCAGGGTCTGGCCGGCAAATTCAATTCTTTCCCGGGGCACGGCCCAGATGACCATGGCATTGTGCGGGAAGCCCGCCTTCTGATGCCTCAGGATGGCTCCAAACTTCCGGATCACGCCCTTTGTCATGAGGCCGTGGATGGCCGTAAGAACTTGCTCTTCGGTAGTCCCTGTCTTTTCTGCAATGTATTTGAAGGGTCTCTTATCGAGGGCGATGTCCTGCTGGATGAGCCTCGAAATTTTCTTTTCTATTTCCGTTAACATGGCTTTCGTCTTGTACCCGTTGTCAGCGATTTATTCCAGGGGCAAGGAAGTCTTCGACCTGAGAGACTTCTTTTCCGCCTGCATATGTTTGAGCTTCAGCGTCTTTTCCTTGGCCCGCCTTGAGCGGCGGCGTTTCTGCCGTCTTATCTTTTCAGCTTGCTGCTTTTCCGCCTGTACCGCGCCCTGCTTAATTCTCTCGATCCTGTCCAGAAGCAGTCGTCTTGCCGTAAAGCGGTTCATAGCCTGGGATCGCGACTGCTGGCATTTTACGGACAGCCCCGATGGCATGTGTACGAGCTGGACACAGGAAGACGCTTTGTTAACCTTCTGCCCGCCGGGGCCTGACGACCGGATAAATGTTTCCTTTAGATCACCTTCAGAAACGCCGAGACGCTCCATACGCTCGCTTAAGCCCTTTTCTTTTTCCGGTGAGACATTAAAAAGGCTCATAGGTCATATCATATGCATAATTCAACCACATCACCGTCGTGAAGGACGTAATCACGCTGTACCATCTGACCATCGCGAACCGATTTACCCCAGGCCCTCGCGTATTTCAATTTACTCACGAAATCGTTGTGAACCTTCCCTGCGAGATCCGCGAGTGTACTGCCCAAGGGGACTAAAAACGGGGATTTCCTGTCCGCTTCCTTGCCGGGAGGTTTGGTGTAAACCCGGATGATTCCGGAGAGTTCATAAAGTTTATCCAGAAACACCGTGACGTTCCGGCCCGTGCGGGTCGAAATGCCGACGCAGGGTAATTTGATGCCCGAGAGTTCCAAAAAGATGTCCAGGGTTTCCTTATCTTCCTGCCTGTCCATCTTGTTGACGACGACGAGCATTTTCTTGATTTTGGGCGGTTTTCTTAAATTCTCCGGTATTGTGCATGCCTTGGAGTAAATGCGGAATGAATGGAGGATAGCAAGGGTATCCTCCAACTGCTGCATCGGGTCCGCGGATAGGTCAAGCAGAATGACCGCTATGTCAGCGCGGCGGATCAGATCGGCCAGGGCAGGTTCCGTATAGTCCTTTGTAAGGGGAGGGGTATCGATGAGCTGGAACTGGATGTTTTCATACTGCGCCATTCCCGGCATCGGCTTTTGCGTGGTGTGGGGAAAGTCTGCTACCTCCGGGGAAGCATTCGTTATCAATTTGACAAGTGATGACTTGCCCGTGTTCGGAGGACCGATAATAACGGTCTGGGCCGGCCCTTCCTTCTCGATGTCATAGGCCGTCTTCTGCCTGGCAACACCCTTCTTCTGGGTCTGGTCTTTTAATTTCGAGATACGTTCGCGCAGCATTGCCTTCAGCTTGTCTGTGCCCTTGTGCTTGGGCATGATGGCAAGCATCTCTTCCAATGCCTCGATTTTGTCTTCCGGCGTCTTTGCTTCCCGGAATCTTCGTTCCGCTTCGAAATAATGCGGGGGCAGATTGGCTGGCATGAACTCTTATCTCCTTCGACTCCGCTGCAACTGTGAACAAGTATTTTCTTACTCAACTACGAAAGTCAAGTTGAATTTATTGAAAATCATGATATTCTAAGTATGTTGGAATTGATAATGCATTATAGCCCAAACGGCTGTTGATATGAAGAAGCATTGTCATGATACTTTCTCTGAGACGGAAATTGTATGTTCAGCGCCCATCTGATCAATGATCCCTTCGGCGACCCTGGGGTATATATAGAATTCAAGTACAGACGTACCGCCATTCTTTTTGATCTCGGTGATCTTCACAAGCTAAGTCCGAGAAAACTTCTTAAGATCAGTCATATCTTCGTTTCTCATACTCATATGGATCATTTTATAGGATTCGATTATCTGCTCCGGGTATGTTTGGGCCGCGACTGTCATATCTCGATCTTCGGCCCCCCCGGTTTCCACCGTCAGATAGAAAGCAAGATCAACGCCTATACCTGGAATCTTGTCGAAAACTACACCAATGATTTTGCCCTCCATGTTACAGAAGTCCATCCGGAGCATAAGTTAAGCAGAACTTACCACTGCCGGAAAGCCTTTGAACCGGAAATCCAGGATACGAGTGAAAACATTGCCGGCACCCTCGTCGAGAACAGCTCCTTTGCCGTCAGAGGGGAATTCCTCGATCATAAAATTCCCTGTCTGGCGTACAGATTTGAAGAAAAGAGCCGCGTCAATATAAAGAAAAATACCTTGCTGGAAATGGGACTTCCTGTCGGAGCATGGCTGATGGACTTGAAAGACCGGATTCTTCGCGGTGACCCCGATGATACGCCTGTACGCGTGTGGTGGAAAGAAGGCAAACAGGAAGCAGGAGAAAGGTTCATTCCCTTGGGCGAATTGAAAGCGACGATCGTGAAAATGACGCCGGGCCAGAAGATCGCCTATATTACGGACGCTGTCTACAACGAAGATAATGCCCGAAAGATTATCGAATTGGCTTGTGGTTCCGACTTGATGTTCATAGAAGCGACTTTCCTTCACGAAGATGCCGATAAGGCGGCGGAGAAGCACCACCTCACAGCCTTCCAGGCTGGGACACTGGCGCGGAGGGCAGCGGCGAAGAGGATCGCCCTCTTCCATTTTTCACCGAAATACAAAGGTGCCGGGGATCTTCTGGTCGAGGAAGCTATGGAGGCATTTAACAGTGGGGAGTCATAGGGGTATCTGCGGCTGCACTTAAGAATCAGGAATCCGATTTCTTGTTAAGTCCTTCCTCTTCTAAGGAAGAGAGTCAAGTATCTTCTTTCTACACACTGTTAAAGCTGTAAATGGTTGTGGTGGTACTTCAACCTTTTTTTCCTTTTCACCTAACCTCTTTTATTCTACGGACCATCTTTGCCCAACTTACCTTATGCAGGACGAAAAGGGTGGTGGAAGTTGACCAAGCTGAATCAGGCAAGCCCTATGACCTACGAAGAACTACGGTCCTTCCTTCCACCACAACCACTTTATTGTTTTATGCAATTGCTACAGCAGGCGCCATATCTTCAAATCCCCGTTTGTCCCGTAACAACGCAAATATCACTTTGATCAGCTTGATAGCCACTGCGCAGATAATCTCCTTCCTCCTGGGCTGCTGACCCACTCTGTTCTTTGTCTCTAATTTACGGTGATAATACTCCTGAAAATATTTACTCAAAACTATCACTCTCATGCTCATAAAGAAGAGATACTTCCGTAAGAGCCACCGCCCTTTCTTGGAAATGAACTTCCGGCCTACCCGGGAGCCCGAATCACTCTCCTGGGGATCGTATCCTGCGTACTTCACAATCTGACGGGCAT
>JBEKXK010000134.1:0-8893 GCA_049512055.1 Syntrophales bacterium | reverse complement strand
TATCATTACGCAGACTGGGCATACAAAAGATATGGGATGCAGTGGGCCATGGAAGACGGCGTTTTTTCACAAAAGGGAGAGGAATTGAAAACAGCATTTGAATCAGGGGGGATTCCTTGTCAAATGGCATTTTAAAGTTGCCTCTCGCAATTCCTGGTAATATCAGAGGACAAGACGGTTCGGTTACTCATCTGTTACGAATAATAGTTAATGGGGGAAATGACAAAGGGAGAAGATTGCCGCGGGCTGCGCCCTCAAAATCTGTGAATATTTTTTATACAATACGTCCAGGCTTGAAGTTTGATGCTACTTGGCTTTTGTCCCTTCTACAGGCTTCATGTCGGAGCCGCAACCGCACTTGCCGGGGCTCTGGCTGATCGTATCACATTTGCACTCGGGCCCACATGCACAGGCATATTTCCCCTTAGTCGGGAATACTTGCTCTTTGCCGTTTGTCATTACCGTGGCCTTGCCTTTTTCAACCTTCGTGACTTTGGCCTTAACCAGATCCTTGCCGCAAGAGCATTTGCCCGGGGCTTTTGACATGGTTAGACAGGGGCAACCTTCGCCGCATCCGCATACATATACTTCATCGCCCACTTTGAGCTTCATCTGGCCGTTTTTGAGCGCCGCATAGGAGATGCCTGCCACAACCAAGCATAAAAGAATTGCAATACTGACCGCCAATGCTTTCTTCATTTGATTTCCTCCTTCTGAAAATATTTGTTGACAATTAAAATGATGTCTGCGGCAAAATAGTGTAACTTTTCCAACGTGTCAAGACAAAACGATTTTCTGATAAGAGCCCCCTTTCAAAGGGGGTGGGAAGAAATGACCCTGGATTCCCGCCTGCGCGGGAATGACACACTTTTATTTTCAGTCTCCGTACATAACCTTAAGCGGCTCGATATATTCACGGTCCTCCTTATCTATGATGTCAATGATGTGTTTGTGCATACGCCGTTTCATTTCACCAAAGACCCCGCGTCTCTTATTGAAGGTGCGGGCAAAAGCCAGGGCCTCCGCCATCAGCGCCTCTTCGTTGGGGCAGGCTTTCATCACCACGTGGTGCGTTTCCATTTCGGGGGCGCCATAGCGCTTTCCCGTGTACATCATTTCCTCGAATTTATATTCGGGAATGGCCTTCCGGCAAAATGCCATCATGCCCGGTATGAAGGGAATGCCCACGTCGACCTCGGAAAAGAAAAAGAATCCTTTATCGGCCCTCATGAAGCGGAAATCACAGGCCAGGGACAAAATAGCCCCGCCCGCTACGGCATGTCCGTTGATGGCGCAAATGACGGGCACAGGAAAGAGGAGTATCCTTTTGAAAATATCGTTCAGACCATACAGGAAACCGCGGATCGCTTGAAAGTCCTGTTCTGCCATGCGGCCCTGCATCCAGATGAGGTCTATTCCCTGGGACCAGCTTTTCACATCAGTGGAAACAATCACGACCGACGCTACAGCCTTATCTTTCTCGATTTCATCGAAGACCTGGAGAAATTCCTTGATGAAGACGGGGTTGAACCTGTTTTCTCCGTTTACCATTTTAACAACGGCAACGGCATCATCCCTTTTCCACTCTACGACAGCCATACAGGCACCTCCATGGATTCTCTAATAAATTTTATGCCAGGTCATATAGCGCACCTAAAGGTGCGCACTACATTTAAATGGTGACACTGCCTCATTCCATCTTTGCCGCAAGTTGCTGCTGAATCGTTCTCGCTTCGGCAACGAATCTCTCAAAGAGCTCCGCTATCGTGGGCTCATCGTGAATGAGTCCCGTTACCTGACCAGCGGGAAGCACGCCTTCCTTTGTATCGCCCTCTTCTGTGGCGACGCGAATTGCCTTAAAGGCGTTGGCCATGAAGGCCATCTGCTTGGCGTTCTTCCATCCCGAAGCCATGACACCGAGACACAGCTTCCAGTACGGGGCATGGATCTGCCGGGCAATCTCGCGGGAATTGAAGAAGGCTGCGGGAAGATCAAGTCCCCGCGCGATGGCGCGATTGGCCGCATCAGTCTTCAGGACCCGGCAGAGGAGACCGTCAAAACGATTAGAGAAGAGGGTATCCGTGGCCTCCTTTTCGATGGAGAGTTTTTTGTAGAATTCATGCAGCGGACTTTCTTTCGTCGTCATGAGTCGGGTCCCCATGGCAACCCCATCAGCGCCCAATGCCATGGCCGCCGCTAAACCCCGGCCGTCACCAATGCCGCCGGCAGCGATCACAGGAATCTTTAAGGCATCGACGAGTGTGGGGATCAAAATGAATGTGGTCAGGGCTTCTCCATGAGCTGCCGCTTCATGGCCGGTGGCAATGACGGCATCACAGCCGTAGTCCTGTGCCCTCTTTGCATGATAGGCACTGACGACGGTGGCAACGACCTTGCCTCCGTATGCGTGGGCCTGCTTTACAAGCCAGTCGCCCTTGCCGAGGGAAAAGTTGATGACGGGCACCTTTTCCTCCAATAAGACCTTTGCACTTTCCACGGCGCCGGGAAACAGGAGCGCAATATTGGCGCCAAAGGGTTTATCGGTCACTGTCCTGATTTCATGGACGGCCTTCCTTGTCTCCTCGGCGCTGAGGGGACCTGTGGCCAGGATCCCCAGACCTCCTGCGTTGGATACGGCTGCCACCATCTTTGGCACACTGATCCAGCTCATGCCGGAGAGGAGTATGGGGTATCTTATTCCAAAAAGTTCGGTAATCCGTGTTTTCATAGAAGCACCCTGTTTTGATTTTTTTAGAACGTAATCTACGCTTTCCTTTGGGTTAAGTCAAATGTTGACTGCGGGAAAAATGAGATAAAAAGGAGGGCATTTTCCCCCCTTTCGTAAAGGGCAACCCCCATACTTCCCTCTTTCGTAAAGGGGGATGCAGGGGGATTTTGCAGCGTGGATCAAATCCCCCATGGCCCCCTTTGTCAAAGGGGGCTGGGAGAAATGAAACTGGATTCCCGATCGAGTCAGGAATGACAAAAAGGGGGCGGCTCGAATAGTATCATAATGAATAGACGGTACCGTCTGTGGCTGCTGAATCATGCAGGAGCTATGGCACCGCTAACCTATCTGCCTATAAGGCGTAATGTTCCTTCACCAATTTTGCCAAATTTACTTTCTTCAGCCAGGTCATAGGAACCTGCATAGTCACTGTAACAACCCCCGGCAGACGCCCGATCTCCACTGCGCCTGAAATAGTTACACGATTCAGAACTTCTTCTGTCGATATCTTAAAAAGTTCTGCCAGACGCGCAACGCCATTGTCAGTGGCTTCATTCAGGTTTGCCCCGGAACCGACCATCTGGATAGCGGCCGATTCCTCTACTGTGGTCTGACCGAACTTCTTTCCCAGATTCTTTGCTGCCTTTTTCTCGGCCGCAGTGAAAGGGCGGGCCAGATGGGGTAAATCCTTGACAGGAGGCAGTAGGATTGGGCCCCCAATTTTCAAGCCTTTGAGAACGTTGACTTGTAGCGTGACTTCTGCAGAGACATCCGTGGTGTGCCCCGCTATCTCCCCATCCCCCTGCATTGCATGGGCATCCCCCACATAAACCCCGCCCCCAGGCACTTTCACCGGGCAAATGAGGATGGCCCCTGCCCGCACCGAATCAATGTCCAGGTGACCATCTGTGCGGTTCTCCAGTTGGTCTTTCGTGATGCCATACATATGGGGTGCACCTAATAGAAACTGTCCAAAATCACCTGCGTTGTGAGAATCAGGCATATCAATAGACGGGGTTGTACCGATATTCCCGATGAATGGCCGTAACCGCGTCATTACACCGGCGATGTCCGCTGGACATAGAGACACGGCAGGATTCTGGCAAGATTCCTTGGGTAAAGCCATTAGCTTGGAGGCATTCTTAGCAAGTTTCCTGGCGACTGCGGGACCTACGGTAAGTGCAATTTTGCGGGCGTCGTCGAAGACAATCGTATATCCATTGGTTAAACGGAAGGGACTTACCTCGGCCCCACACTCAGCACAGCGAATAGCTTCTGACCCGATGCCTTCCACTCGCGTAAGAGGGCTTTTCGTTCCGCAACCAGGACAATGCCGGGCCACAAAGGGATCAGCAGTGTAGCGTCCCTCAACGAAGCTCATGGTACCGGACGCCGTGACGGTTGATGTAACTCTGACTTTCTTGATGCGGATAGCAATGGCGTCTCCGGGTTCGGCGCCCTCTACAGCCACAGGTCTGGTCACTTCATGTCCCCCTTGAAAGGATGGGGTGATCATCGGCCCCCAGCACCCAGGGGCGGTTTCAGCTATGATGGTTCCGCCATCGGCCACCGGTCCAATCATAGGCAAGCTCGGTCCCACCAGACCGTCGGTAAATGTATTAACGTAAATAGTTTTCTGTACCTTCATAAATCCCCTCCTTCTTAAAGTCATTCTATTGCTTCAAGTCATACTCATAACGAACCAATTTTCTCACCGCTAAGACATCAAAAAACACAAAACCCCGCTTTCTTTGTGAGAAACGGGGTTTCAATAATCAGTCCATATTAACCTCAGCAGGGGTTAAAGACTTTATGAATTTTGGTTTATGCGGCTACATATGCAATTTTGATTATCACGATTTAGATTTGAATGCCACTATAAAACAGTGGGGCTAGATTCCCGATCAAACCGGGAATGACATACCGGGAGCAGACCTGAAGGTCTGCACTACGTTTGTCAAGAAATCCCCCGTGGCCCCTTTGCCAAAGGGGGCGAGAAGAAATAGAACTGTTTGATTGTGAAATAAATAACTGACTCCCCCTCTGGATACTTATTACCCAACTGGATACTGATCACTGTATACATTCTATCCAATTTCTAATGAGAATAATCCAATCGATAAAATGTATAATTGCTATATGTGATTTGAAATCTTATGCTTATAGCTGCCTTCCTATTTTAGGCCTGCTTCTTGCTTATTTTATGTATGGAGATACTCCGAAAAGGGGAGTATAAAGATTAAAAACATATTTACAGAAGCAAGCAAGGAGGACAAACATGAAGAAAGCTGCCTGCGCAGTTCTGATATTCACAATGATCATCTTTCTCGTTAATCCATTGCCCAGTGAGGCAAGAGGCGGCCATTGGGGTTGGTGGTGGGCGCCTTGGGCGGTAATAGGAGGTGCAGCAGTTCTCGCGCCTTATTATGCACCTGCACCTTATTATTATGCGCCCTACTATTATTCACCCTATTACGCGCCTCCAGCGGTGGTGATCCCGGAACAGCCTCAGGTTTATGTTCAACCTGCGCCATCGGTACAGCCATCATCGTCTGAAAGGATCTTTGTCTATGCCCGGCAGGGCCAGAGCGAAGAGTTGCAGGCGAAGGATCGTTACGAATGCCATAGCTGGGCTGTAAGCCAGACACATTATGACCCGACTTATCCTGCAGGCGGCATGTCACAAGCCCGGTTGTACCAAATGCGTCAAGACTATCAACGGGCGATGGGCGCCTGTCTTGACGGTCGCGGGTACACAACGAAATAGCCGCCGTCATGCTGCCCGGGAAGGGCTCTTTCGATCCGGCACTGCTACCTTGCCGCAATCGAAAGCTGATATCGGTGCTTGGGAGGACAAACAGATTAAGACTCTCTCGCCCCCTTTAACAAAAGGGACAACGGGGGATTTATTCCACGATGCAAAATCCCCCTGCCTCCCCTTTACGAAAGGGGGAAATGTAGCGCGGCAAAGTCACGCTCTTGTCATTTCGAGCGTAGCGAGAAATCTTAGTTGGCGGCAAGACTAAAAGATTCACCCCGGAGTTTACTCTGAGTAAATCGAAGGGTTCGGAATGACAACCTGGGGGCGGTTCTGTTACATTGAAATATTAAGTCCGCCGTCCACCGATAGAATTGCACCGACTATATATTTCGCCTTGTCTGATAAAATAAACGCGACGGCCTCGGCAACGTCTTCAGTATTGCCGATATGTCCAATGGGAATCCTCTCATTTTGATAAGGTCTGCCGACATATTCCCTGTAACCCACCGGGGTGCCCACAAGTCCTGAACCCACCGCATTGACACGAATATTAAAAGGAGCAAGATCTATTGCCGCGCACATGGTCAGGTAGTTTACACCGCCCTTGGTCACCATGTATGAGAATTTATCCTTTGTGCCCCTTGCGCTGGAGACGGTAATATTTACGATGGAACCTCCGCCTTTCTCTTTCATGATTTCCGCTGCAAGCTTGGTGCATAAGAAGTAGCTTCTGAGGTTTGTATTTAACGTATACTCCCAGTTGCTCAAGTCGCAATCCAGGATCGATTCGTTTTTCGTATAGGCAACGTTGTTGACAAGGACATCAAGGCGTCCGAAGGTATCATTTATAAACGTAAACAATCTTTCAATCTCGCCTGCTTGTGAAAAATCGCATCTGAAATAAGAACCCTTTTTAGCCAAGCCTTCTGATACAAGCTTTGCTTCGCCCTCATTCCGGGATGTTATAATGACGTGATAACCTTCTCTTGATAGAACCTCCGCTATGGCTTTTCCTATGTTGTTCGTGGACCCTGTCACGAGCGCTATCCGTTCCATTGCTTCCTCCCATCTTTAATCCTGATTATTCACATTGCACTTCAATGTGATTTCTCGCTTGCCAGGCTCTCATACACAATCTTCACAAACAGTTCCGGCTTCATGAAGCCCTTTCCCCACACCGGGTCAAGATCGCGCGTCGGCTGGGAGGCAATAACCGCATCGATAGGTTTTCCGGCTTTGATCTCACGAGCGATCCGGTCTCTCACGGCGACAAGCATCTTGAGGTACTCCTCTAATTCAGCCTTGTTGGACAGATGACCGTGACCCGGCATCACTTTCGTATTTTGATCGCAGAGCAGGAGTATCCGTTTCACCGCCTCTATCATGCCATTTATCGAACCGCCCGCGGAGAGATCGATGAAAGGGTACATACCGTTAAAATAAATGTCCCCCATGTGGATGACATTGGATTTCTTGAAATGAACGATGGCGTCCCCGTCGGTATGGGCTCGTGCAATATGAAAAATGAATATTTCATTTCCATTCAGATAAAAGGTCACGTTCCGACTGAAGGTGATGACAGGAAGTGCCGACTCAGGCAAAGGGGGTACTGTTTTATTTAAAAGCTTGACGAACTGCTCGGTGCTCACCCGCTTACGGACATTCTCGTGAGCTACCACGGTCGCCCCTGCCTTGGCGAAATTTTCATTGCCGCCTACATGATCCTGATGCCAGTGCGTGTTCACAACGTATTGAATGGGTTTGCCGCTGACTGCAGCGATTGCGGCCTTGATCTTGTCCGCAAGGGGGGCATATGAGGTATCGATCATGAAGACGCAGTCCTTGCCAGCGGAAACGCCAATATTTCCACCGGCTCCGATGAGCATGAAAACGTTGTCCGCGACTTTTTCCGTCTGGATTTGTACATTGGTAAAATCTTGTGTTGCAGAATACGCTCCTGTTTGTCCCATGAAAAGAATTAACAGGACAATACCTGCCAGTCTAATTTGACGTGCGAACATTTGAAACCTCCTTTTGTTAATTCTATTTCCTGCTAACCATCATTCGAATGAGCAGATGTATTCCAGTATGCTTCCGTCCACGACTATTTCAAACCAGGATTCACCGGGCACCTGGAAACAATCACCTGTCGTATATCTATTCCATTGCTTTTCGCCGGCTCTTCGTACCAGACAGTTGCCGGCAGTAATTTCCATTTTTTCAGGGGCGTCGGTATTGAACTTGAAAGATCCCGGCTGAATCAGGCCTACTGTCTTTTTCCTGCCATCTTTAAACAAAAGAGTATGACTTACCACCTTGCCTTCAAAGAATATATTCGCCTTGCAAACTACAGTTACATCGTCAAATCGTTCCGGTATTTTTTCAGCCATATGATGTCCTCCTTTGATTTTCTCTTACCATGTTTTTGTGTTATTCGTCATCTGGAATTGATTTCGAATTTCCCCCTTTCGTACAGGGGGCGAAAAGAAATGACAGTGGAACTGGATTCCCGATCGAGTCGGGAATGACAAAGGAAGGGGAGGGAATGACCTTATTTCTTGTCATTTCGAAGGAGCGAAGTGACTGAGAAATCTTAAAGATTCCTCACGCTGCGTATATGCGGACCTGAAGATCCACACTAAATGTCCCCATTTCGCAAAGGGGGCCTATGCCTGGACTTAATAATTTCCTCTCTTGATATGCTCGTACTCAGGGATCTTCTCTGAGCGTTTTTTGTGATTCTCCCAATTTATTAGATAAAGTACTGCCAGATCCTTATTCCTCAAGATCAAGAGATTCTCTGCGTTCTTCTCCTCCGCGGCTTTGGTGAAGTTGAATGATCCGGTAATGACAATCTCCCGGTCGATGATCATTATCTTATTATGCGCGATCGCGTATGCCGCATTAATGTATGTCGTGATTCCCATGTGAGCGGTAAAATCTCCTGAACTGTATCTGGCCGACCGGTTAGACTTGTCCAGAATGATCTCTGCATGGACTCCCCGCTTATGCGCCCTAAGGATAGCGGAGGCGATCTCTTTGGATGTGAATGAATACGCCTCCATGAGGATCTCGGATCTGGCGTTGTCGAGTTCTTTGACGATTGCTTCTGTGCATCCGCCATGCGGACTGAAGCAGACCCTAATCGGGGTATTATTTAGGGTGAGGTCGGTGGCATAGGTGAATGGCAAGGATACGCTGCCTACGCAGAATACGAACAGGAGAATAACAGTGACGATGAATTTTCTCATATTAGACTGCTCCATGTTAATTTTATGTCGAAGATCAGTGCTGTCCAATATAACCTGAAATGGGTATTATGGCCCTTGTGGAATCAGGGATTTGGACGGGTTTTTGGGTTCTTTGAAAATCAGGTTGCCTCTTTTTTTTCTTCCTTGCACACT
>JBEKXK010000133.1:0-8897 GCA_049512055.1 Syntrophales bacterium | reverse complement strand
GCTATAAAGCTTTCAAGAACTACCTGATGTAACAATTCCACACGTCAATCTTTATTTTCTAGAATGATAAGAGACTCATATCTTACGGTTATACATTTTTCCGTTTTACGCACTCTTATACATGAACTCATGATAGGAGGAAGGAAACACTTATTTCAAATGCCACGGTCGAAATACCGGATTCGTTTCAAACTGGGATTTGAAGAAATTTTGTCAGGTTAAAGTAGGTTAAAGAGTGGTTAAAGGATTTTTATAGCAAAAAAACGAATTTTACTAATAAATTGGCGGAAGTGCATGGGAATCGAACCCACCCGGGACGGTTCTAGCGCCCCGCACTGGATTTGAAGTCCAGGAGGCCCACCAGTGACCTTGGCACTTCCGCACGTTTACGGATACTGAGGCTTAAGTGTCTGTTCGAAAGATCCGTCAAGCAACTGAACGGCTACCTCATCGCCCTTCTTGGCGGATGTTGAATTCTCCGGCAGAATGATCAGGCCATTTGCCCTGATCATTGACTTCAGTATGCCGGAACCCTGATCTCCCGTAGATGTTACCATAAATCTGCCGTTCTTGCATTCCACACGGGCTCTGATAAAATGCTTCGCCCCTTTCTTCTTTGTGATGTCTTCACGGATCGTTGCCTTGACTGTTCTCCTGAACAGATTCTTATGGCCCATCATCTTAAGAATTGACGGTCTGACAAACTGTTCAAAGGCGACCATCGACGATACGGGGTTGCCGGGAAGCCCGAACATTGGGACGCCGCCCATGGAGCCGAAGGCGAGAGGTCGTCCGGGTCTCATGGCAACCCGCCAGAATTGCATCTTGTTCCCCACTTCCTTCATGACATCCTTGACGAGATCATAGTCTCCTACCGATACCCCTCCCGATGAGACAATAATATCGGCCCGCAGAGCAGCTTTGAATTTTGAGACAAGGTCCTCTCTCGTATCTTTCGCTATGCCTATCTGAAGGGGAATCCCGCCACAGTCAATAATCTGGGCGGCAAGGGAATAGCTGTTGCTGCTCACTATCTGCCATGGGTTCGGGTTTTCATCAACATCAACCAGTTCATCTCCTGTGGCCAAGACGGCAACGATAGGTTTCTGGTATACCATTATAAAAGAGCGGCCCAGTGACGCGAGCATGCCTATTTCCGCCGGCCTTATGACATCGCCGTGGGAAATGACGAGTTCTCCCTCTCTGACATCTTCACCCGCGATTCTGATATCCTGACCCTTTTTAGCCTGTGCGAATACCTTGACTCTCCGGCCATGCTTCGCCGTGTCTTCCACTCTCACGACGGCATTGGCGCCATCGGGAACAGGCGCACCGGTCATGATTCTCGATGACTCACCTCTGCCGACGTCTTCTTTGGGGATGGTTCCTGCGGGTATGTCCTCGATGACATTGAGGACGACGGGCTTCTCTTTCGAAACGCCACGGGTATCTTCCCAACGTACGGCATATCCATCCATGGCTGAGTTATCCCTCGACGGAATGTTTCTGGTCGCGTATATATTCTCGCCGATAACCCTCCCCAAGGAATCCAGGATGTTAACCTTCTCCTGCCCTAAGGGAACAAATACCTCAAGAATCTTATGCAAAGCATTTTCAACGCTGATCATTGTCTGATATCGAAAAAATCCTGATCTCCTGCGAAGTCGAGCCGTTGCGTCAACAGTGCTTAGGGTCCGCGCATAGGCAATCATGCAATTTTTCATCGGCTTATAATATTTCTCCCTTCCGTCGTAATGACAGAGGGGAGATTTTCAAAGCCCTCGTTCTATAATGGTCCTTAGAAATAGCTATCCCAAATGCCCTCCCTTGTCAATAACTAACGTGAGAATCTTTGTCCTTGAATAAAATATGTGTATGATATAGGTGAGGTTTTTGGGCCCGCAAGCTTCCGGAAGGATGCTTGCCATTTCGCAAATGAGTGCATACTATATATGAGAGTATTTCGATCCCGCAGTTTCTCCCTTCGTTGAAAGGGGATCGCAGAGTTCTGCATACGTGAGAAAAATTATTAACAAAGAAAAAAATTTGGACAGTCCTCCCTTTACAGCCCTCTTTGACGGGATAAGGGAGGGAGAAAAAAGACTTGCTGTCAGCGGCCTTCGGGGTTCGGCAAGATCCTTCCTCCTTTCGTTAATCTCCAAGCATACGGAAAGAACACTGATTGTGATCACCCCCACGGAGAAGGAAGCCAAGGATATCCACCAGGACATTTCCTTTTTCATGGGCGGCGAATACAACGCCTTCCTGTATCCGCCGTGGGATTTTTTTTCCACAGACATAGTGGCTTTTCAGCAGGATGTGGAATTGTCCCGCATGGAGATCCTCTGCAGATTCATCATGGGGAAGCAGTCTGTGGTCGTAGTACCGCTCAAGGCCCTTATGCAAAAAGTCATGCCCCGAAAAGTCCTCGAATCCTATATCGAAACAATTTCCGTCGGGGACACGATAGACAGGGATAATCTCGTTCAGAAATTATCACAGGGGGGCTACAGGAGGATAACACTTGCGGATGAAAAGGGCCAATTCAGTTTGCGGGGCCATGTCATAGATATCTTTCCTCCCACGGCTCTCCGGCCGGTCAGGATGGAATTCATCGGGGATGAACTGGAGTCAATCAGGGAGTATGAACCCGCGTCCCAGAGATCCACGGGTGAATTGGTGGATTTTACACTGACCCCCGCGAGAGGGGTGATCCTCTCCGAAGAGAGAAGACAGCAGGCCGTAGAGAATATCAAGTACAGGTCTCTCGAACTGGAACTTCCCCGGATGGTGAAGACAAACCTTGTCGGGATGCTGGAAAATGGTCTTATCTCTTCCGTGAATCCCATGTACCTGCCTCTGTTTTACGAATCTTTGGAAAAGGCAGCGGGGAGGAGCGTCTCCGAGCCTCCGGCAGAAGCAGGAAGACAATATCTTGCCGGCGCGCCGGGGACATTATTTGATTTCCTGCCTGAGAACTCCATTCTTATTCTCGACGATTTACCCGCAATCGAAAAGGAACTGGAGGACATTGAAAACGCAATCGATCGTTTCTTGCTCAAGGCCAGCGGCGGGGAGAAATTATATTTAGAAAAGGAATTTTTTTATCTCACGGAGGCGGCCATTCTCAGGCAATCTGATAATTTTCAAAAAGTATTGCTCGAAGGCCTGCATATCATGGATTCGCGTCATGATGAAGATGACGCCGCTTCTTCAAATATAGAAATTCATGCAGACATGGATTGGCGGCCGCCTCCCGCATCACCGCGACCGCGTGAAGGAGATGGATTGCTCAAGCCCCTCGCGGAGAAGATAAGAGGGTGGCTTCATGAAGGGTATCTGGTGCAATTCTTAGGAACAGGACAGGAAGAGGTGGAGCGTTTGGATCATCTCCTCGAACAGTACAGCCTGCCTGTCACCAGATCAAAGGCGTCCTTCGCAGCCGACGTCGAAGCGCACAGAGGCAACGGGCTCCTCGTCATCAGAGAGGGCAAACTGACGGGAGGATTCCGTCTGTCCGATCTGAAACTGACTGTGATTACGGAGGAGGAAATATTCGGCAAGAAGATACCGCGAAGGCGGGCGAAACATGTTAGGGAAGGGTATTTCCTAAAGTCATTCGGCGATCTGAAGGAGGGGGATTATGCAGTCCACACGGACCACGGCATCGGCGTGTACCGGGGGCTTCAGAAACTCGTCATCAGTGAAATCGAGAACGACTTTCTCCTTCTTGAATATCTGGATTGCGACAAACTCTACATACCGATAGACAGACTGGATCAGATCCAGAGGTATATCGGTCCCGAAGGCGCCACACCGAGAATCGACAAGCTTGGCGGCTCTTCATGGGAAGCGGTAAAAGAGAAGGTTAAAAAGTCAGTTCGCGAGGTCGCGGAAGAACTGGTTTCCATATACGCAGCCAGGGAAGTAATGGACGGCCACGCCTTTTCCGCCCCCGACAGAATTTACGATGAATTCTGTTCCACCTTTGAATACGAGGAAACACCCGATCAGTCGAGATCCATCGAGGACGTGCTTCTTGACATGGGCCATGAAAAGCCCATGGACAGGCTGGTTTGCGGCGACGCGGGATTCGGGAAGACCGAAGTTGCCTTAAGGGCGTCTTTCCGTGCGGCCATGGAAGGGAAACAGGTAGCCATTCTGGTCCCCACGACGATACTTGCGGAACAGCACTTCCAGACATTTTCGCGGAGATTGAAAGACTATCCCGTCCGAGTGGAGGTCCTGAACCGTTTAAAGACAAAGAAGGAGCAGCGGGAAATTGTGGACGACCTAAACAGGGGGATTGTGGATATCGTCATCGGGACCCATCGTCTGCTGCAGAAGGATATCGTGTTCAAGGATCTGGGACTTGTGATTATAGATGAGGAACAGCGTTTTGGCGTAACCCATAAGGAGAAGCTCAAGAAGCTGAGAACCCTTGTGGACGTCCTCACCCTGACTGCGACACCCATACCGAGGACTTTGCATCTTTCACTCGTCGGCATCCGCGATTTGTCCATCATCAATACCGCTCCGGAAGACAGGCTTCCGATAAAGACCTCCGTTTTTGAATTCAGTGAGGACATAATAAGAGACTCCATCCGGCAGGAAATCAACAGAAACGGCCAGGTCTTTTTTCTCCATGACAGGGTGCAATCAATATATACTATGGCCAGGCTGGTTGAAAAACTTGTTCCGGAAGCCAGAATCGGGGTTGTCCACGGCCGGATGAAGGGCGCCGATATCGAGGAGACGATGGCAAGATTCGTCCGGGGAGATTACAATTGCCTGGTCTGCACGTCCATAATAGCATCCGGTGTAGATATTCCCACGGCAAACACGATAATCATCAACCGGGCCGACCGGTTCGGACTCGCGCAACTGTATCAGATCAGGGGAAGGGTCGGGCGGTCCAAAGAAGAGGCTTATGCCTGCCTCCTCGTGCCCAAGGGTGCGATGTTATCGCGGGACACTCAGAGGCGGCTTCGTGTTATAATGGACTTTACCGAACCCGGTTCCGGCTTCCGCCTTGCCTCCAACGACTTGGAAATAAGAGGTGCCGGGAACATCCTGGGGACATCCCAATCAGGGCAGATTGCGGCCGTAGGATATGAATTGTATACGGAGTTAATGGAGCGGACCATCAGGGAGATCAAAGGGGAAGAAAGACCCGTCGAAGAAGCGAAACCAGAAATACATTTGGGCCTGCCTGCATTCATCCCCGAGGACTACATGCCCGATGTCCACCGCAGGCTGGTCACTTACAAGAGATTATCCATGGCTTCGACAGATGAAGAAATAGAAAAGATCAGAGAGGAGATTGTTGACTGCTATGGATTTGTACCGCCGGAGTTGGAAAATCTTTTTGAGGCGATAGGCATCAGGAACCTCCTGGCAGTTGTCAAAGGGAAGAAGATGGTATACGATGGGAAGTATATTCTGATCGACTTTAGTCGGGAAAGCCCTGTGAATCCGTTGCGGATCGTCGAACTGGCCCGGAAGAAGATGGAAGGGATAAAGCTGACGCCTGATTTAAGACTCAGCGTCTTCATGCCGGATCTCAGGGCGAGCGATATTACAAGACGGACAAAGGAACTGCTGGAGCTGCTGGTCAATTGATGAATATTTTATTGGAAACCATATTCGCCGGAGATGGTGTCTTTGCATTGCTCCCCTTCACCACGCATAAGGGGGGTGGCGCAAGGTATGCGCGGCCGATCGGCAGAATCATGCTCTGCCTTCTTACTGCCGTACTAATCTTCGCCACATGCAGTTGCGGGGGGAATGGTACGTCAAGACCGCTGGCGACTGTGAACGGCATGGCGATCTCGATTGCTGAGTTTAATAAGAGATTTGCCAGAGATGTGAATTCATTGCTGGACAGATCATCCCTGACCCCGGAGGACAATGAGCTCCTCAAAGAGGAGATCCTGAATATTTTGATTGATGAAAAGGTCATGCTGTCCCGCGCCAAGGAATTAGCCATATCCGTCAGCGATGCTGAATTGGCGCAGAAGATTGAAGATATTAAAGAAAGCTATTCATTAGAAGGCGGTTTTGACAATGCCCTGGCAACGCGAAAAATCGATTATGGCCAATGGAAGGAAGAACTGCGAAAACGGATAATCCTGGAAAAGCTGATTGCGGCGGAGGTAAATTCAAAGGTAAAGGTGAAAGATGATGAGGGAAAGGCATATCGCAGAGACCACAGGGGCATATATCCTAAGGAAAAGAGAGTGCACGTGGCCCAGATTGTTGTGAGGGAGCGAGAAAAAGCGGAAGCCATCCTGAAGAGGTTGATGAGGGGCGAGGATTTTGCTAAGCTTGCCCGGGAAGAATCCATAGGTCCCGAGGCGAAGGCAGGCGGTAACCTTGGTTTTGTAAGTCAAGGATTCATGCCGGAAGAAATCGATGCCGCTATCTTTTCGCAGCGACCTGGAGAAATTGGACCGGTTATAAGAAGTCCCTTTGGATATCACATTTTTAAGATCATAGAGAAGGACAAGAAAGGGTGGGACGTCATCAAAGGCCAGGTCCTGACCGATCTGAGGAAGCAGAAAGAGGAACAGGAGTATGCGTTGTGGCTGGGCGCCCTGAGGTCAAAGGCGTTAATAGAAATTAACAGGGACCTTCTGAAAAAAGAAACTGTCCCCCCGATTAATGAAGCAGAATGATGAGGTATGACAGTGAAGATATCGGCTGCATGGAAATATATAATAATCGCGGCAGGGATATTCATATCCGTTCCCGCCATAGCGGAAATCATGGAAAGAATCGTTGCCGTTGTAAATGGCGAGGTTATAACCTTATCGGAGCTGAATTCCGCATTTGAACCTTTCGGGAAAAGGATAGAAGAAGGATATAAGGGCCCGGACAAGGAAAAGGTCATAGCGGAGAACAGACTGGCAATGTTGAACAAAATGATCGACAATATCATTATTGATCAGGAGGCGAAAAAATCGCAAATGATCGTCAAAGACGAGGAAGTCACCGATACCATCAACGACCTCCTTTCCCGGAGAAAGATGAAGATGGAGGACCTGGTAAACGAGCTTGCGAAAGAGAACTCCTCCCTCGAGGCGCACAGGAAAGAAGTCAAGGCACACCTTCTCCGCATGAGATTGCTCAGGCGCGAAATAAGATCCAAGGTTGCAGTCACGGAAGAGGAGATCGGTGAATATTACCGCAGGAACCGTGATGCTTATGAGGGCAAGGAAGCTGTCCGGATCAAGCAGATCCTGATCTTATTTCCCAAAGGCGCTGATGTAAAAACCAAGGCCAAGCTCCGGGAGGAAATGGATGCAATCCATAAGCGCCTGCTGAACGGAGAGCCATTTGATCTGCTCGCGGCACAATATTCCCAGGGACCTTCTGCCGCTGTTTTTAGTGATCTCGGTTTTCTTGAAAAAGGGTCAATGCTTCCTGATGTCGAGGGTGTTGCTCTTGGCTTGAAAAAGGATGAGATCAGCAAGGTAATTGAATCCCCTGTAGGTTTACACATAATCCAGGCTTTAGACAGAAGAGGCGCGGGAATAAAACCCATCGAATCAGTCCGCGAGGAGATCAAGGCAAAGCTTGAAGAGGAGAAGATCGACAAGAAGTACGATGAGTGGATTAAAGAGCTGAGAAATAAGTCCCTCATTGAGATCAAGCTGCAGGGATAGCGTTATCGTAAGAAAGAGGCCAGATCGGTCATTGCGCGGCGCGGCTTTAATCTTCTTGCAGCCAAAAGCGCTCCGAGATGATTTGCCGATTTTATCCTGAGCAAAGAGGACGGGCGCCAATGAGTGAGAGAGGCGGGTTTTTAACCTTTGAAGAGTTAATTAGGGAATGAGCCACATAAGAATAAAGGGAGCGTCACAGCACAATCTTAAAAATATAAATATCGATATCCCTCGAGATAAGCTAATTATTATAACCGGGGTCAGCGGATCGGGCAAGTCGTCACTCGCATTCGATACCATCTATGCGGAAGGACAGAGACGCTACGTGGAATCCCTGTCCACCTATGCCAGGCAATTCATCGGTCAGATGGATAAACCTGATGTTGAATCTATCGAGGGATTGTCTCCCGCCATAGCCATTGAGCAAAGGACGGCAAGCCATAATCCCCGTTCTACCGTAGGAACGGTCACCGAGATCTACGACTACCTCCGCCTGCTTTACGCCAGGATAGGGGTTCCGCATTGCTATCAATGCGGAAAAGAGATTAGATCCCAGACTATCGACACGATGCTTGACGGCATCCTCGCCTTTCCTGAAAAGACCAAAATCAGCATCCTCGCCCCGATCGCCAGGGGCAAAAAAGGGGAATATCAAAAAGAATTGAAGAGGCTGCAGAAAGATGGATTTGTCCGGGTGCGCATCGACGGGGAACTCCGCGACCTCGGCGACGATATTGCCCTGGCCAAAAATAAACGCCACGACATCGATGTCGTAGTTGACAGGTTATTTATTAAGGAAGGGATCAGAAGACGCCTCAGGGATTCCCTGGAGATCGCCACCCACCTTTCCGATGGGCTCGTTGGCGTCGATGTTACGGGAGGCGACGAGATTCTTTTCAGCGAGAACTATGCATGCCCCGAATGCGGCATCAGCATGCCGGAGCTGGCTCCCAGGAATTTCTCCTTCAACAGCCCCTATGGCGCCTGTGCCGATTGCGACGGACTCGGCACCAGAATGTATTTTGATGAGAACCTCGTCGTACCCGATCGGGAACTTTCCGTACGGGAGGGCGCAATCGCTCCCTGGTCTGGCCGGAGTTCCGTTTATCATTACCAGATGCTGGACGCCCTGTCGCAGCACTATGGTTTCGATCTAAATAGCCCCTTCAATCAACTGCCGAAGGAGATCCAGACAGTTCTTCTGTATGGCTCGGGAAAGGAGATGATCAG
>JBEKXK010000132.1:0-9029 GCA_049512055.1 Syntrophales bacterium | reverse complement strand
TATGAGCCTATTTTTTGCGATAGCTCACATGGATTTCGTCCCAAACGTTCTTGCCATACGGCATTAACTGCAATTCAAAGAACATGGACAAGCGTCAAATGGATCATCGACATGGACATCAAAGGCTACTACGACAATATCAATCATGACATCATGATAAAGATGTTGGAGAAACGCATTGATGACAAACGTTTCCTCAAGCTGATTAAAGCCATATTAAAGGCTGGTTATCTTGAGGACTGGAAATTCCATGGAACCTATAGTGGTACTCCTCAAGGCGGAATAATTTCACCAGTACTCGCCAACATCTACCTCCATGAACTTGATGAGTTTGTGGACAAGCTCAAATTGAAATTCAATAAGGGTAAAAGACGCCGTGCGAATCCGGAATATCTCCACTATAGTTTTAAAATGAAGAAGGCCCGGAAGGAATATGATTGTCAAAAGGATACGGATAACCCCGAAAACCTGAAGGCGATTAGGAATGAGCTCCAGGAGTATGACAAAGAACGAAAGAAACTCCCCGCTGGAGACCCCAGAGATGAAAACTACCGAAAGCTTTACTACTGCCGGTATGCAGATGATTTTGTGTTAGGAATCATCGGTACTAAAAAGGAGGCAAGAGACATTTCGGAAGAAGTCAAAGATTTCATTCAAAAGGAACTCAAGCTCCAAATAGCAGAGCAAAAGTCCGGTATTCGTCATGCTGGAGAACCAACGAGATTTCTGGGATATGATCTGAAAGTCTTTTCGGGTCATAAGTCGGTCAAAACCATAAGAGAAGGACGATTTACAACTGCAAAATCGGTATCTGAGCGCATGCAGCTCCATATCCCGGAAGAGAAGCTGCGTAAGTTCTGCCATCTTAAGGGATATGGAAATTATGACACCTTTGTCCCTATCCATAGGGCAACACTTCTTGAGCTCAGCGATGCGGAAATCATAAAGACCTATAATGCGGAAATCAGAGGAATTGCAAACTTTTATGGAATTGCTAATAGTCCAAAGAAGAGACTGTCCCGATTTGTTGGGATGTCATGGGGCAGTCTAATGAAGACATTGGCCGACAAGCACAAAAGTTCAGTGAGTAAAATGGCAAAGAAGCTGAAAACTGCAGAAGGTCGATATGTTCTTACCGTAAGTTCTGAGAAAAAGCTTCACACTTTTCCAATTTTCAGACTGAAGGACTTTGAACCCAGGAAGAGAATCTATACTGAGATTGATTATCTTCCCAAAACCCTTTACATCAACAGCCGCACCGAATTGGTCCAAAGAATGGATGCAATGAAGTGTGAATATTGTGGAAGGGAAAAGGGATACTTTGAAGTCCATCATGTGGGAAAGTTGAAAAACGTACTGAACGGCAAACGTCTGTGGCAAAGGCTTATGATAACTCGACAAAGAAAAACGATGGTTCTCTGCGTTGAATGTCATCACTTGCTACATGCGGGAAAGCTTCCTGATTGGAAAGCAGCCAAGTTAAGAGAAAGTGGAGAGCCGGATGAAGGGAAACTTTCACGTCCGGTTCGGAGGGGGGATGACGGATAGCCCTATTATAGGGAGTCCGCTTCCTACCCTACACTCTGCAATCTATCGCTGTCGCTCATATTCTCCATAAGATGAACGGCAGTCGCAGGGTGTTGGTTATCTGCCCGCCCCACCTGGTGCCAAAGTGGATCGATGAAATCAAGAACAGCCTCCCTGAAGCGAAGGCTTATAACTTCAACGGCAGGGATGTCATCACGCGGCTTAAGGATCTGAGAAGACAGCCCCGGCCCGCGAGGCTGGAGTTCTACGTCATGGGACGTGAACGGGCCAAAACCGGCTTTCTCTGGAGGCCTGCGGTAGTGAGAAGGCGGGGTAAGTACTTCTGCCCGAAATGCGGCCAGGAATTGCTCGATAAAGACGGGTATCCGGTGCCGGTCTTTGAAAAGAACACTCAAGGACGATACAAGAAACGCTATGCCTGTGAAAACAGGATATCGAAGTGGCGTTACGACGCGGACGCCTGTCGGCATTACGAGCATCCTGCCGTCTGCAACGAGCAGCTCTGGCAGCCGGATATCGAACAGAAACAGTACCGCAAGGCAATGCCGGCGAAATTCATCAAGACAAAGATGAAGGGATTTTTTGATCTTCTTGTCACCGACGAGATCCATCAGTTTAAAAACGAATCCGGCCAGGGATATGCCTTCGGCGCTTTGGCATGCGCCTGCCGATACGTCCTCTGTCTGACCGGCACCCTTGCCGGCGGTTATGCCTCGGATGTGTACTATCTGCTTTTCCGTACCCATCCGCAGCTCATGATCGAGGATAAGCATACATGGGGCAATCCCAAGGCATTCATCGAACGCTATGGTGTTTTGGAAAGGATCACCACGGTGAAAGAAGAGGACGGCTCGACTACGATGGCGAAGCGACGCACTTCCGTCAGAGAGAAACCGGGGATCAGCCCGTTGTTGCTGGGCAGAATGCTTCTGTCCAACGCGGTATTCATGAGGTTGTCGGACTGCATCGAGTATCTGCAGCCCTATGAGGAGGATGTGATCGAGCTTGCCATGCATCCCCGGATGGCCGAGTATTACAGGGATTTTGAGCATACCCTGAAAGACGCTCTGAGAGAAGCCCTGAACAAGGGAGATAATTCCCTGCTGGGCGCTTATCTACACGCCCTTCTTTCCTATCCAGAAAGGATTTATCAGGGTCTGGAGGTCGTTCATCCCCATACAAAGGAGCTGGTGGCCTACGGCCCTCCCCTGGAAGGCGAGATGCCCAAGGAGCAGGAATTGATTTCGATCATCAAGAGGGAGCTGTCGGAGGGAAGGAAGGTGCTTGTATATATCCAGAACTCTGATACCACGGATATCAGCCCGAGACTGGTCCCGATGATGGAAAAGGAGCGGATCAAGGTTAAAGTGCTCCGTTCCGGCGATACGGAAGGCAGGGCAAGGATAATCGACAACTGGGTAAAAAACGGCATGGACGTCCTCATCACGAATCCTAAAAAAGTTGAGGTAGGGATGGACCTGATAGATTTTCCGACCATCATTTTTTATCAACTGCCTTTCAGCACCTATACTCTCAGACAGGCTTCCCGGAGGTCCTGGCGGATTACTCAGGAAAGGCCGGTGAAAGTGTATTTTCTGGCCTATGCTGAGACCATGCAGACCCGACTTATGCAGCTCATGGCGGACAAGCTGACAACCAGTCTTGCAATCGAAGGCGAACTCAGCGACAAGGGCCTCGCGGCATTATCGGAAACTTCCGACAGTATGGCTAAGGAATTAGCTAAGTGCCTTGTTGAAAATTCCGGAGATAACAGAAGCCTGAAGGACATCTGGGCGGATTACCGTAAGAAAGAAGTCTATTCGGAATTAAAGATTACGACGCTCGTGAAGGAGCCGTTGCCTAAGCAAAAACACCTATCTCGAGGAGAGAGGCAAAATCCAACACCTGAAATCGGTAAGGCCAGCTTCGAAATCGAACAGATCGGCGATACTGTTGTAAAAGTCGAATTTGTTGAATACATCGGGAGAAGGAAAAAGAAGGTGACGCATATAGAAGTCAAGCATTCCGAGATCGATCAGGCCATCGAACAGTCAGGTCATCGTGGTATGGTTCAATTTGCCATGTTCTAAATTCGTCCATGAAAGAATTTTTGGAAGCAACACAAGAAGAACACAGCCAGAATAACCGCTCTGCCCAATTGCAGCGAAAGTTAAGACTACTGGAACCTTTCTCTGACAAAGACAGAAAAGCGGTACTCCACTATACCGAGGTCATTGCGGAGAAAAACAGGACGAAACGATTGGCAAGAATAGAGAACTTGACCAGAAAGAGGAATAGATGATAGTAAAGAGATAAAGGAGTAAATACTATGCATAATGAATTCACAGCTATAGTCGAACGCGACGGGGACTGGTTCATTGCATACTGTCCAGAAATTCCCGGTGCGAACGGACAAGGCAAAACAAAGGATGAATGCCTGAAAGACCTGTCTGAAGCTATTAATTTGATCCTGGAAGATAGAAGGGAAGATGCATTGCGGGGCATTCCTGGAGATGCCACAAGAGAAATGGTTTCTGTGGGATGAAAAGGAATGAACTGCTGAAGCACCTCCGGCGGTACGGCTGTTTTCTGAAACGCGAGGGTAGCGCTCACTCCCTTTGGATCAATCCAAATACCGGAAAGATCGAGGCTGTTCCACGTCACACTGAAATATCGGATAGACTCGCGATCTAAATATGTCGCGCTCTGTCAATTCCGGATCCAAAATAACAGCCTCACAAACCATGACATAAAATAACATCGGGGGTGTAAAGCCATCCTCAAAGCGCGTCTGGGTCGTGTGGGCCTACGTCGCGCACTATATCATTTAACTTGAATATCTTTTAACTTCTTAGGAGGGCAGCGAAAGCTTCCCTCCTTTTTTTATTTTCGCAGGAAAATTGTCAAAAAACGGCTGTGCTTCCGCCGTAATAACAATTCTTATTTAAGGATAGCTTCCGCCAGGATCTGATTCATCTCTGGCAATATATCAGCATACAGGGATGTCATTGTAATGGAAGCATGGCCAAGTTGTTTTTGAGTAAATCGGATATTATTTGTTTTAGCCAACAGCATGGTTGCATACGTGTGACGTGAGCTATGAATCGAATATCTGCCACAGGTTTCTCTTAATCCTAATATAATCATGCAAGTGTCTGACGAGTTCTTTATCCAGGTAGACATCCCTTTTTCTACCTCCTTTGCCGTGCTGCACCACGAGATAGTTGTCTTTATCGCTGAAATAAAGATCACCAATCGTCAGGGAAGCGATTTTGCTTACCCTCAGTCCGCTATGGAGAGCCAGGTGAACCAGCATATATCTGGTCACCCAGGTGCTTCTCCTTGCTTTAAGATCTGTCTCAGCATGTTTCTGACAGACCTCGCGCAGCTTTCTTGCCTCGTCGACGGAAAGAAACTTGTGCCTCGTAATTGTGTAACCTTTCATATCCTGTGTTTCTCCCTTTAAAGGTATAATACTCCTGAGGCCTTCTACATTCTGATTCGTCGACTAAATTTTGCAACATATCATTATTCAAATCTGATGGGGAATCTCATAGAAATTTGATAAATTTTAAGAGAATACTGATATTCTTAAAAATATGACTTTTGACTGTGTTTAGTTCAATGTTTTCTGTAAGCGCAACGTCCTGAAGTCCACATTTGACATGATGTATAGGAATGAGTAGAGTTTATATCAAAATCGTTAGACCAGAATCAGAAAAATAGTTAGACCAGACAAGGAGAAATGATTGTTTTTCCTATTCACAGAGGGAGGAAATGTAAGTGCATAGAATCGTAAGCATATTGTTGTCAGTTATCTTTCTGATCTTTTCAGGAACAGATCTCCTCGCTGTAGACAAGCAAGACATACAGAAGAGCAACCGTACGCCGGATCCTGCTGTTAATGGTGCACAGGTAAGGGCACTAATCTCACCCGAGTTTTCCATTAATAATGCCAGAACGGCGGTATTAATCATGGACTATGAGAATGATATCGTGAACATGCTGCCTGAGAGTGTGCAGATACCTTTATTGGAGAAAGCTGGTACCATACTCAATGCAGCGAGGCAAGTCCATATTCCTATTATTTACATCGTTGTACGTTTTCGTAACGGTTATCCCGAGATCAATTTGCAGAACAAACTCTTTAGCAATTTAAAGGATACGGGCCGCTTTCGTGAAGGCACATCTGGAGCCGAGATTCACACTAAGGTAGCTCCGCAGCCGGGCGATATAATCGTCACCAAGCGCCGCGTGGGGGCTTTCTCAACCACCGACCTCGAAACGATCCTAAGGTCCAAAAATATTAACACACTAGTGTTATTTGGCATTTCGACAAGTGGCGTTGTTCTCTCCACGGTTCGCTGGGCCGCTGACATGGATTACAAACTCGCGGTCATCTCAGATGCATGCGCCGATAGGGATGCAGAAGTACACCATGTTCTGATTGACAAAGTGTTTCCTTGGCAAGCCGCTGTCGTGAGCACACAGGAATTCCTCAAAGCTGCTGTTGCGAAAGATAAAAAGTGATCGTAGTGAAAGGCAAGAGAGAGGTTCGAATGACCGAGCTTTCTTCCTCACCTCTTGACACACAAGATTCTTCTTCATATACTTCCACCGTGAAAAAGCGATGCCTTATCAATTTAAATTATCGAATCGAGGGAGGAAGCGATGATTGACGACAACCATGTATTCACCGCCAGCCGGTTGACTTCTGGCAACCTGCTTTTCCCGGTGCGTATTGAAGTAAATCAAAACCGGGTTACGCGTATTAAGCCGCGACTCTTCGGTTCCAACGAAGAGAGCATTGCAATCGCTAAAGTGGCTTCGGTAAATATCCAAACGGGTTTAATATGGTCCGACATCCGAATTGATTCGGCGGGAGGAAGCAACCCCATTGTGAGCCATGGGCATCGCAAAGACGACGCACGAGCCATTCGTGATCTAATCGAACGACTCCAGAAAACCCCGCAGACCTCGCAGGGGCTTGACGCCTAAGTGTCTCAGTGGTGGAGTTCGCAGTGTGGCTGTCATGCAATGTCCTCAAGAAATTCACCACCGGGACTTCATCTTTAGCGTCCCGAAGATTATGCGCTGGCATTTTCTCTATCGTAGAAACATGAAACCTCTGAAGAACTGCTTATAAATGGTAATCCTCACCACAATTCCAGATCGAAAACAATTCACCCGTAGATACCGTTCTTGTCAAGCGGGAATTGGTTTAAAATTTGGGTCATACTTCTTCCCGGATTTCAGGACTCCAAAGATAACGTCAACCATGAAATCTCGGACAGTGCCAACACTTCCCATTACTGTTGCCTTTTCCCGTACCTTCCGATATGATTCCTCAATCACAGCAAATTAGATGCCGAACGGTGTTGTGGCTGTCCCTAATTATCCCTGGTAACATTCAAAAGTGTGCGCATGATACTTTCTGATAATCACTTGAAGAATGGATTTCTCAGTCTCTCCTGACCTATAGTGGAGGCAGGCCCGTGCCCCGGATATACGCGCAAATCATCTCCAAGAGGAAATATCTTTTCCATTACCCCCTTAATCAGTTTCTTGTGATCGCCTCCAGGTAAGTCGGTGCGTCCTATGGAACCGGAAAAAAGCGTATCCCCAGTAAAGACAGCGCCTGGCGCGTAAAAACATACACCGCCGCGAGAATGCCCAGGTGTATGGATCACCTTTATCCTATATGTACCGACTTCAATTTCCTGTCCGTCAAAAAGTGTCCCATCAGCAGGGAAACCCAGTCCGGGAGAATCCATCCTGTGTATCCATACAGGGGCCTTTATAATACCCTTTAGCTGCTTCGCCGCGCCTGTGTGATCAGGATGGCCATGGGTGATTAGGATATATTTGATCCTGAGACCAGTATTAGATACCTCTTTCACAATGCGCAAGACCTCATCCCCAGGGTCAATGACAACCCCCTCCATGGTCTTTTTACATCCCAGTATATAACAGTTGGACTGATACGGGCCGACAGCCATCATCTTAAGCATAATAAATAATCCCCGTCTACATACGCTACTGTAACGGGTGCAAACTTCATTCGTTCTGCCTGATGCATCTTGACACACTCCTCTTTGTCTTGTTCCCGATTAGTCGGGCTTATTGCCAATTAACTCATCAACTTTTTCATGATGTTGATTTTCGATTTACGATATGCACCATTATAGCAAAGTCAAGGCAATTCTATGGGTAAGCTACTTTTAGTAATATATTCACGCCAAGAATGTTCGGGATCTCCGTAGACGTGATCATTACGCGTTGAAATACAGCATCTTCGGCAAGGTTAACGTCCTCCGCAGCAAGTTGCCGCAATGGCTACAGTAATTAGGATCACCTGGCAGAGTAAAAATGACCCCACGAAATAATAAAAGTGGTAAAATGGTCAGCGTCTCTATATTGTAACATCCTTACTAATACGAAAACGGCAACAGACAACGAAAAAGGAAATGCTTTGAGGAAAAATATCCCGGATAGGCAGGCGCTTATTCTCTTACTTGATGATTTACTAAAAAAATACCCTCCCGCTCCTCTATCACTTGAGATCAGTCTTCGATTACTTGAGATCAGCGACAATACCATCAACGCATACAAAATACTTAACGACGAATATCCAGAACTCCTCCTTTCCGATTTATTCATCAGAATTTACTTACCTCATAAAACGGCTTCACAGATTGCGGATGAAATCTTATCTCCAGAAACACGGGGTAAAAAAAGAAAGCAAGCACCACATCACATCCGGTTCGAATGAGGCACGAAGATATTTTTTTGTAAAAACTTCCTTTTTCACGGTGGGAATATATGAAGAAGGATCTTTTGTGTCAGTTGAATTTTAGCGACAAAATGTCAGGTGTGGTGTCTATGTCTGTCGTCGGGCGTGAATTGTGTTTATTACTGATAGAAGTCCTGCATTTTGGTTGAGGTTGACGATTTGTGGATAACAGGCAAATAGGGGAGCGTTGAGGACACCAGTTATCAATATCCATCCGGCATCATTGTATTTACCAAGAACCGGCAAAATCAGTCACAATGCAGGAATGATCTTAAGGGATTAAAAACGTAATTTCGATGTTCCGGAAATCTGTTCAGTACGAAATATCATGAAATACGCAGGAGATTGCGTTTTTTAATAAATTCAGAATAACCACAGCAGAACTGATCACAGCTAACGAATTTTCACAATCCAATTTCTATTTCATTAAATGTCATTTAACGCTTCTTTAAGAAACCCCGCCTTTCTGGGGTCTGAAGCGCTGTCCCAAAATCATTTCAATTCCTAATATCTTCGTATAATAAAGATGTTATAAATGATATTCGCTACGCTCGCAAAGTTGGCATGGATAATGCGGTAATAAAAGTCAAAACAAATTAACGACGAAGGAGAAAACAGATCATGAAAAAGACACTTAAAACATTAGGCCTGGCGATATTTGTGGTGCTAGGGACGGCTACCTTCGGCT
>JBEKXK010000131.1:0-9263 GCA_049512055.1 Syntrophales bacterium | reverse complement strand
ACAAAGATATACGCAGGAGGATATTTTCCGAGGCTTCGATCTGAATGATATCCTACGAAGTTTCGGCTTTGGCGATGCAGGTGGCGCAGGGCCCAGAAATTTCAGAACAAGCAGGGGCGGGGGCTTCACTTTTGCGCAGGGCGGTTCATTTTCCG
Organism: Syntrophales bacterium; assembly: GCA_049512055.1. Lineage (GTDB taxonomy): Bacteria > Desulfobacterota > Syntrophia > Syntrophales > UBA2185 > Fen-1135. Next base: position 9,108 of record JBEKXK010000131.1, on the reverse strand, counting down.
ACGTATTCGAAGGGGAGCGGCAGAGATTTTCCCGGGCGCCACAGAAAGGACAGGACTTCGAATATAACCTATCAATTACATTAGAAGATTCCGTATTCGGTGCAGAAAAGAAATTGGCCTTGCAAAAAGACGATAATGTTGAAGAGATCAATTTCAAGATACCACCCGGCATTAATACGGGAAAGAAACTGAGGTTAGCGGGCAAAGGTGGACCCGGCCTTGATGGAGGACCTCCGGGTGATCTATACATAAATATCAGCATCATCCCACACCCATTTTTTGCGAGGGATGGGAATGACATCTATATCGACAAGATGATCAATTTCTCTCAGGCCGTTCTTGGTACGACCATTGATGTTCCAACAATAGAAGGAGCGACCAAAAGGATCAAAATTCCACCCGGAACGCAGAACAATACAAAGATCCGAATGAAAGGCTTCGGAGTTCCGCGACTCAAGGGCTCGGGAAAGGGAGATCAATTTGTCAAGATCATTGTCGACATTCCCAAGAAGTTGTCGGAGAGGCAAATAGAGTTGGTTAAAAGATTAGCTGAGGAAGGCTTTTAGGGATGCCTGATCTTCGTGTCATATGTCTTATAAGATATATTATGTAAACTTAAAGGGGCAAGGTAATTTTAACTTATTCTGCTGCTATCCATTCTGATCTCGTTTGTCTCTCTCGTTGTGCTAAATCAACTCGACGTCTCCGATGACCCCAAAATGATCTGCTACCACGATGAGGGCGCCCAAGACTCCCTCGATTCTCATTCCCTTTTCAAGGGCAGTCCGAATATCTCCTTTCCCTTTCACAATATTTCCGATTGCGGTGGCAGCGGCATCGGCCATGGTGGATGATTTGGAGAGAACACAGACTGCATCTGCTTTCCCGAGACTTAGGGAGTGTCCTACGGTTCCGGAGGATGTACAAATGCCGAGGGGCATTTGCCCGGGTTTCAATAATAGACCGATTTTGTAGGTTAACTGCGAATCGCCAGCGAATACACCGACCCTGACCTGTTCTTGACTTTTTAGATAAATATCGCCCCCGTTTTCGACGATGACATTCTGTGATATCTTGAGCAGGTCATTCGCTACATATTCCGATATGGCACCTGCGACAGCTGCCATTGGGCCTACATTGGCCGCAAATGATGCCTTGAGCATGTCACGTATGATGGCTGGAGCGAGAGCATCATCATCTATAGGTGCCAGGGAAGTCAGAAAGTCGGGATGCCTGTTAATGTAGGACTCGATGAATCCGCGATATATATAAACGGATTCGAGGGCTTTATGAGAAAGATCAGTATCGCAGTGTATTAAGAGGTCTGTTTCACGTACACAGAGGCGGAACGATGCGAGGCTATTGTGCGATACGCGGTTTCTGTAAGTCCTTTCTTGATAGCTCATGGTGGGGTATTTCTGGATGGCAGGTTTCATTGCTATGTTTATTCTGTCTCAATAGTCCTATAGCAGAAGCGGGTAGCGCCGGTGCCAAGCAGACGGTCCGTCTCTGCCTTTAATCTATCGGTCAGCTCGAGCTGAAAATCCCTCCCCAAATAAACGATGACTTCATTATTGCTATTGACAATGCGGATAAAACCGTCACACTTCCCCTTGTGATTAATCAGTAATTTATGCAGAGAATCGATGTCTATAGCTGACGATCTTGAAGCATCAATACTAAAGTGTACTACATCATAAGGTTGTTCGGCTGCATCGCTCAGTGGGATTATCTCGGAGGCGATCACCTTGACCCCCTCCTCGCCTGCATCTATGGTTCCTTTGATTAAGACCGGCTCTTCGGAGTGCACGAGCCCAAATGCCTTATTGTACAGATCGGCAAAGCAGATCACCGTGACAGTGCCTCTGAGATCCTCAATGGTTATATAGGCCATGACCTCTTTCTTCTTCGTAGTCACCTCTCGGATATTGTTCACTACGCCGCCAAAAGCGACTGTATCGCGATCCTTCCTGTCACTGATGTTCGAAGAGTCGACATTGGCCACTGTACGGAGTTTTTCGGCAAATCTAAGAAGCGGATGACCTGTGATATAGAATCCGAGGGTTTCTTTCTCATGGGCAAGTAATTCCTTATGATCCCATTCGGCTATATCAGAAAGCGTGCATTCGTTCATGATATCGAGATGCGCAATCTTTTCACCTTCCATGTTGTCGAAGAAACTGGTCTGACCACTCGATCTTTCTTTTTGGCGCCTCTGCGCCGTATCGACGATTCCTTCATAGTATTTCATAAGCTGGCTTCTTTTATAGCCAAGGGAATCAAACACTCCACATTTGATGAGGCTCTCAATCATCCTCTTATTGATCTTCTTGAGATCGACACGGGTGCAGAAATCGTCGAAAGTTGCGAATTTCCTGTCCTTTTCCCTTACAGATATGATCGAGTCAATCGCTCCCATCCCCACGTTCTTGACAGCAGCAAGACCGAAGCGGATATGCTCGCCTGTGACACTGAAATCGCTTTGAGATTCATTGATATCGGGAGGGAGCACATTTATGCCCATATCCTTGCAACTGTTGATGTATTTAATGATCTTGTCCCTGTTGTCCTTTTCGCTCGTGAGCAGGGCCGCCATAAATTCAATGGGAAAATTAGCTTTCAGATAGGCGGTTTGGTAGGATATCATAGCGTAAGCGGTGCTGTGGGACTTGTTGAATCCGTACTCTGCAAAAGTCTCCATCTGCTGCCAGATTTTTCTGGCCTTTCTTTCGGGTATATTTCTCCGTCTCGCGCCTTCGAGGAATTTAGGTCTCTCTTTCTCCATCTCCGAAGGTTTTTTCTTGCTCATAACCTTGCGCAGTATGTCAGCTTCCGCCATAGTGTAGCCGCCGACGGCGCTGGCTATCTGCATCACCTGTTCCTGGTAAACGATAACGCCATATGTCTCTTTCAATATTTCTTTCAGCTCGGGGATTTCATAAACAATCTTCGTCTTACCCTGCTTGCGCGAGATAAATTCCGGAACCATATTCATAGGCCCAGGTCTGTATAGGGCAATCAAGGCAATGATTTCCTCGATGCAGTCGGGCTTCATACTTACGAGGATATCCTTCATGCCTGCACTTTCCAGCTGAAATATTCCGTCTGCAATACCCTTCATTAATAATTGATACGTTTTTTGATCATCGAGGGGAATATTATCAATATCGATTTCCTCCCCCCTGCCCTCCTTTATAAACCTGAGCGCATTTTTGATGACTGTGAGCGTCTTCAGTCCCAGAAAATCAAATTTTGTCAGTCCTACCGCTTGGAGATCCATCATGGAAAATTGAGTAACAATTTCATCCTTGGGGCTCTTGCAGAGGGGCACGCGCTCAACAAGGGGCACATCGGATATAACAACACCCGCTGCATGGGTTGACGAATGACGATTTAGACCTTCGAGGGCTCGTGACAGGGACAGGAGTCTTCTGACTTTCTCATTTTTTTTCTCCTCTTCCTGAAGTCGCGGCTCACTCTGAATCGCCATGTCGAGCGAAATGTTCAGGATATTGGGGATCAACTTTGCAATGCTATCCACTTCACCGTATGATATGTTGAGCGCCCTCCCTACGTCCCTGATGACTGCCTTGGCCTGCATCTTGCCGAATGTAATGATCTGCGCAACTTTATCGCTCCCATATTTGTCCGTCACATACTTGATGATTTCATCGCGGCCATCTTGGCAGAAATCTATATCTATGTCAGGCATGCTTATACGGTCCGGATTTAAGAACCTCTCAAAGAAAAGTCCATACCGTATAGGATCTATATTGGTAATGCCTGTTGCATAGGCAACAAGACTGCCAGCGGCAGAGCCTCTGCCAGGACCGACGGGGATGTTCCTTTGTTTAGCGTAGTTCACAAAATCCGAGACGATGAGAAAATATCCGGCGAATCCCATGGACTTGATGATCTCCAGTTCTTCGTGCAGGCGCTTCTCGTATTGCTCGCGCATGTCCTTGTCCTCTTCGCCCCTCATGATTACGGGCAGCAACTTATCCAATCCTCTTTTTGCGAGCCCCGATAAGTGTTCATCAAGCGATTCACTCGTACTGACCTCAAAATTTGGCAGATAAATACTGCCAAAATCGAAAGTCAAGTTGCATCTCTCCGCAATGACCACGGTATTCTTAATAGCCTCCGGAATATACTGAAATAGACGACTCATGGCCTCGGGTGAACGGAAGTAGAACTGGTCTGTCTTGAATTTCATCCGGTCAGCATCATCCATGGTCTTACCCGTCTGGATACATAGGAGGACTTCATGCGCCTCGGCATCTTCTCGATCGATATAGTGGCAGTCATTAGTCGCCACAAGGGGAATCGAAAGCTCTCGACTTATTTCGATGAGACCGCTATTCACAGTCTTTTGTTCAGGAAGACCGTTCTCCATGATCTCGAGATAGAAATTTCCGTCGCGAAATATTTTTCTGTAATCATCGGCAACCCCGATTGCCGCTTCCTTATTCCTTTTGAGCAGCAGGCTGGCTATCTCTCCGTGGAGACATGCACTAAGTCCGATAAGGCCTTCGCTATATGTCGCGAGGAGTTCCTTGTCTACGCGCGGTCGATAGTAAAATCCCTCCAGGTAGGCGGCGGTAACGAGCTTCATGAGATTCTTGTACCCCTGCCTGTCTTTGACGAGGACAAGTAAATGGTGGAAACCCTCCCCTGCGGATTGCGCATTCTTATCGAAGCGGCTCTTGGGGGCAACGTATAGCTCGCAGCCGATAATCGGCTTAACGCCGTGTTTCTGGGCATGCTGATAGAAATCAATGGCGCCAAAAATATTTCCATGATCCGTAATTGCCACAGCAGGCATTTGGTATTCTTTTGCCTTCTTGAATAGATTGTCGAGACGAATCGTACCATCGAGGAGACTGTACTGCGTATGAACGTGCAGGTGGACGAAATTGCCAGGCATCATTAAATGTTCATCCTTCGATAAAATGAAATAGCAGGATAAGTGGAATTACAAGTAGAAAACTCCGCAAACGAGGGAAGAGTGCCCCGGAGAATTAGTCTTATATGAAAATGCATTACATGCAAAGCCATGACTAGCAACGCATCATATTGAGCTCTTGCCATGCCGTCTGCTGCTCAATCCAGCCAGTAGTTTGGCGCCTCTTTGGTGATAATCACGTCGTGGACATGGCTTTCGCGAAGACCCGCTGATGTGATGCGGATAAACCTTGTCTTTTCTCTGAGTTCCTTGATCGTCCTGCAACCTACATAGCCCATGCCGACCTTCAGGCCGCCCACGAGCTGGCCTATGCTTGCAGACAAAGGTCCTCTGAACGGCACCCTGCCCTCTATACCTTCTGGAACCGTCTTCAGACTACTTTCTATGTCATCCTGATAATATCTGTCCATGCTTCCCATCTTCATGGCCTCAAGGGAACCCATTCCCCTATACATTTTGTAACTTCTTCCTTGGAAAAGGATCGTCTCACCCGGACTCTCTTCTGTTCCAGCAAACAGGCTGCCTATCATTACCGTATAGGCGCCCGCGGCAAGTGCCTTTACAACATCACCCGAGTACTTGATGCCTCCGTCGGAAATGATCGGGATGCCGTATTTGTTTGCTACCTTGGCCGCATCTCTTATGGCGCTCATCTGCGGGATGCCGACGCCCGCGATAATCCGCGTGGTGCATATCGATCCGGGACCAACTCCCACCTTGATTGCGTCCACCCCCGCTCTAGTCAGAGCTTCTGCCCCCTCAGAGGTAGCCACATTGCCGGCAACCAGTTCACAGGCCGGAAAGTTGATTTTTGTATCCTTAATGGCATCTAAAACACCCGCAGAATGACCATGCGAGGTATCTATGACAATTACATCGACACCCGCAGATAATAGGGCATCTAACCGCGCTTCCCTGTCAATGATGCCGACAGCGGCACCGACTCGCAGCCTGCCGCGGGAATCCTTACACGAATTGGGATATCTCTTTATCTTCTCTATGTCCTTAATGGTGATCATCCCTTTTAAGTTATATGCTTCGTCCACGACCAGCAATTTTTCTATCCTGTGTTTATGGAGCAGTTTCTTCGATTCTTCCAGGCTTATAGTTGATGAAACCGTCACGAGATCATCTTTTGTCATAACATTCGCAACGGGCTGATCGAGGTTAGTCTCAAATCTGAGATCCCTGTTTGTCAGGATTCCTACGAGCCTATGATTCTTTACCACAGGAACTCCCGATATACGGTATTTGTTCATGAGCTCAAGGGCATCGAGAACCTTCTGCTCAGGTTCGATTGTAATCGGATCCACAATCATGCCACTCTCCGATTTCTTCACTTTATCAACCTCGATCACCTGTTTTTCGATGCTCATATTGCGGTGAATGATCCCTATGCCTCCCTCTTGGGCAAGACATATGGCAGTCCCGGATTCTGTGACTGTATCCATGGCAGCGCTCACAATCGGGATATTCAGCATAATATTATTAGTGAGGAGCGTCGATGTTTCTGCATCCTTGGGAAGAATGCTCGATTCGCAAGGTACGAGAAGAAGGTCGTCGAATGTCAGGGTCTCTTTTACGTGATCATCCAGCATGGTGCGTCTCCATATGTTTCATTACTGTTTCACGCCGCGATCGTTATGCAGAAGCGTCTGCCGTTGAGCGAAATAAAGTACTCATCTCCGCAGTTACTACATTCTATGAATTCTGCAATTTGATAATAACTCGCCCTCGAAAAACGTGCAACAAAAGCGTTTTTCTTAACTGAACAATAAAGCACATTATCCTTTGCCGCCCACAGAGAATCGGGATTGAGTTTCTCAATGCTCTGATCTGATAACAGCAGGTAAATGCATTCTTCGTTGACTGCCTGGGCAGTGTCTCTATATACTGCTCTTACAATGAAGGGAGTGTCTTCCACTTCCAGATAACAACGGTCGCCCTCAAGCTCAATCAAATATCTGCCTGTTACATCTTTCTTCAGATTTTGGTAGAAGTATTTTAAGATTTCATCTCTGAAGATTTCATTGCCCTTGTAATACCAGACACCGTCTCTGTCTATTCTTATATCGCAAGGCGGGATATCATTCTCCATATTTGCTTGGCTCTTTATTTCAAAACGTCTTTCTGCTGTCGAGCAGCATCGTTACAGGACCATCATTTACCAATTCTATCTTCATCATGGCTTGAAATTCACCAGTACCGACATGGCCGATTTTCTCACGGGCTATGCTGATGAAGTAGTCAAAGAGCTTATTTGCCTCCTCCGGCTCCTCAGCAGAGACAAAAGAAGGCCTCCGCCCCTTTCTGCAATCAGCGAGCAGTGTAAACTGCGACACGATAAGAATCTCTCCCGACGTCTCGATGAGAGAGAGATTCATCTTTCCCTGCGAATCCTCAAATATCCTCAAATGGATAATTTTCTCAAGGAGAAAATCAGCGTCGCGATAACTATCTCCCTTTTCTATGCCCAGAAAGACGAGGACTCCCTTTTCTATACTTGATATTATCTCTCTGTCAACAAGGACTCTCGCCCTCTCGACCCTCTGGACAACGCACCTCATATTCTTTTTCTTCTCCACTGTGCCGGCATGGTAGCAATATTCAATTAATGCTTCAAGTCTTTTCTCTGCATCCGCCGATAAGAGACTGGATTATATTGTTTTATATACGAAAAAATTATATATGCTCACGAACGTATGACTGCCTATAGGAAAAAAAGCATCCTTCTCATCAATCCATGGATTTACGATTTTGCCGCCTATGACTTGTGGATAAAACCGCTGGGGCTTCTCTATATGGGGGGTCTCTTTCGTGAGAATGGTTATCATGTATATCTTATCGATTGCTTGAATGCCTGTCATCCTCAATTAAAGAGGTTTACTGGCGTTAAATTGCCAAAGAGGTCTGTCACGGGTCATGGCAAACTTCCCCAAGAGAGAATTTCCAAGCCCCAGTCTCTGAAGGGAATTAAGAGGAATTATAACAGATACGGAATAACGCCCGATATTCTCGTAAGCGAGCTAAAGTCATCTCCCCGTCCCGATTTGATTCTTGTCACATCCATGATGACATACTGGTACCCCGGCGTCTTTGAGGTCATAAAAATCACTAAACACATGCTTCCGGGTATCCCGATTGTCTTAGGTGGAATATATGCAACCCTATGCCCTGAGCATGCGATCAAATCAGGAGCCGACATAATTATTACCGGTGCAGGCGAAAAACAGCTCTCTGCCCTATTGCATGATTTTTTTGGTGATGACCCGCTTTATGCGCCGGATCCGGATGATTTGGATTCACTGCCCTACCCCGCTTTGGATCTCCTGCCATTCAAGGATCAGTTTCCAATTCTGACCTCGAGAGGGTGCCCTTATAACTGCACGTATTGCGCCTCGCGCCTATTGACCGATAATTTCAGACAGAGGACCCCTGCAAGGATCGTTGATGAGATTCATTTCTGGCACAAACATTTCGGCGTCAGTCAGTTTTCCTTTTATGATGATGCACTTCTTATGAACCCTGACGAAATGGCAATTCCCATGCTCAAAGAAATAATCAAACGAGGGTTAACTTGTGAATTTCACTGCCCGAACGGCCTCCACATATCTCAAATCGCGCCCGAGTTAAGCAAGTTAATGCATATGGCTGGCTTTGCCACCATACGTTTCGGCTTTGAATCATTCAATCCAACGACGCAGTTGACTACGGGGGGTAAAGTCAACAACGAGCAACTGCAAGCCGCCATCCGCTACCTCACGGAAGCGGGCTATAAATCCGAGGATATCGGCATCTACCTGCTGTGCGGCTTGCCAGGGCAGGAGGCCGCAGAACTGAGGGACAGCATACGCTATGTGCAATTGCATGGGGCGAGACCGATCATTGCTGAGTATTCCCCCATCCCTGGTACGGCGCTCTGGGAATCGGCAGTACGCGGATCACGCTTTGACCTCAGAGGAGAACCTCTCTTTCATAACAACTCGTTGCTTCCCTGCAGCAGTGAAAAATTAACACCTGAGATCAGTGCTGTCCAATATAACCTGAAATGGGTATTATGGCCCTTGTGGAATCAGGGATTTGGACGGGTTTTTGGGTTCTTTGAAAATCAGGTTGCCTCTTTTTTTTCTTCCTTGCACACT